>DATJFF010000035.1:0-44517 GCA_035495795.1 Vicinamibacterales bacterium
CACGAATCCCCGGAAGAACAGCTCGGCATCGTCTATGCCTCGCCGACGATGATCGATCTCGTTCGGATCGCCAGGCAGGTGGCGCCGACCGACGTCACCGTCCTCATCACCGGCGAAACCGGCAGCGGCAAGGACGTCTTCGCCCGCGCCCTGCACACCGCCAGCCGCCGCGCCCGGGCGGCGTTCATGCCGTTCAACTGCACCTCCTTCCCGCGCGAGACCATCGACGCTCAGCTGTTCGGATACCGCCGCGGCGCATTCACCGGCGCCCTGGCCGACCACGCCGGCATGATTCGCGCCGCCGACGGCGGCACGCTGTTCCTCGACGAGATCGGCGAGATGCCCCTCGACGTGCAGCCGAAGCTGCTGCGGTTCCTCGAGTCCGGCGAGATTTTCCCGCTCGGCGAAACCCATCCGGCCCACGTCAACGTCCGTGTTGTCGCCGCCACCAATGCCCCGCTCGAGCGGCTCGTCGCCGAGGGCCGGTTCCGCGAGGACCTCTTCTACCGCCTCAACGTCGTCCGTCTGCCGGTCCCGCCACTGCGCGAGCGGCGCGAGGAGATTCCGCTGCTGGTCCGCGCGCTGGCCGATCGCCTGGCCCGCGAAGGACAGCGCGAGCCGCTGCGCTTCTCCGACGATGCGATGGAGTTCCTGACGATCTTTCCGTGGCCCGGCAACACCCGGCAGCTGGTCAATGAACTACGGCGGCTCATGGCCCTTACCGAGCCGGGGGCGGTCGTGATGCCCGATCACCTCTCGTCGGAGATCGCCGGGATCCGCCGGTCCCGCGCCAATGTCGCGCGCGAGGGTGACTCCGTCAGGGTCAGTACGGATCAACCGCTCGCCGCGGCGCTCGAACACGTCGAACGCAAGTTCATCGCCCAGGCCCTGGAGCGCGCAAACGGCAACGTCGAGCGCGCGGCGCAGTCACTCGGCCTGTCGCGCAAGGGCCTGTTCCTGAAGCGCCAGCGTCTCGGCCTTCCCTGAGCCCGGACCGCGGCACGGCCGCTCTCGGCAAGCCTACCCATCGCAGCGCAGCCGGCGCTCGCCACCTCAACTCACCAGAATCTCGCGCACCCACTGGGTGTTGTCCTCGCGGCCGCTCGCGATCCGCGTGCGCCGCTCCTCGTCTGTCGGCTGAATCGCGCCATTCGCGTCAACGGCGCGTGAGACCACGGCGTGTTTGCCTGGGGCAAGGTCCTTGACCTCCAGCGCCCACAGCCGCCACGCGTACTTTCCCTTGATGGGGTCGAGCGTTGCCTTCTGCCACGGCCCGCTGTCGATCTGCACCTCCACACGTTCGATCGGCACCTGCCCGCCCCAGGCCGGTCCCGAAATCCGGTACGCCCAGCCCTCGCCGGACCGGCGGCGTGCCGCGCGCGCGACGATCGATTTCATGTGCGTCTTGCTGATCGACTGGTCCAGCCAGATCGGCCCTTGGGGTGTGTCCACCGCGCGCAGGCTCAGGTAATTCCGCACCTGGTGCTGCCCCTCGTAACGGCGATCGAGCACCTCGATCCGCGACAGCCACTTCACCTGCGTCATGCCGTACCAGCCGGGCAGGATCAATCGCAGCGGAAAACCGTTCTTGGCCGGCAGCGGCTGGCCGTTCAGATGGAACGCCAGGAGCGCCTCGGGTGCGAGCGCATCCTGGATGTAGATGCTGCGGCCGTGCGGTGCCGTGTACTCGCGGTTGCCGGCCTGGAACTTCTTCTCCTTTTCGAGATCCGCGCCGAGAAACACCACTTCACGCGCCTCTGGCTTCACGCCGCACTCCTTGAGCACGGCCGCCAGCGGAACGCCCGTCCACACCCCGTTCGACAGCAGCCCCGCCATGCGGGTCGGCCGCGTGGAATTCCCCGAGCACTCGAGCGTGACCGGCTCGTCACGCTTGTCGGGCCGGCCCATGATCTCGGCAAGCGTGAGTTCTTTCGGCCGCTCGACGGAACCGCCGATGCGCAGGCGGAACGAGGCGGCGTCCACCTGCGGCGTGACGGTCTGGTGGAACGCGTAGAAGTCCTCGTTTCGCGTGATCCAGTTCGTAAGGTTCCGGAGATCGACGCACCGCACCGTGGGGTTGCTCGCCTGCGCTTCGATCTTGAAGTCGTCGGTGTAATCGGTGAAGGTCACCAGCTCTTCGCCGGCCTGCAGGGCCCACACGTGATCGGGGATGCCCATCGTGGCCAGTGCGGCCAGCGTGGATTGCACGAACTCGCGACGCGTCGACATCCCCGGAAGTATAAGCCGCCCGCAGTGTAGGATGGGCGACGGACCCGATGAGATCCCGACGAGACCGATGCCTCGCCGCTCTGTTGATCGCGTTTGCAATTGCGATCGGCAGCGACGATCGCACGCGTGCCCAGGACGCCGCCGGGATGGCGCCGCGGACCGCCAGTTACAGCATCGACGCCACGCTCGATCCGGCGGAGCGCACGATCACCGGGCGCGAGGTCGTGACCTGGCGCAATCCCGGCACCATTCCGGCCTACTCGATCCGGCTGCACCTCTACTGGAACGCGTGGCGGAACACCGATTCGACGTGGCTCAGGCAGCGCGCGCTCGCGGGTCTCGGCCGCGACGAGCTCGCCGAGCGCAGCGCCAGCGATTTCGGCTGGCAGCAGGTCACCGAGCTGCGCCTGGTCAATCCTGACGGCACGCCGGGCGCGGACATGCTGGCGAGCTTCCGCTACATCTCGCCGACCGACCAGAACCGCGCCGACCGATCGCTGGCCGCCGCGGACCTGCCGGTGGCCGTGCCTCCAGGCCAGAGCGTCCGCATGGCGATCAGCTGGCGGGCGCAAATTCCCCGGACCTTCGCCCGCACCGGCGGCATCGGCAACTACTTCTTCGTCGCCCAGTGGTTCCCGAAGCTCGGCGCCTTCGAGGGAGATGGCTGGAACGCCCGGCAGTTCTTCGCCAACACCGAGTTCTACGCCGACTTCGGCGCTTACGACGTACGGCTCACGGTGCCGCGCGGCTGGATTGTCGGCGCGACCGGCCGCGAACAATCGCGAACCGATGCCGGGGACAACACGACTGTCCACCGCTACGTGCAAGAGGACGTCCACGACTTCGCGTGGACGACCAGCCCGGACTTCCTGGAGCGCGAGGCCCGATTCGAGCACCCGACGCTGCCTCCCGTGACGATGCGGCTGCTGCTGCAGCCAGAGCACGCCGGCCAGGAAGAGCGGCACTTCGCCGCGACCCGCGCGGCGCTGCGGTACTACGGAGAGTGGTACGGCGCCTATCCCTACCCGCAGATCACCATCGTCGATCCGGCCTGGCACAGCGGAAGTGGCGGGATGGAGTATCCGACGCTCTTTACCGCCGGCAGCCGATGGCTGGCGCCGCGAGGCAGCAACGAACCGGAGGCGGTGACCGTTCACGAAGCCGGCCACCAGTTCTGGTATGGCATCGTCGCCAGCAACGAAGTGATGGCGGCGTGGATGGACGAAGGGCTGAACACCTTCTCCGACGCCCGGGTCCAGGACGTCGCGTTTCAACCCGACTTCTTGGTGCAGCGATTCTTCGGTGGGTTCATTCCATGGCAGTTCCGCGACATCCGGCTGTCGCGCGCCACCGACTACAACGACATCAATGGCTACCGCGAGGCAGCGCGCCGGGACGCCCCGATTACCCCCACGTATCAGTACTGGCCGGGAACCCATTACCTGATTACCTACAGCAAGACCGCGCTGTGGCTGAACACTCTCGAGCGTCTCGTCGGCTGGGACAAGCTCCGGATGGCGATGGCCACCTACTTCGAGCGTTTCCGGTTCAAACATCCGACTCCCGACGATTTCTTTTCGACATTGAACGAGGAGACCGGGCAGGACCTGCGCTGGTTCTTCGAGGAAGCGTACGCCACGGCGAACGTGTACGACTACGCCGCGGAGCGGCTGGACAGCGTCGAGGTCGAAACCCGCGGCTTCGATGACGGTTCCGCGGCGACACCGCCGACGTTCCACGAGAGCCACGACGACAAGCAGTTCCACACCACCGTCGTCGTTCGCCGCATCGGCGAGGGGCACTTCCCCGTCGACGTGCTGGTGACGTTCGAGAATGGCGAGCAGGTGCGCGAGAAATGGGACGGCCAGTCGCGATGGCAGCCGTTCGAATACGTCAAGCCGTCGAAAGCCGTCTCACTACAAGTCGATCCCGATCGCGTGCTGCTGCTCGACGTGAACTACACGAACAACAGCATCACGCTGAAGCCGAAGGCCGGGGAGGCCGCCGACCGCTGGACCCTTGCCTGGATCGTGTGGCTGCAGGACCTTCTGATGAACTACGCGTTCTTCGTGTGACGTAAAGGCAGAAGGCAAAAGGCAGAAGGCAAAAAGGCTCACGGATGATCGCTCGGTTTCGGGAAGGGCTGGGTCGAGTTCGACGGGCGCCGGCGCTGGTCATCGGCGTCTGGCTGACGACGCTGGCGCTCGCGTTGGGGCCGGCGCTGGTGTTGCGTTCGCTGATCGAGGGTCACCTCGGCTCCAGCATGATGGCCGATACCGCGGCGACCGGCGTCAACTTCGACTGGTGGAACGAGTTCCTGGCTCAGGCCTCCGGCATCGGCCAGAGCTTCGTGCCGGCGATCCTGGGATTCGCTGCCGTGCTCGACAATCTCAGCCGGCTGGCAGACCACAAATCGCTGCCGCCGGCGCTCGCCGGAATCGTCGCCGCGCAGGTGCTGCTGTCGATGTTCCTCGCCGGCGGGCTGCTCGATCGCCTGGCGCGCGACCGCGCGATCGGCGCAGCCGCGTTCTTTTCGGCGTGCGGGCTGTGGGCTGGCCGGTTCGCGCGACTCGCGCTGCTCGCCGCCCCCGCCTACGTGTTCCTGTTCCTGCAGGTTCATCACTGGCTGCTGCAACAGCTGTACGAGCGCTTGACACACGACACTACTGTCGAGCGGAGCGCCTTCGCAATCCGGCTCGTACTGTACGCGACGTTCACGGCCCTGGTCTGCGCGGTCAACGTGATCGTGGATTACGCGAAGATTCGCGCTGTCGTCGAAGACCGCCGCAGCATGATCGGCGCGATTGTCGCCGGCTGCCGCTTCGTCGTCAGGCATCCCGCTCAGACTGCCGGGCTCTACGCGCTCAACCTGCTTGTCGCCGCGGTGGTAGCGGCCGCGTACTTCCTGGCGGCCCCCGGCGCGTCCGCTCCGCTCTTCGGGTTCGCCGTCGGGCAGCTCTACATCGTGCTTCGCGCCGCCGTGCGGCTGCAATTCATGGCCTCGCAGACCGCGCTCTTCCAGAGCAAGCTCGCCCACGCGGGCTATGTCGCGAAGCCATTGCCGACGTGGCCCGACTCGCCGGCGGCCGAGGCGCTGTTGAGGTCTTGAGGTTTGGCCTGAAGCCTGCGGCCTCTTAGATCACCTGAAGCCTGCGGCCTCTTAGATCACGCTGTCGTGACTGGCGACGGCGGTCGCCTCCTTGAGCTTGTGGAGTGCCTCACGCGCCGCGGCTCGCAAGAGCGGATCCTGATCCGTCGACCATTCCTCGAGGACCGGCGCGAACCGCTGCATGTGCAGCTCGCCGATCGCGTACGCGGCGCAGGAGCGCAACCACGGATCGTCGCTCTTGGTCAGCACCTCGACCGCCTCTTCGCGGCCGCTGATCGTTGAGCCAAGCAGCTGATTGGCGCGCTCGATGCGCTCGGTAGTCGACACCTCGCGGTCGATGATCGGCATCAGCACGGCCCGGATCTCCGGCGGCAGCACCGCGTCGATGAACTCGAGCGCGTTGTCGTGGACGACCGGATCGCGCGACTGGAGACCGACGTAGGCGCTGTGCAGGTCGTGCTCGGGATAGAGCATCTTCAGGAGACGGAAGATCCGCTCGGTCTCCTTTTCCATCGACTCGCGCAGACCCTGTCGTACCGGCGTCGAAGCGTCGTTGAGCGAGCCCTCGAGCGAACCCATGACCTGGTACGAGCGGTAGTGGCCGAGGATCTCGGCGGCGAGCACCGACTCGACGATCTTCCGATCGACCGGCCGATCCGGGTGGAGCTGGCCGAGCTTGTTGAGCGCGGCGATGCACCGGTAGCGGAGTACCACGTCCTTGTCGAGGACGCTCTCGGTGAGGACGTTCTGGGCCGAGCGTGTCCCGATCTCCTGCAGCACGGTCGGGATCTCGCGGCGAACATCCTGGGGCATCTCGGGATCGACCAGCGCATCCCGCAGGGTTCCGACGATTCGATCGCCGAACGCCGCCAGCGCCTCGACCGCCGTCCCCGCCAGGGCCGGCTCCTGCATCCGCTCGATGATGCGCCCGACGAAGATACGCTTGCTCAGCCGGGCCGCAGCCACCATTGACGCCTTCGCCACTTCCACGTCTTCGTCCTGCAACAGCAGCCGCAGCTCGCGGTCGAAGATGTCGGGCAGGAAACCGACCAGCCGCGCCGCCTCGAGCCGCGTGCGCCGGCCGGCTGCGCCCTGCTCCTCGGCCATCGTCGACAGCATCATGCGCGCGGCTTCGACGTTCTGGGCGCGACCCGGCCGAGCCAGGAATGCGACCATCGACGCACGCACCGAGAAGTCGGCGAAGTCGCCGACCGACTCGAGGCTGGCGAGCGGATCGACGTTGCTGTGCTCGGTGAGGTAGAGCAGCGCCTCGGTCCTCACCTCCAGGTCGGGGTCGCGAAGCATCTGCTGGACCTGGTCCGTCACCGACAAGTCGTCGGCGCGGGAGAGCAGCGCGAGCGCCCGCCGCCGCACTTCAGGGACCGGGTGCCTGAGCAGGCCGCGGACGGCGGGGTGAATGGCGCGGTCGTGCGCCATCTCGAAGAGGCTGAGGGCGTAAACGATCTCGTTGGTCTCTCCGCCAAGCCTCGCCGTCAGCATGTCGGTGGCGGCGCGATCGAGCATGGGGGCGGCATCGCGCTCGGCGTCGAGCCGGTGCTGGTGAATGCTGTCCTGGAGGTTCTCGACGTACTCCCGCCGGGCTACGGTGGCTGCTGTGATCCACCCGGCAAGGAGCAGGAGGCAGACCCACGACATCTGGACCGGGCTCCAGCCGAGGGCCGTGGCGAAGACGAGGACCGCAAGGCCGCCGAGGCCATCGCCCATCCGGTAGACGACCGTGTCGATGAACGACTTGACCGAGAAGATCTCCGCGGCCGGGACGGGAAGATACAACAGCTCGATGGTCGCCTTGTCGATGGAGTAGCGAAGCACCTGATCGCTGGCCCGAAGAAGGGTAACGGCGATGAGCGTGCCGGTCAGCAGCACGCCGACGGACGTGACGGTGAGCGCCACCGGGACGATGAAGAGGGTCAGACCGATCCCTCCTTTGCGGAGCGCGCGGCCCGTGAGCAGCAGCTGCAGGAGCAGCGAGGCGACCCCCGCCACCATGTTGAACGTGCCGAAGAACATCGCGAGCTGGTCGGTGTCCGGGATCGCGCTCTTGGCGATGGCCTTGAACTGCCACGCCTCGACGGTGGTCGCCAGCGAGGAGAGCAGGACGACCGCAGCGATGCCTTTCAGGTAGCGTGACTTGGCGATGATCTCGAGGGCGGCCAGGACCCCGCCGCTCGGGCCGTCGCCGCTCAGCGACCCCTCCAGCGCCACGGACCGCGGACGCCGGCGCCAGATCTGGACCACGAGGCCGGCACAAACGATCTGCGACGCCGCCGTCACGAGCAGCATCACTTCGGTCCCGTACTTCCCGACGGCGAGCCGCGTGGCCAGGCCGCCGACGATCCAGCCCAGGATCGCCCCGCTGCCGACGAGGCCGAACGCACGCTTGGCTTCGCGGGTGGTCAACACGAAGTTGGCCAGCATCCAGACCTGGGCCGGCGCGAGGACCGACAGCACGCCGACCCAGATATAGATGGCGAGGAACAGGGTCGGGCTCTCCTGGCCTGGCACCGTGGACCACCACCAGAATCCGATCGCGATGGCGGCGAAGAGCGACAGGCTCGAGAGCTGGAGCGTCCGCAGGTTCACCCGCTCGCCGGCCCGGATGTAGGCGGAGGCGACGACTCCGACCAGCACCGAGATCGCGATGTCGGCGTATGGCAGGTCCACGGCCCGGAAGCGCTCCAGAAACAGCGCGTCGCGGGCGGCCTTGCTGGCCACCGTGCCCGCCATGGTCAGGAACAGGTAGGCGAACAGCGGGACCGCGCGGCGCAGCTCGCGGGCGTTCATGCCAAGCAGACGCGTCAGGAGCGGCATCATGCCGAGGGTGCGGAGAGTTTACCTTGCCTTCTGCGTTAGAATCGCGCGAGTGTTGGCCCGCCTGCTTCGCCCCGTCGTGCAGCTCCGTGAGGGCGAAGCCACGACGGTCCTGCTGATGTTCCTGTATTCGTTCCTGGCGATGGCCGGCTACAACATGATCAAGCCGGTCACGCGCGGCCTGTTCATCGAGAAGCTGGGCGCGGACAACCTGCCCTGGATCCAGTTCGGGGCCGGGATCGTCATCGGGTTCATCATGCAGGGCTACACCCGGGCAATCGGGCTGGCCCCGCGGCGCTGGATGATCCCAATCACGCTGAGCGGGATTGTCATCGCGATGGCGACCTTCTGGGCGCTTTTCGGCCAGATGCCGCAGAGCCGCGTCGTCGCCGTCGCCTTCTACCTGTTCGGCCTGATCATCGGCATCCTGCTGATCAGCCAGTTCTGGACGCTGGCCAACGACGTCTACGACCCTCGCCAGGCCAAGCGGATCTTCGGGTTCATCGGCGCCGGCTCGAGCCTTGGCGGCTTCGCGGGCGCGACGATGACCTCCACCGTGGTCGAGCGGATTGGCACGAATTCAGTGCTCCTGGTCAGTGCGGTCACGCTGGCGGTCTGCACGCTGACGGTGGCCTGGGTGGTCTCGCGCGAGCCGGCGGCCGGGCGCAGCGACGCCAGCAAGACCGGCGAAGAAGGAGGCGTGAGCGGCTCGGAGGCGATCCGGCTGCTGCGATCGTCGAAGCACCTGCAAACGATCGCCATGGTGATCGGGTTCGCGGCAATCGGGGCGGCGATCATCGAGCAGCAGCTGAACATGGCGGCGGCCGAGTCAAAGGGTGCCCAGAACGTCGACGCGGTCACCGGGTTCCTGGCGCAGATCACCGCGTATCTGTCGATCATCGGTTTCCTCGTCCAGGTGCTGCTGACCAGCCGCATCCATCGTTTCCTCGGCATCGGCTTCGCGCTGATGATCCTGCCGGTAGTGGACAGCGTCACCGGCATGCTGATGCTGTTCAACGGCGCTCTGTGGACCGCGGGGCTGGCGCGGATCATGGACACCTCGCTGCGCTACACGGTGGACAAGACCACGCGCGAGATCCTGTTCCTGCCGCTGCCGGTGGACGTGAAGTATCAGGCCAAGCCGTTCATCGACGTTACGGTGGACCGGGTCGCGAAGGGTCTTGGGGCGCTGATGCTCCTCGTCCTCGTTCAGGACTGGGGACTGGACCTCGGGTGGCGGCAGTTGAGCTACGCAAGCGTCACGATGATGGTGATCTGGGGCGCCTTCGCGCTGACCGCGCGGCGGGAGTATATGGCGGCGTTCCGGCGCAGCATCGAACAGCAGGACGTGCGCCCGGCCGAACTGCGGCTCGACTCGGCCGACCTGTCGTCGATCGAGACGCTGCTGACCGAGCTCTCTCATGAGGATCCGCGGCGTGTGATCTACGCGATCGACATGCTCGAGGCGCTCGACAAGCGCCAGTTGGTGACCCCGCTCCTGCTCCGTCACGATTCGCCGGAGGTCCGGACGCGGGCGCTTCGGCTCGCCCGCTACACCGACCAGGCGCACGCGGACCGCTGGCTCCCCGGCGTCGAACGGGCGCTGGCTGACGAGGACGGCGAGGTCCGCCTCGCCGCCGCCCGGGCGCTGGCGACGCTGCGCGGCGAAGCGGCCGTAGACGTGATGCGTCCGTATCTCGACCACCACGACCCGAACCTCGTGGTGACAGCCGCGGCGGCCCTGGCCGGAAGCGACGTCGAGTCGGAC
Source organism: Vicinamibacterales bacterium (assembly GCA_035495795.1). Lineage (GTDB taxonomy): Bacteria > Acidobacteriota > Vicinamibacteria > Vicinamibacterales > UBA2999 > VFZN01. Next base: position 9,939 of record DATJFF010000035.1, read on the forward strand.
GCCGACAAGGCCTACGAAAAACTCAAACACCTGGCCAGCGAGGCCGGCGAGTCGTCCGCGGAGCTCCGGCGGCAGGTGGCCCGGGCGCTCGGACTGGTCACCAACTCGCGGTTCCGGCCGTTGCTCGTACCGCTGCTGTACGACGACAACTACTTCGTCGCCCGCGCCGCGGTGAACAGCGCCGGCACGATCGGCGGTGACGATTTCCTGTACGTGCCGACGCTGGTCAGCCTGATGCGGAACCGGCGGTTGAAGGAACCGGCCCGCAAGGTGCTCGTCGGCTACGGCGAGGCCGTGGTGCCGACCCTTGCCTACTTCCTCGGCGACCAGGAAGAAGACCTGTGGGTGCGCCGCCACGTGCCGTCCACGCTCGCGCGGATTCCTTCCGACGCCTCGGTGCAGGCGCTGATCACCGCACTCGACGGGAACGATGGCTTCCTCCGCTTCAAGGCGATCACCGCACTGGAGCGGATCCACGCCGACCATCCGGAGCTGGCCATCAACCGTGAGGCCATTGAGAAGCACGTCCTCGCCGAGGCCGGCCGCGCGTTCAGCGCGTTGACGCTGTACACAAACCTGTTCAGTACCGGCACGGTCAGCCCGACGGCGCTCCTCGCACGCGTGCTGGAGGAGAAGCGGAAGCGTGCCGTCGACCGCGTGTTCCAGCTGCTTGGCCTCATCTCCCCGGCCCGGGACGTGTCGATTGTCTCGACCGCGCTCAAGTCGCCGGAGGCCCGGCATCGCTCGAGCGCTCTGGAGCTGCTGGACAACATGCTCACCGGCGAGGTGCGCCGGCGGGTGATGCTGCTCGTGGACGACATGCCGGCCGACGAGCGCGTCCGCCGCGGCAACGTCATCTACAAGACGCGGGCCCGCGATCTCGAGGACTCGCTCGCGCAGCTGGTGCACGACGACAACCAGATCGTCGCCGCGGCAGCGATTCTCCTCATCGAGGAGAAAGGTCTCTGGTCGTTGTCCGACGATCTCGAGCACGTGCTCGAGCACCGAGACGCCCGCGACTGGCAGGTGTTCGAAGCGGCATCGTGGGCGCTGGCCGCGTCGCGGATGCCTGCCGAGCGCCGGCGCCAGATCTGGAAGGAGCCGCTGCCGACCGTCGTCCTCGTGGACATCCTGCGGCGGCTGCCGCTGTTCGACTTCACCTCCGTGGACGAGCTGTTCCGAATCGCCGCCCTCGGCGCGCAGGTTCGGCACGAGGCCGGACGCCTGCTCTACGCCCGCGGAACGGCGCCCGCCACGCTGCAGTTCGTGCTCGACGGGCACGTGGAGATCGCTCCGGAATCCGGGCCGCCGGACACAAAGACGGCACCGGCCCCGCTCGCTTTCGAGGAGATCCTCGAAGGGCACCCGATGCGAAGCAGCGTGCGGGCGCTGGAGCCGACCATTTCGCTGTCGATCGGAACCGAGGCGTTCCTGTCGCTCCTCGCCGAGAACGTCGAGCTCGCGGAAGGCATGATGCGCTGGATCATCGAGAGCCGCGCCGAGCTTGGCTCCGAGGTGCTGATACCGGGCCAGCTCTCGGCGGAGGTACAGCGCAAGGCGGCAAGCGGGCTCCAGGCCATCGATCGCGTTCTGCTCCTCCAGGGCTCGCCCCTGCTCAGGGCGGCGTCAGGGGCGCAGCTGCTTCGGTTCGCGGCCTGCGCGCGGCCTGTCACCCTCAAGGCCGGAGCCGATCCGCTCGCCCACGTGACCGAGCCGTCGATGCTCATCGTGCTGACCGGCACGATTACCGTGACCCGGCCGGACGGCACGAGGCAGACGGCCGATTCCGGCGACACGATCGGCATGTATCAGGCGCTCAGCGGCAAGCCGCTCGGCGCGACGCTCTCTGCCGACGGCGACAGCACCGCGCTCCGCTTCACCCGCGCCGATCTGTTCGACGTCCTCGCCGACGAAACCGCGCTCATCCAGTCGGTGTTTGCGGGTTTGCTCAGAGCCGCCGAACGCCGCGCCGAAGAGGCCGCGCTCGCGCGGTAGGGCTGCGGCAGGCCGGCTTCGCCGTCAGGCGCTTCGCGCGGGGAACACCAAGAACACAAAGCACCGCCGGGTCAATTCTCAGCTAGCTGCTTCGACGGCAAACGGTTCCCTTGCCAATCCTGATGGCGAAGCCGGCCCACCGAAGCCTGCAGGCGTAGCCCCCCGCGGGCGAAGCCCGCCTACCGCGGCAGCGTGATCTCGAACGTCGTCCCGGCACCGGCTTCGCTGCGCGCTGATACCTTGCCGCCGTGACGCTCGACGATCGCCCTGACGATTGACAGGCCCAGCCCAGAACCGGAGGCGGAACGCGACGGGTCGGCCTTGTAAAAGCGATCGAAGATGTGCGGCAGGTGTTCCGGCGGGATGCCGCTGCCCGTGTCGGCAACCCGGAGAAGCGTCGCGTGCTCCTGCTGCTCCGCCGACAGCGTGATCCGCCCGCCCTGCGGCGTGTGCCGCAGCGCGTTCGACGCGAGGTTCTGAAGCGCCTGCTCGAGGCGCCGACCGTCGCCGCGCACCTCCATCTCTTCGTTCGCCAGCGCCACCTGGATCGTCACCTGCTTCTCCCGCGCCGCCTGCTCGTGTCGCTCGACGACGCGATCGAACAGCTCGGAAACGGCAACGTCCTCCGAGACCAGAGTGATGCCGGCTGCCTCGTAACGCGCCAGATCGAGCAGATCGCCGACCAGCCGCTCGATGCGCTCCACTTCCTCCTGGATGATGTGCACGTAGCGTTGGCCATCGGGCGCCGCGGGGCCGAACTGCGGCAGCGTCAGGGTCTCCGCGTACCCGCGAATCGCTGTCAGGGGGGTCATCAGCTCATGCGATACGTCAGCGAGCAGCTGGCGGCGCGCGCGATCGGCCGCGGACAGCTGCTGCTGCCTCGCCGCAAGATCGTCAGCCATGCGGTTGAATGCCACTGCGACCGCCGCCACTTCGTCCCCTCCAGCCGTCGGCGCGCGGGCAGCGAGGTCGCCTTCGCCGAAGCGGCGTGCGGATTCTTCCAACGCCCGAAGATGCGTATGCGCCGGCCGGAACACCAGCAGCGCCGCAACCGCGGTGCCGCCTATCAGGAGCAGTGCCGCGCCGATCGCGATCCACGGACCGAGCTGCTCGGTGATCGCGCGCACGCCGACAACCGGCGACACGAATACGACCGCCGCGACTTCGTCGCCCTTGAACACGGGAGCGCTGGCCAGCCGGCGGCGGAAGAACATTGGCGGGCTGCCCGGCGGCGGTCCGAACATCGGCCCATCGCCCGGCGGCCGCCGTCGGCGCATCTCACCTGACGGCGGCGGGCCGGGGCCGTGGCCAGGCTCGTCCGGCGGCCCGCGACGTCCTTCCGCTCCTGGAGGCGCACCGAACGGCGGCCGTCGCGGGCCGGGACCGCGCCGCATCCCGGCGGCGAAGCGGCCAATTCCCGGCGGCACCTCGACGTCCGGAGGTCCCAGGACGGTGCCGTCCGGAAACGCCACGAACGCCGGGCGATGGAAGGTGGCGAGCTTGGTCGTCGCGTACTGCTTGAGATCGAGTGAGGGATCGCGAGTCAGCGCCGACTCGAACTCGGTTGCGACCAGCTCGGCAAAGTCCTGCCCCACGCGTTCGGGCTGCCCCTGTTCGGTCTGCACCGCAATCCACACGAACGACGCGGCCTGCACCGCCAGCATCACTGCGAGCAGGACGATGAAGCCCAGCGCGATGCGCCAGTAGAGGCTGCTGAACCAGCGTCGGGGCCTGGCGGGATTCGCCCCACTGCTCACTTCAGGTGCAGATGCCATCGGCGCGAACTCCCCGCATCATGCCGGTTCCGGTCGAATCAGCGAGCGGATCGAAGCTCCACTCGAAGGGACTAAGGTGTTAGACATCGGCGAACTTGTACCCGCTGCCCCAGATGGTCAGGATGAGGCCCGGTTCCCCGGGAACTGTCTCGATCCGGCGCCGCAGCCGCTTCACCAGCGTATCGACGCTGCGCAGCGTGACGAAGGTGTGGTCGGGCCAGACCCGCGACAGCAGCGCCTCGCGGCTGAACACGATGCCGGGATGCGAGGCGAGCAGGTAGAGGAGGCGGAACTCCTGCGCGGTCAGCTCCACTTCCGTGCCGCGGACCCGGACCCGGCGGCGCGCCGGATCGATCTCGATGCCGTGGACGTGGACCGGCCGCTCGCTGTTCGGGACATCGGGCGTCACCGCGGCCGAGCCGGGCGCCGCCGCAGCCGCGGCAATCTGCGACGCGCGCGGCCGCCGCAGCAGCGCGCGCACGCGCGCCACCAGCTCGCGCATCCCGAACGGCTTGGCGAGGTAGTCGTCGGCGCCGCTTTCCAGGCCCAGCACCTTGTCGCTCTCCTCGCGGCGCGCGGTGAGCATCAGCACCGGGACGTCCTGGTTCGGCCCTCCCCGGCGGATGGAGCGGCAGATGGCGATCCCGTCCACGCCCGGGAGCATCAGGTCGAGGACCACCAGATCGTAGGCCTTCCCTCCAACCCGTTCCAGTGCCTCCCGCCCATCGCCGACGGCCGTGGTCTCCAGCCCCTCCAGGCCGAGGTGCAGGACGATGAGGTCGCGGATGTGAGCGTCGTCCTCGACGATGAGCGCGTGAGGCATGGTGGTTGGCACGGCGAGACTCAGTGGTACCACATACGACGAAGGTGACGTGCCGGCCGGGCCGCGTGACACACATTTTTCACACCGGGGCCACGGTGATGCCACGATAATCCCGTCTCATCGAGCAGGGACCACCGTAGAAGGAGACCTTGCACATGAAGAACTGGATACGCATGACGGTTGCCGCGGGCGCGCTCGCGGTGTCGGGACTGGCGCTGGCCCCTCTCTTCGCGCAGGACGCACCGCCCCAGGGCGGACCGCCGATGCGACGCATGGGTCCAGGCGGACCGGGTGGACCGGGATTCGGGCCCGGACCGGGGGGGCCTCTGGGGGATCTTGGGTTCGCGCTGCGGCAGCTCGAGCTCACTGATACGCAGCGCGAACAGGTGCGCGGCGTGATGCAGGCGCACCAGGCCGAGTTCAAGGAGCTCGGCGATCGAATGCGGACGGCGCGCGAGGCGCTCGACGCCGCGATCTCGGCGGACACCATCGACGAATCCGCGATTCGCGGCCGCAGCGCGGAGTGGGCCGCGGTGGAAGCCGACGGCGCCGTGCTTCGCGCCAGAGTCCGTCAAGAGGTGTTCAGCCTCCTCACGCCCGAGCAGCAGGCCAAGGCGAAGGAGCTGAAGGCCCAGATGCAGCAGCGGATGAAGCAGCGGGCCGACCGGATCCGCGAGCGGGGCATCGAGCGCCGCGAGCGGCACGCGCAGGAACACCCGCTGCAAGGGTAAGAGGCCGGCGAATCCAGCCGTTGCCATCGCCATGACGAGCCTGTGTGGCCACGCCGCACAGGCTCGTGCCTTTGTGCCTCGTCAACGGCGCCCGATCGCTCAGGCGCGCAGCAACCGCAAGCCGTTCAGCGTGACCGCGAGCGTCGCGCCGGTGTCGGCGACCACTGCCAGCCACAACGGCGCCGCGCCGAGCGCAGCTGAGACGAGGAACGCGAGCTTTGTCAGCAGCGCCAGCGTCACGTTCTGGCGGATCACCCCCAACGCGCGCCTCGCGTGGCGGCTGGCGAACCCTCCGCCATCGGCGTCGGCGCCCGGCATCAGGATGACGTCCCGCGCCGCGAGCGCGTGGCCGACGTCGGCAGCGGCCCGCTCGAGCGCAATGCCGCCCCTGAACAGAACCCCGCGGCGGGCCGCTGAAGTGAGGGCCGCGACAACAGTTACGGGCGTCGAGATCACCAGCGCGCATGGGCACGCCAGGACGAGGAAGATCAGCGCCCGATAGAACCAGGTTCCCCACTCGGCGTCGAAGAGCGGCGGCACGACGACCAGGGTCAACGCGCCGGTGGTGACCAGCGGCGTGTAGACGTTCGCGAAGCGCTCGATGAACCGCTCGAGATGGGCCGGCTCGACCTCGGCGATCTCTTCATCCCATCCCGGCTCGTGACCGACGAGCTCGGTCACGGCGACGCGGGCGCGCTCGATGCTCCACCCCTCCATCAGGTGCGCTACGCCGAACAGCGACGCCACTGCCGCGCCTTCGGCCCACTGCCCGATTGCCGCCGCGCCGATCGCCGAGATCGTGACGAGCACGTGCATGTCGAGTCGGAGATGCCGCAGCGAAGCGAGCGCGCGCGGAATCACCGGCATCAACCCGCAGACGATCGCCACTCCGTAAGCTGTCATCGGCAGCGGATCGTGCGCGTGGCTGTGCCCAGCTCCATGTCCGAACACTGCTTCAGTCCACGATTCCGCGGACCAGCCTTCCAGCATCCACCCGACGAGCATGGCGACGCCGCTCAGCACGATCCAGGCGGCGCCCTGGGAATGGTGGCCGTGGCGGTCGCCGTGCGCCGCGTGATCGTCGTGGACGTGTTCGCCGCGCTCGTGGGTGTGGACGCCGAGGCCGGTCTTCCCCACCAGCGCGATGATGGCTTCGGGCTGCAGCCGCGCGGGATCGTAGAACACGTCGACGCGCCTGCCGACGAGATCGAAATTCAGCTCGAGCACGCCTGGCACGGCGAGGACATGGCGGACGAGCGCCGCCTCGTCGGCGCAGTCCATGCCGCTGACGTGAAGCCGCAGTTCGGCACGGGCCGCAGATGGCGCAGATGACGCAGAGGGCACAGAGGACACAGAGAGCGCCGGCGGCCCGGACGAGTGGTCAGATCTTTGCGACCTCGGCGAGCACTTCCTCGGCGTGGCCATCAACCTTCACGCCGTCCCAACGCTTGACGACCTTTCCATCCGGGCCGATGAGATACGTGATGCGGGCCACGCCCATGTACTTCTTGCCGTACATCGACTTCTCCTGCCACGCGCCGTAATTGTCGATGACCTCGTGGTCCGGATCGGCGAGCAAGGGAAACGTCAGCGAGTACTTGGCGGCGAACTTCGCCTTGCTCTCCCCGTCCAGCACGCTCACGCCCAGGATCGCGGCCTTGCTCTTGCCGAACCTCGGCAGGTTGTCCTGGAACGCGCATGCCTCCTTGGTGCAGCCGGGGGTATCGTCCTTTGGATAGAAGTACAGGATGAGCGGCTGGCCGGCGTAGTCGGAGAGCTTGTGAGTCTGTCCGGCCTGATCCTTCAGCGAAAATGCCGGCGCCTTCTTACCAGGTTCGATCACTGCCATCGTCGTGTCCTTCCGCTGTCGTCTGGGCGCGGCCGCTAGCGTACCGCGTCGACGATCGCGCGGGCCGAGATGCCGTATTTGTCGATCAGCTCGTCCGGCTTGCCGCTTCGCGGTATCTCCGTGACGGCCAGACGCGTGACCGTCAAGCCGGCCGACGCCACCGCGCGTGCCACCGCGTCGCCGATGCCGCCGGCGCTGTAGTGGTCTTCGACGGTGATCAGCCGGCCGGTGCGCTTCCCGGCGTCGACGAGGGCCGGGGCGTCGATCGGATGCAGTGAGTAGAGATCGATCACGCGGATCAGAATGCCCTCGGCTTTCAGCGTGTCGTACGCCTTCAGTGCTTCGTACAGCGTCACGCCGGCGCCGATCACCGTTGCGCGATCAGTGTCGCTGCTGCGGATCACCTTGAGCCCGCCAATCGGGAACGGTTCGGAGTTGCCGTAGATGACCGGCGTCTTCGGCCGCGACGTGCGCATGTACATCGGACCGTGTGTCCTGGCCATCTCGGCGACGAGCCGCTCGGTGGCCACGGCGTCGGCCGGATAGAGCACGGTGAAGTCCGGCTGCGCGGTCGTCAATGCGAAGTCCTCGAGCGCCATCTGCGACGGGCCGTCCTCGCCGATCGACACCCCGGCATGCGAGCCGTTCATCTTGATGTTGACGCGGCTGATCGCCGCCATCCGGACGAAGTCGGCGGCGCGCGTCAGGAACGCGGCAAAGGTGGACGGAAACGGCACGGCGCCGCGGGCGGCCAGGCCCATCGCCGCGCCGATCATCGCCTGCTCGGCGATGAAGAACTCGTAGAAACGCTCGGGATGGACCGCTTCGAACCGCTCGGTGAATGTGGAGTTCTTGACATCGGCGTCGAGTGATACGACCCGCTTATCCGCGGTGGCGAGCTTGGCGATCGCGGTGCCGAACGCCTCGCGGGTCGCGACTTCGTCGCCGATCTTGTAGGCGGGTGGCGCCATGTCTCCAGGTGCCGGCTCGGGCTCGGGCGGTGAGGGGAGCGGAATCGCCGGAAGCGGCTCGGATTCTTCGACGACTTGAGCCTGCAACTCCGCGTAGGCACGCTCGGCCTCCTCGGGCTTGAACGCCTTTCCGTGCCAGTTCGGCTTTCCCTCGACGGACGAAACGCCTTTGCCCTTGAGCGTCCGGGCGAGCAACACCGACGGCCGGCCCCGGGTCGCGCGCGCCGATGCATAGGCGTCGAGAATCTGCGCCATGTCGTGCCCGTCGATGACGATGGCGTGCCAGCCGAACGCCGCCCAGCGAGCGCGGTGGGTCTCCATGTCGTGCGCGAACTCGGTCGGCTGGCTCTGGCCGAGCGCGTTCACGTCCACGATGGCGCAGAGCGAGTCGAGCTTGAACTTGTGGGCGACCGATGCCGCTTCCCACACCGAGCCCTCGGCCGTCTCACCGTCCCCCATCAGCACGTAGGTGCGGTAATCGGCGTCGATGCGACGCGCGTTGAGCGCGATTCCGACACCGGCGGCGAGCCCCTGGCCGAGCGAGCCCGTCGCCACGTCGACGAACGGCAGGCGCGGCGTCGGGTGCCCTTCGAGATCGGAGGTGAGCAGCCGCAGATCCGTCAGCTGCTTCTCCGGAAGGTAGCCCGCTTCGGCCCACATGGCGTAGAGCAGCGGGGCGGCGTGCCCCTTGGACATCACGAAACGATCGGCCAACGGATGTTCGGGGTGATGCGGGTCGAAGCGCATCTCGGCGAAGAACAGCGCCGCCATCAGGTCGGCCGCGGACATGCAAGTCGTCGGGTGGCCGCTGCCCGCCGCCGTCGTGGCACGAATGGACTCGATACGAAGTCGAGTGGCGATATTCCGCAGGTTGGGCAGCAGAGATGCGTCGACAGGCAAGCCAGAAACCTCCAGAGAATGAGAACGGAACCTCAGATCTTATCGCACCCGTCGCACCTGTCGCACCAGCCGCACCTATAATTGGCAGATGTTTCTGCTGCGCTATCTGTACATCCTGGCCCTGGGTGTCTGGCTGGGAGGGATGGGCGTGGCGGGATTCATCACCGCGCCCAGCGTGTTCCAAGTGCTGGAGGCGTGGAATCCGGTCGAGGGTCGCGTCCTGGCCGGACAGGTCGTCGGCCACATGCTCTCGAAGCTCCACCTCGTGCTCTACGCGGCCGGGGTGGCCATGCTGATGACGCTGACCATTCGCAGGCTGCTCGGGCCGCGGCCCGTCGGCTACGGAATCCGGGCCTCGATCATCGGGGCGATGCTCGCACTGGCGCTGGCCTCGGGCTTCGGTATCAGCCCGCGCGTCGAAGCCATGCAGCGTGATATCGGCGGCTCGGTCGCCGCCCTGCCCGAGTCGGATCCGCGGCGGGCCTCCTTCTACCAGCTGCACGGGCTCTCCAACTTGCTCCTCAGTGCGACCGTGATCGGCGCGCTCCTTCTCATCTATTGGGAAACCAAGGAATGACGATTACGCTGATCCCTGGAGACGGCATCGGCCCCGAAGTCACGCGCGCCGTTGTCCGCATCCTGGCAGCTACCGGCTTCACCCCTGAATGGGAAAGCTTCTCGGCCGGCGCCGAAGCGGTCAAAGAACACGGCACAACGCTGCCGCAAGCGCTGCTCGATTCGGTGACGCGTAACAAGGTCGCGCTCAAGGGTCCGATAACCACGCCGATCGGCAAGGGCTTCACCAGCGTCAACGTAGGGCTGCGCAAGGCACTCGACCTCTACGCCAACCTCCGCCCCGTCTGGAATCTTCCATCGGTACCGTCGCGCTTCTCTGGCGTCGATCTGGTCATCGTGCGGGAGAACACCGAGGACCTTTACGCGGGGCTCGAGCACGTGGTGGTGCCGGGCGTCGTGGAGAGCCTCAAGATCATCACCGCTCGCGCGTCGGAGCGGATTGCCGAATTCGCGTTCCAGTACGCGCGCCGGCACGGCCGCAAGAAGGTGACCGCCGTGCACAAGGCCAACATCATGAAGCTGGGCGATGGTTTGTTCCTCGAGACGTGCCGCAGCGTCGCCGGCCGGTATCCCGATGTCGCGTTCGACGATCGGATCGTGGACGCCGCGTGCATGCACCTGGTGATGCACCCGGAACGTCTGGACGTGCTGCTGCTGCCGAACCTCTATGGCGACATCGTCTCGGACCTGTGCGCCGGACTGGTCGGCGGGCTCGGGGTCGTCCCGGCGGCAAACCTCGGCGAGGGAGGGGTTGGCGTCTTCGAAGCGGTCCACGGGACGGCGCCAGACATCGCCGGGCGGGACGTCGCCAACCCGACGGCGCTCCTGCTGTCGGCCGTGTTGATGCTTCAGCACTTGAACGAGGACGGTAAGGCGGCGCGCATTCAGGGGGCGCTGCGGACCGTGCTCGCCTCGGGCCACGTAACGCCCGATCTCGGCGGGCAAGCCACCACGACGTCGTTCGCGGACGCGATCTGCCGGGCGATCGAGCAGGCGTGACGGGGCGGTCGGCTCGGGCTATCATCAGGCGTCGCCGCAGATGGATGACATTACCGAAGCGGTCTTGAACCGGGACGAGGTAGCGCGGTTTCTCACCGGGGGCCATGGACTCAGTGCCGACGCGGCGCGGGCCCGCATCCTCGAGTACCTCGAGGAGCTCAGGACGACGCAGCGTTACGAGCTCTACCGCGCGCTGGAGTACCCGCTCTATCCCATCCTGCGCAAGATCGAGCGCGTCGCCGAGTTCTCCGAACGCGCCGTTCAAGCCACCGCCGCTGGCCGCGTCGTCTGGGCGTCGAATCATCGCTCCCACACCGACTACCTCGTCGAGCCGCTCGTCCTCGACGATGCGGGCATCCGGCCGCCGATCATTGCCGCGGGCATCAACCTCTTCGGCGGCCCGCTGGGACTGATTCACAAGCACGTGACCGGAGCGCTGCCGATCCGGCGGAACACCAAGGATCCCGCCTATCTGATCACGCTCAAGGCCTACGTCAGCACCCTGCTGCACCGGCACGACCTGTTCTTCTATCCGGAAGGCGGCCGCAGCTACTCGGGCGAACTGAAGTCTCCCAAGACCGGGCTGTTCAGCGCCTGCCTGAGCGCGAACGTTCCCGGGCTGGTGATCGTACCGGTGGCCGTCTCCTACGACCTCGTTCTCGAGGACCACATCCTGGCGCGGCAGGGCGTGAAGCGCGCGCAGCGCGCGTTCAGCCGTGAATTGGCGGAGATGGTTCGCTACGCAGTCGGCTACCGGAGCCGCGCGTTCGTCACCTTCGGCCGCCCGGTGCCGCTCGAGGACTACGATCCCGAGTCTCGCCGGTCGTTGCTCGAGCTCGCCCATCTCGTCCGGAGAGAGATCGGACGCCTCTACAAGGTGCTGCCGACATCCCTGCTCGCGACCGCGATGCGCCCCTCCGTCACTCGAGCAGAGCTTCGCGATCGCATTGCCGCGCTTCTCGATACGCTCCGGGCGATCGGCGCCAACCTCGGCGTGGACAGCGCCGACGAGGCGATCGAAGCAGCCACCGAGCCGCTCGAAACGCGCGGGATCATCGCGGTCGAAGACGGCGTCTACAGAGTACGGGAGCGGCACGTCCTGCGCTACTACGGCCGGAGCCTCCAGCACCTGTTGACGCACGCCGGCGCGACGCATTGAGGGGCGGCGCCGGCCTCGCATGATCGACGCGGCTTCAAAGGCCCTCTTCCACTCGCTGGCCCAGGTCGATACGCTGCGCCGCCTCGCCTCGCGCTACGGGATGCGGCCGGGCGGGTTTGCGCGCCGCTTCATCGCCGGCGAGACGGTCGACGAAGCCATCGCCGCCGTTGCCGATCTGCCGGGGCGGGGCCTGCGGCTCACGCTCGACTACCTCGGCGAGAGCGTGGCGAGCTTCGACGAGGCTCACGCCGCGTCGCTCGAGTACCTTCGCATCATCCGGGCAATGGTCGATGCCGGAACCGAGCGAAACATCTCGCTCAAGCTGACGCAGCTCGGCCTCGACGTCGACGTCGCAACCGCCGTGGACAACATGCGCCGGATCCTCGAGTCGGCCGACGGCCACCAGTTCTTCGTGCGGATCGACATGGAGAACTCGCCCTACACCGACCGCACGCTGCGGGTCCTCGACACCCTCTGGCAGCAGGGCCACCGCGGCATCGGCACGGTGATCCAGTCGTGCCTGACGCGCTCGGCGGAGGACGTGCAGCGGCTGAACCAGCTTGGCTCGCGAGTACGGCTGGTCAAGGGTGCCTACAAAGAGCCCAAGACCGTTGCCTTCCCGGACAAGTCGGCCGTGGACGCCGCGTTCGTCGAGCTGATGCGCGAGCTGCTGGACCACGGCAACTTCCCCGCCATCGCCACCCACGACGTCGCGATGATCGAGGCCACGAAACGTCATGTCGCCGAGCGCGGCTATTCGAAGGATCGCTTCGAATTCCAGATGCTCTACGGTATCCGGCGCGACCTGCAGACATCACTGGTGGCCGAGGGCTACGGCGTGCGCGTCTACGTCCCGTTCGGCCGGCAATGGTTTCCCTACTTCATGCGGCGTCTCGGGGAACGCCCTGCAAATGTCGGTTTCGTTCTCCGTGGCATCTTTGGGGAACGCTGACGGGCGGGTCAGCGTCCATTGGCGATTGAGGAATGACGACTGACGATTCATTGACGATCCGGGGATTTCCGATTGCGGCATTCGATTGACGATTGCGCATTGGCGATTGAGGGATTTCGCGAATCACGAATGACGATTGGCTCGCTCGACTGAGTCGCGAATCGTCAATTCCGCAATCGCAAATACATCAATGGCGCAGTTGCCAATCGAATGGCGCAATCGACGAATCACCAAATCGTCAATAAATCGTCAATCCCCTAATCCCGCAATCGTCATTGGAGGCCGGCGTGCGAGCACCAGTGACGCGCCAGCTCCACGAGCGCGTCGCGGCAGGCGAGCACGCTCTCTATCTCCACGAACTCCTCGACGCTGTGCAGGCCGGCGCCAGTCGGGCCGAACAGCAGCGAAGGAATGCCGGCGTCACCAAGCACTGACGCGTCGGTCCAGAAGCTCATCCCGGTCAGCGACGGCCCCAGCCCTCTCCCGGTCGCCGCTTGCTGCATTGCGGTGACCAAAGGATGGCCGGCAGCGATCTCGTACGGCGAGCGCGCGAACATCGGCCGGCTCGCCGCCTTGAAGGCGGGATCGGCCGCTGACAATCTGCCGACGATGTCCTCGACTTCGCGGCTCGCGGAGCCAGGCGGCTCGCCCGGCACGGTTCGGCGTTCCATCTGCAGGTGGCAGCGATCCGGATAGGAGCTGAGCTCGCGGCCGCCGTGAATCAGCGAAGCGTGCAACGAAGCGGTCCCGAGCAGCGGGTGCGGGGCGCGCGCCTGCAGCGTCCGATCGAGCGCGTCGAGCTCGCTGAGCACGCGGCCCATCAGCCGGATGGCGTCGCGCCCATCGCGGGGGCGGCTGCCATGGGCGGCACGCCCCTCGGTTTCGATTTCGACCCACTCGAATCCCTTGTGGGCAATCGCAATCGCCAGCTCGGTTGGTTCGGTCACCACCGCGCCGTCGGCCCGCCACCGCGTGACCAGCGCGTCGGCGCCGATGCTGGCGTGCTCTTCGTCGACGACACACGCCACGATCAGCCGGCCGGCGTCCAGCCCACCGCCGTCGGCGATCACCCGCGCGGCGTCCACCATCGCCGCGACGCCGCTTTTCATGTCCTGCGAGCCGCGGCCGTAGATGCGGCCGTCACGATCGACAGGGTCGAACGGCCGCGACATGCCGGCCACGCCAACCGTATCGATGTGCCCGCAGAGCATCAGTGAGCGCCCGTGGTTAGGGCCGTCAAGGACGCCGACCACGTTGGGACGTCCCGGCGCGACCTCCTGCACCTCCACCGCCAGCCCGAGGGCGCGCATGTGCTCCGCGAGCGCGCGGCCGACCGCGGCTTCGCCGCTCGCGCCGGGCACGAGCGACGGGTTCACCGAATCGATGGCAATCAGGGTCTTGAGCAGATCGACGACAGGGTCCATCGGCTCGCGATCACTTGCGGTATTCGGCTTCCGGCACGGCGTCGAGCCACTTCGTGCCGCCGCCGAATCCGACGTTCACCTGAATCAGGTGCGACTGCGTCGTGGCGCCGTGCCAGTGCTCGACGTTCGGCCCGGTGTAGTCACTTTCGCCAGGGCCGAGCTCGTGCTTTGCCTGGCCGCGCTTCGCCGCCCACATCCGGCCGGCTTCGACGTAGAGCAACTGCCCGTTGTCGTGGCTGTGCCAGTAGGTGCGGGCGCCCGGCTCGAACCGCCGCCGTGCCGCGGACAGATCCTTGCCGTCCATGACCGTGGAGGTCCCTGTGAAGAGGGGCTGATTCGCCTGCGCCGAGCCTGCCGGCGCCTGTGCGTGCAGCGCCGCAACCGTCAGTCCGGCCCCGAGAATCGCAGCGTGCACGCCCCACCTGAACGACACGTCGATCGCCATCGTCCACCTCATTTCATCGGCGAGTAATCGGTGGCGGTGAGGAAGATCGAGTCGACCTTCGTCACGATCGGCCCGTTCACCTGCGACTCCGCGGACACCTTTTTCCACTCAGGATCGGCCGCGAACTCGGCCCAGCTCTTCTTCGCGGCTTCACGGCTCTCGTGAGCCAGCAGATACACCAGCGTGTTCTGCGACAACGGCGCGTCAGTCGGCGCGAGGTAGATGACGTTGGTCATGCCGTGCTTCTGGAAGATCCGCAGGGTGTGGTTGCGGAATCGCTGGTGGAGGTCGGCAAGCTTCCCCTCCGGCGCCGTGTAGGTGCGCAGCTCGAACACCTTCGGCGAGGATTGCGCGGAAACGACGCCGAGCCGCGGGCCGAGGAACGCCCCAGCCACGAACCCGACGGCGAGGAACAGGACGGACGGCCGGAGATGCTGTGTCATGGGCAAGAGCTTACACGGGTCTTGAGGTCTTGAGGTCTTGGGGTCTTGCGGGCTTGAGTCATGGGAGGTTGGCGCGGCATGTAATCTGTTCGGAAATGGAAACGACCGGTTCTCTCGTTGCCGAGGCGAAGCGCATCGCCGGGCACATCCGCGATCGCGGCGGGCGGGCGCTCGCCGTCGGCGGGTTCGTCCGCGACCGCCTCCTCGGGCATGAGTCCAAGGATCTCGACCTCGAGGTGTACGGCATTGGCCAGGACCAGTTGCCCGCGGTTCTCGCCGAGCTGGGCCGAGTCGAGCCGGTTGGCCAGGCGTTCCCCGTCTTCAAGCTCGGGAACATCGACGTCGCGCTCCCCCGCCGCGAGTCGAAGACGGGGCGCGGGCACAAGGGCTTCGCGGTCGAGGGCGATCCGTTCATGTCCTTCGAGGAGGCCGCCCGCCGACGCGATTTCACGATCAACGCGATTGCCTGGAACCCGTTGACCGGAGACTACCTGGATCCCTGCGGCGGCCGCGACGACCTTGCGCACCATGTCCTGCGGGTCGTCGATCCGCAGCGCTTCGGCGACGACTCGCTGCGGGTGCTGCGCGCGCTGCAGTTCGCAGCCCGGTTCGAGGCCACGCTGGAGCCGCTGAGCGCGCAGATCTGCCGCGCCATCGCGCTCGACGATCTGCCTGCCGAGCGGATCTGGGGCGAGTTCGAGAAACTGTTGCTCGTCGCCGAGCGCCCCTCGATTGGCTTCGCGCTGGCGCGCGAGCTCGGGGTCGTCGAGCGACTGCTGCCCGAGATGGTGCCGCTCTACGACTGCCCGCAGGATCCGGAGTGGCACCCCGAAGGCGACGTGTGGACGCACACGCTGATGGTGATCGACAGCGCGCGCCGCCTGAATGCCGATCTCGGACGCGCGCCGCTGGCCATTGTCATGCTCGGCGCGGTGTGTCACGACCTGGGAAAGCCGGCAACGACCGCCGTCATCGACAACCGGATCAGGTCGCCAGGCCATGAGGCGGCCGGCGTCGGCCCGGCCACGGCGATACTCGACCGGCTCAACGTCCACACGATCGACGGGGTGAATGTGCGCGCCCAGGTCCTCGGCCTGGTCGCCGAGCACCTGCGGCCGAGCGCGTTCTACAAGGCCAAGGAGACGGTCCGCGACGGGGCCTTCCGGCGACTCGCCGAGCGGGTCGATCTCGAGCTGCTCACACGCTTCGCGCGCGCCGACTGTCACGGTCGGACAGGAACGTTCGACTGCTCGGCAATGGACTGGTTCATCGATCGGGCGCGGTCGCTGGGCGTCGAGCATCACCCGCCGGCGCCGATCCTGATGGGACGCCACCTGCTCGCGCTCGGCGTGCCTCCGGGCCGGCGAATGGGCGAAATCCTGAAGGCTGTCTACGAGCAGCAGCTCGACGGACTCGTGACCACCATTGCCGACGCCGAGGCCTCGGCTCGGGTGATGCTGGGCGAGATCGGCGACGCCTAGCCGCTCACGTATCGAGCGTACGCCTCGGGCGCGACGTTGCCGCCGGAGACAACGGCCACAACGCACGACGCGCCCCTTGTGTCCCCGAGCCCGAGCATCACCGCTGCGGTCGCTGCCGCGCCGCTCGGCTCGACCACCAGCCGCGAGTGGCGGAACAGCCACGACACCGCTTTCGCAATCGCCTCGTCCGGCACTGTCACGAATTCATCAACGAATTCGCGAGCGTGGGCGAACGTGACGTCGCCGGCGCGGATGGTGAGCAGGCCGTCCGCGATCGACCCGGTCTTCGGCAACGACACCGGCTCGCCCGCCGCCACTGCCGTCTTCATCGTCGGCGCGCCTTCGGGCTCGACGCCGATCACGCGCACCGAGGGCTTCGAACGCTTGATCGCGGTCGCGACGCCGGACAACAGGCCGCCGCCGCCGATGGGAACGTAGACCGCTCCCACGTCCGGGCACTGCTCGATGATCTCGAGCCCCGCCGTTCCCTGCCCGGCGATGATCTGCTGGTGATCGAACGGCGGAATGATCGTGAGCCCGCGCTCGGCGGCAACGCGCTCGGCGTGGGCGTGGCGCTCGGTTGAGGTGGTCCCAGCGAACTGGACCTCCGCGCCGTACGATTTGGCGCCTTCCACCTTTACCGCGGGGGCCGTTGTCGGCATGACAATGACCGCCGGCGCGCCGAGGAGTTGGGCGGCCATCGCCACCGCCTGGCCGTGATTGCCGGACGAGTAGGTGATGACACCGCGCTTCAGCTGCTCTGGCGCGAGCTGCGCGACCATGTTGAACGCGCCGCGAATCTTGAACGCGCCCATCGGCTGCAGCGACTCCGCCTTCAGAAACAGCCGGGAGTCGGGAGTCGGGCGTCGGGCGTCGCTGGGCCAGGGCGCTTCGATGAGCGGCGTGACGCGAGCCGCCGGCCTGATGCGCTCGCGCGCGGCGTTGATCTGATCGAGTGTCACCAATTCGGCGGATGTCCGGGTTTCCATAGGCGGTCTTCGTGCGTCCTTCGCGCTCTTCGCGCCTTCGTGGTTTGTTCTACTTCCGCGCGTTGGCGAACTGGTCGCCCTCGTTGTACTTCGGCATCTCAGACCCGGCGGCAATTCGCCAGGCCAGTTGCGCGATCAGCTTCAGGTCGTCCACGCCGCCGCTGAAGTCCCACGACGGATCGTACTCGTCGCTCGGCTGGTGATAGTCCTTGTCGTTATACGCCTCCTGCTTCGCGAGCAGGCCCGCGGCGTTCGGCCCCGTGAACTCCTTCGGCTCGCTCAACGAAAGTGCGGGCACCCCGGCCTTGGCGAACGGAAAGTGATCGGACCGGAAGAAGTACCCGCGCTCAGGATGCGTATCGGTGCCGAGCGTGCGGCCGCGTTCCTTCAGGAGCGTTTCCAGCATCGGGCCCAGTGTCGACCGGTCGGACCCGAGCTGCACCATGTCTTTCGTCGGCCCGAGATAGTTGATCTCGTCCATGTTGAGATTGGCGGCGAATTGCCGCATCGAAAGCGGCGGGTGCGCGACGAAATGCTCGGAGCCGAGCAGGCCCGCCTCCTCGCCGGTCGTGAACACGAAGTAGATCGATCGTCCCGGTTTTTCTGGCGCGCGGACCATGGCTTTGGCGATCTCCAGCATTCCCGCGCAACCGGATGCGTTGTCGTATGCGCCATTGAAGATGCGATCGGCGTCCTTCGGCTCGCCCGGCAGGAGATCCCTGACGCCGAAGTGATCCCAGTGCGCGGTCAGGACCACGCCCTGCTGCTCGTTCGTGCCCGGCAGCTTGGCGACGACGTTGGCGGCCGTCCTGCGCGCGGTTCGCTGCTGCAGCGTCGCGGCGGCGCGAATGCCCAGCGGTATGGCTTTGAATCCCCGTGCCGACGCCGTCTTCCTGAGCGCATCGAGGTCCTTGCCGCCGCGTTTGGCCAGATCGCGCGCCGCGGCCTCGGTCATCCACGCCTTGACGCCGAGCGCCGGCGCGCCTGGTTCCGGCGGCAGCATGTACTGCGTGCCGCTCCACGATGTCTGGACGACCTGCCACGGGTAGGTGGCCGATTCATCGGTGTGAATCAGCAGCGCCCCGGCCGCGCCCTGGCGGGCGGCCTCTTCGTACTTGTAGGTCCAGCGGCCGTAGTAGGTGAGCGCCGGCCCTCCGAAGAGCGTCGGCTCGTCGGCCGGCGCAGGCGGATCGTTGACCATGATCAGCACCCACTTGCCCTTCACGTCGACGCCCGCGTAGTCGTTCCATTTCAGTTCAGGGGCATTGATGCCGTAGCCGACGAACACCACCTCGCCTTGCGCCTGGATGATCGGCTTCTCGAGATCCGTGAACGCCACGACGTCCTGAAGGTAACGGTAGGTCGCGCCTGGCACGCTCAAGGTGAACGTCCGCGCGACGGTGCTCTCGACGATCGGTACCTGCTGGAAAAACGTGCGATCGTCTCCGGCCGGCTGGAGCCCGAGCGCGGCCAGTTCCGACGCGAGGTAGGCCGCGGTCAGTTGTCCGCCTCGCGTGGCCGGCGCGCGTCCTTCGAACAGGTCCGACGAGAGAAGCTCGAGGTGCGCGACGAGCGACGCGGCATTGATCTCACTTTCTGCAGGACCGGCTGGCGGCGCGGGGGGCGGCGGCGGCGCCGGCGGCGCGCACGCAGCGGACACGAGCAGCAACAGGGCAACGATACGCACCCGCATCGGACTCCTAGTTTCGAGCGTTACGGTACTCTTCGAGCAGACGCGCGACGTTGCCGGACACGCTCCGGAGCGTCGGCGTCCAGCCGAGCGCGCGAGCCCGCGGACAGCGCATTCTCTGGTCGAGCACCAGCGCATCCGCGTACGCCCCCATCTTCGCGCGCGCTTCCTCGAGCGGGACGTTCCGGATGTCGGGCCGCTGCGACACGTGGGCGGCAATCGCCTCGACGATCTCGCTCACCTGCTCGTCGCCTTCGTCGCACGCGTGGTACACGCCAGAGGCTTCCGGTGACTCCGCGATACGGGCGTAGAGATCGCCAAGATCGCGGTCGTAGACGCACGGCCAGTGATTCGTGCCCGGCCCGATGACCCGCACCAATCCGTTCAGCGCGTCCTTGAGGAGATCCGAAATCACGCCCCGGCGGCCGCCGTACAGATATCCGGGGCGGACCACCGCCGTCCGCAGGCTGAGCGTCATCGCCTGCGCGACCCGCTGCTCGAGAGGCGCCCGCCACGCCGAGAGCGGCGTGGGCGCGATGGGAGCCGTTTCATCGATTGGCTCGGGCGCAGGACCGATGACATAGATCCCCGAGGTGTAGATGAAGGTCTTCCCCGAGCCCGTATCGGCCAGCGCCGGCAGCATCCGGTCGAGCAGCTCGGCGTCGAGCTGCGGTCCGCGCGGCGAGTGGTCGAGGGCGGCGTGGATCACGACATCGGCGTCGAGCGCGGCCGCCATGTAACGGGCCGGCGTGCCGAGATCGGCGAGCAGCGCCGTCGCGCCGCGCGACTCGATCCCCGCAACCTTTTCAGGGTCGCGCGCAATCGCCGTCACCTGGTGCCCGCCGCGCACGAGGGCATCGAGGATCGCCGAGCCGACATAACCGGTCGCACCGGTCAGGAATACAGGAAACGGCATCTCAGATATCCCAGATTCGCCCGCCGTCGAAGCACGTGATCAGGCCGTCCTCGCTGACCTTGAGGACGGGACCGAAGCGGCTGGCCGCCATCGCCGCGGTCGTCCGAGCGCCTTCCGCGACGCCGCCGTTGTCGCTGGCCGCGGGCGGATGGCGCAGGATCGCTCCAGCCGCCAGCAGCTGCCCATGACGATCGCAGACCATCGCGCCGTCGAGTGTGGCCAATGCCGCCAGCACCGATGCATCGAGATCGGTGACGGTGCGTCCAGCCAGCACGTGCAGGAGATGGCGTCGGGACGGTGTGTCGACGTCTGCCGTGGCGCCAACCGGTTCCATGTCGAGGCGGTCGTCCTGCGCCACCAGTTCGCTGAGCGTCTCGAGCGGCCGCCTCAGCACCACGAACAGCGCGCCGGCGCGGTCGTCCGAAAGATCGAGCGCCGTCTGGAACAGCCGCCGCGCGAGCGTACCCGAACCGACCGCCGTTTCCCACATCTGATATTTTGCGGTGAGGTCCAGCAGGTGCCAGTCGGCATTACGAAAGGCGAACACCTGCTCGCCGCCCGCAAATACCTTGATCTCGCGTTGCGGGCTCAAGACCACTCCAACATGGCCGCCATTGAGCGTCGCCCGCGCATGCGCGGCGTAGGCCTCGGCACACGGGACGGCGAGCGCCGCCCCGGCCGACGCCTGATTCGCCCACCGCTCCACATCCACGATGTCGACGAGGCGGCCGTCCCTGGCAACCAGGAACGCCGTCCGCACGCCATCGGCGAGCCGGAAGAAACTCTTGATCGACGTGAGCGCGCCCGTGTACTGCGGCCCGGGCGAAGCGGTCCCCTCTTCGCCGACCGGGTCGTGATCGGTACCGAGCAGCAGGACGCCGGTCGAGATCGGCTGGTTCTCGTAGGTGGACAGCGCGGCGACGCGGAGAATCTCGATGACCTCGGCAATGCGATCGACGCCGACGGTTGTCGTCGCGGCGTACGGCGACGAATCGAAGAACGCGCCAACGTAGCGGTCCTCGATCGCCCCGCGAAAGAGGCCCCCCCGCTCGACAATCGCCTGCGGCTGGAGGATGGCGTGAAACCGGGCCGACAACACCGTCCCGATTGCTCGCGCGAACCGGACTTCGTTCTCGGTGAACGGGCGCTGGCGCGGCACGCGCAGCACGTAGCGGTTGCCGAACCAGCGGACCACCAGCGCACCGGGATCGGAGGTCGGCTCGATGGCCAGGCGCCCATCCGAGGACGGCGACGGCACGGCCTCGGCCTCGAGCGTGGCGCGCTCGAAGAACCGCCGGAGCGCCCGCTGCAGGAACGAATCGTAGTGAGCGCCGACCACGAGGGCCGGCGGCAACCGTGACGTGTCCACGCGCGAACGATGATACTAAACGCGGGTGCGGCAGGTGCGACGGGTGCCACAGGTGCGACTGATGCGGGTGCGGGTGCGACAGGTGCGACAGGTGCGGCGGGCGGATGACCACCCTTATTGATGTGTTTCGCTCGCTCGAGCGGCATCGAGGCGAGTTTGTCATCCACGACGACGGGTATCGGGTTCGGCGGTTTACGTACGCGCAGGTGACGCGAGCCGCACGGGGGTTTGCGGCACGGCTGGGAAGGGCCGGGCTCGTTCCCGGGGACAAGATGCTGCTCTGGGGTGAAAATGCCGCGGAGTGGCTCGGCTGCTACTGGGGCGCGGTCATCAGTGGCGTCATCGTCGTCCCGATCGACTACCGGTCGTCGCACGCCTTCGCCGCCAGGGTCGCCGGCATCGTCGCGGCGAAGGTCGTCGTCGCCGGCGACGAGGTGGAGCTCGACGACTCGGCAGCGGTGTTCCCGCCCGGCGTAGTCTGGCGCTTCGCCGACTTCGACTGGAACGCCGACGGTCCGCTGCCGGAGCGCCCGATCACCCGCGAGGACGTGGCGCAGATCGTCTTCACCTCCGGCGCCACAGCCGAACCCAAAGGGGTCGTGGTCCGCCACAAGAACCTGCTCGCCAACCTCGTGCCGGTCGCAAAGGAAGTGGCGAAGTACAAACCGTACGCCAGGCCGTTCCTGCCGCTGCGTTTCCTGAACCTGCTGCCGCTCAGTCACCTGTTCGGCCAATCGATGGCCACCAACATTCCACCGCTGGTCGATGGCACGGTCGTGTTCATGCGCAGCTTCAACCCGCACGACATCGTGCGGCGCGTGAAGGAGTGGCATGTCTCGGTCATCGTCTGCGTGCCGAAGATCCTCGACGTGCTTCGCGAGCACGTGATCCGGCTCGATCCAGCCGCGGCCGACGCACCGCAGGGGCTGTCGATTCCGGCACGATGGTGGCGCTACAGGAACGTCCACCGCGCCTTCGGCTACAAGTACTGGGCGTTCGTAGTCGGCGCCGCGCCGCTCGGACCGGAGCTCGAAGATTTCTGGAAGCGCCTCGGCTTCGTGGTCATCCAGGGCTACGGCCTCACCGAAACGGCGCCGATCGTCACGCTGAATCACCCCTTCAAGACGAACACCGGCTCGGTCGGCACGCCGGTCGGCGGCGTGGAAGTGAAGATCGCCGAGGACGGCGAGATTCTCGTCCGCGGCGACAACGTCACGGAGGGGTACTACGAACCGGGTCGGGAGTCGGGGACCGGGAGCCGGGAGTCGGAAGTTCCCTTATCGGAAGGCCGGATTCGAGACGCCGAGGGATGGCTGCACACCGGCGACGTTGGCGAGCTCGACGCGCAGGGCCGGCTTTTCATCCGCGGCCGCAAGAAGGAAATGATCGTCACGCCCGAGGGGCTGAACGTCTTTCCGGACGATGTCGAGCGGGTGCTGGAGGCGGTGCCTGGCGTCATCGAGAGCGCAGTGGTCGGGCATCGCGAGGCAACAAGTCCCGACGAACGCGTGCACGCGGTCCTGGTGCTGGAGCCAGGTTGCTCCGCGGGCTCGGTTGTGGAGCGCGCGAATTCCAGCCTGCTCGATCACCAGCGGATTCGTGGAGCATCGGTCTGGACCTCCGGCCCGCTGCCGCGCACCGAGGGAACCCGCAAGCTGAAACGAGCGGCGATTCGCGCGTGGGTGGACGCGGGCGGCACTGCGCCGGTGTCCCGGTCCCAGGAAGGCGGGCTCGAATCGGTGCTCGCGAAGTTCACGGCAGGGCGCGCCGTGTCCGGTGACGCAACGCTCGAGGGGCTCGGACTGAGCTCGCTGGAGCGCGTCGAGCTGATGGTCGCGCTCGAGGACAAGTTCCAGACCCGCATCGACGAGACGAAGTTCGCCGGCGCGCGCACGCTTGCCGAGCTCAAGACGCTGCTCGAGTCGGCGCCCGCGGCGGCCGCCGTCGAGGAGCCGGTGGACTTTCCCCGGTGGAGTCGCAACCGGATCGTTGGGTGGATTCGACGCGCGAGCCTCGCGACGTGGATTCTGCCGCTGGCGCGGGTGTTCGCCTGGGTCCGGGTGAGCGGCCTCGAGAACCTGGACGGCCTGCAAGGACCAGTCGTGTTCGCGGCCAATCACCAGAGCCACCTCGACGTGCCGGTGATTCTCTGCGCGCTTCCTGGCAAGTGGCGTGCCCGTGCCGCGCCAGCCATGGCCAAGGAGTTCTTCAAGGCGCACTTCTTCCCTGAAGGGCATTCGGCCCGGCAGGTGTTCACGAACCGGCTGAACTACTACCTGGCCGCGTTCTTCTTCAATGCCTTCCCGCTCCCGCAGCGCGAGGCCGGCGCACGCCAGACGCTCCGCTACATCGGCGAGGTGACCGGCGACGGCTTCTCGGTGCTGATCTTCCCGGAAGGGGTGCGGTCGAACAGCGGAGACATCAAGCCGTTCCGCGGCGGCATCGGGATGATCGGCTCGCGGCTCCGGCTGCCGGTGGTGCCGGTGCGCCTGGACGGCGTCGACCGCGTGCTGCATCCGTCGTGGAAGATGGCGCGGCCTGGCCGCTGTTCGGTGACATTCGGTGCGCCGCTGCACCTGCATGGCGACGACTACGCGGCGCTGGCCGGCCAGGTGGAGGAAGCGGTCCGCCGTTTGCTTGTGCTGCCGGGGCGTGACACAATCAGTAAGTCTGAATGAGCAAAGACGACCTGATTGACATGCAGGGCACGGTAGTCGCGGTGCACAGCGGGGGTCTTTACCGTGTGCAGGTCGACGCCGGCCATGAAGTACTCGCTCAGTTGAGCGGCCGAATGCGGCGGTTTCGCATCAAGGTGGTTCCAGGAGACCGGGTCACGGTGGGCATTTCACCCTACGACCCTCAGCGGGGCATCATAACCTTCCGCGCTCGTTAGTTTCACGTTTACACGCACTTGAACGCCCGCACACCTTCTTCACGTCGCCCGCACCGCCGGGGCGCGGCCGGCCGCGGTCCGCGGCAGGGCCGGCGCCCCCACGTTGCAGCCGCGCCCGTCGTGGCGCCGCCGGATCTGCCGTGGCAGCACGTCGACGCCGACGCCGAGCCGATCCCGTTCCCATCCCTTCGCTTCGACAAGCGCCTGGCCGCCGGCTTCACCGATCTCGGTTTCGAGGGAACGCGGCCGGTGCAGGGCGCGGTCATTCCGATCGCGCTCGAAGGTCACGATGTGGTCGCGTGCGCCGAAACAGGCACCGGCAAGACCCTGGCGTTTGCCGCACCCATCCTTCAGAGGCTGCTCACCGAAGAACCGCACTATCACGACGAGGCTCGCGAGCCGTACACCCGAGCGCTCATCCTCGCGCCGACCCGCGAGCTGGCCGTGCAGATCGAGGACACGCTGGTCGGCCTTACCTACCATGCGCCGGTGACCACCGCGCCGGTGTTCGGCGGCGTCGAGATGGGGCCGCAGGAACGCGCCCTCAAGGCCGGTGTCGACATCGTCGTCGCGACGCCGGGCCGGCTGATGGATCATATGCGGCACGACGCCGTCGACCTGCTGCGCGTCCAGGTGCTGGTCCTGGACGAGGCCGATCGAATGATGGACATGGGCTTCTGGCCCGACGTCCAGCGGATCCTGTCGGCGCTGCCGCCGGATCGGCAGACCCTGCTCTTTTCGGCGACGCTGCCGGGCGAGATCCTGCGGATGGCCACCGAGATGCTGCACCATCCGAAGTTCGTCCAGGTCGGACAGCGCGGCGCGGCCCGCACCATCCGCCACGAGCGGCAGGTGGTCGAGGGCAGCGAGAAGATTGACTGGCTGGCGCATTTCATCCGGCGTGACGCAACCGGGCCGGTGCTGGTGTTCGTGCGGATGAAGATCGGCGCCGACCGGGTGGCGCGCAACCTCCAGGCTCGCGGCATCAAGGCGGCGGCGCTGCACGCCGACCGATCGCAGACCGAGCGGCTGGCCGCGGTCGAAGGGTTCCGATCCGGGAAGCACCCGGTCCTGGTCGCCACCGACATCGCCGCGCGCGGCCTCGACATCGAGGGCATCGCGCACGTGGTGAATTACGAGGTGCCCGACACCGCCGACACCTACGTCCACCGGGTGGGCCGGACGGGACGGTCGGGCGCTTCCGGACATGCGGTCACCCTGGTGTCACCTGCTGAGGAGCGCGCCTGGCGCGCCGTCGAACAGGCGGTAGGCTTCCATGTCGCTTGATCCATCCGCCACCGAACGCTTCCAGACCTGCCGCTGGCGCAAGCCGGCCGAGAACGGACAGCCGGAGCACTGCGGCCATCGCGACGTGCTGCCGATGGCCGGCGTGCAGGGCTTCAATGCCGATTCGTGGTGCGGTGACTGCCCCTACTACAAAGCCAAGCGAGTCACGCGCAAGCGTGAGGACGAGCCGCGCGACGACACGTACCGCTGGTAGGTGTCGCTGCCCCACCGACGATTGGGGATTGGCGATTGACGATTCATTGACGATTGCCGACTGGGGATTGCGGCATTCGATTGACGGATTGTTGAATCGGGCCATCGCTCGATTGACGGAATGGCGATCGGCGATTGTCAGGCGCCGAGGGTACGAACTGCCGCGGGTGTATTCACCAATCGTCATTCCCGGGATCGACCGATCGTCGATGCTGCCAATCGCCAATCGAATGGCGCAATCCCGGCAAATCGCCAATCGTCAATAAATCGCCGATCGCCAATCCTCAATCGTCAATCGACGCGAGCGAGCTAGTCTGAGAATTCGCGAGCGAGCTCAATCCACTCACCGGTGGGCGCGAGCGACTGGTAGGCTCGCCAGTGGACGCGGGCGTCGGCAGAGCGGCCCATCTTTTCCAGCGTCACGGCCAGATAGAAGTGCGCGTCCGCGTAGTTCGGGTTGAGCCCGAGCGCTTCGCGGTAGCATGCCTCTGCGTCCAGATAGCGGCCGTGGTCGTGGTGAATGTTGCCGAGGTTGAAGTAGGCCTCGAAATAGGTCGGGTCCAGACCGATCGCTCGCTCGTAGAGCGCCTGCGCTTCGGCCAGTTCGTCCTTCGCGTAGCGGATGTTGGCCAGGTTGATCAGCGCCGCCACGAGATCGGGATCGTGGTCGAGCGCCCGCCGGTACTGCTGCGCGGCTTCGTCGACGTGCTCGGTGGTCCCGTCATCGAGCAGTGAGCCGGTGAGGAAGCACTGCTCGGCGGTGCTGAGCACGCGTTCCGGAGTACCCGCCCCGGCCCAGGCCTCGAGCTGAGAGTGCTGCTGCGCCAGCTGCGGCACCGTTTCGTGGCTCTGCGCCATCCGGCGGCGCGAGCGCAGCTCGAGGATGCGGGCCTGGTGGGCATCGAGCCGGAAGTCGAAGGCGAGCTGGCCGGCTCGGGCCGCCTGCATCTCGCGGACGAGCGCGCGGAACGATCCGCCCTGCTGCAGCGAGGTATTCAACTGGCGGAGTGTCGTCAGGTCGGCAAACCCGTACCACGTGTCCACATCGTTGCGGAAGGCCGGCTTGATGATGCCCCACTTCTGCAGGTAACGCAGGTGGTCCTCGCGCAGCTGGGAGTAGCGTGCCAGCACGTCCTTCTGGCCGTAGAGCTGCGGCCGTTGATCCTGGAGATCCGGAATGCCGGCCATGCCGCAGAACTCGCGTTCGGTGATCACCCGTACGCGTCCGGGTTGATCCAGGTTCTGCTGAAAGGCGCGGCGAATCTTCTGGGCGTGGGCCGTCGCGTCTCCAACCAGCGCGCGATCGTCGGGAACCCCTTCAGGATAGGTCTCGGCGCCAACAACCAGCATCGTGGTCTGGGGTGTGACCTCGTCGTCGCACCGCCCGCCGAGCCGTTCCACGGCGGCCCGCGCGGCCTTGCGGCTCACCGACCACAACCGTCCCGTGAACACGAGCGTCTCGCCGTCCAGCGGGCGATCGACGGGAAGGTCGAACGGAAGTTGAGACATCGATTCGGCCCTGCCGGGGGACGAAGGGCTGGCTTCAAGATGGTGCAGATTGACCGCGATGTCAACGCTCGATCAGCGGTCCGGCGCGCTGCGATCAGCTGAGCGCCGCCGCGAAGCCGCGCGCATTGTCGAAACGATGCTCGGCCTCCCCGGCCAGCGCGCGAACGATCGCGTCGTTGGCCGAGGCGGGAATGTCGCTACCGCGCGCCGCCGGCGCGATCGGTTGCGTCAGCAGCATCTGCCCGAGCAGCTCCGGCAGCGAGGCGGCGCGATAGGGCAGCTGGCCGGTCGCCATTTCGTAGGCCAGCACACCGATCGTGAAGACGTCGGCCCGCGCGTCGGGCGCACGCCCCATCAACACTTCAGGCGCCAGGTAGGGCAGCTCCTGCTCGCTCGCCTGCTGCCCGCGAAGCTCCTGCTCGCGCATCGTCGCCAGCACGTCCTGCACCGAGTGAATGCCTGCCGTGGACATCACGATCCGCTCGCGGCCGTCTTCGTCGGTGAGCCGGATCATGTCGGGATTGACGCCGGCGATGAAGCCGTCGCGGCGGTGCAGCGTCGCGACCGCGTCGAGCGCCTGCAGCACCAGGGCCCGGGCGCGCGCCCACGAGAACGGCGCGCCGGTCGCGATCGCCTGGCGGAGGCTCGGTCCCTCGATGAGATCGGTGACCACGAATACCGATCGATCGTCTTCGCCAAAATCGCGCACCTGCAGCAGGCTGGGATGCGCCGCCTGCAAGGTGCGACCCTCCAGCAGGAATCGGGCTCGCACCGCCTCCCAGTTCGGCTGCTCCTCGCGCTTGAGGACGCGAATCGCGACCGGGATCCCGAGCGCGCGGTGCACGCCGCGGAAGACCGCGCTTCCGAGCCGGCCGCGCCCGAGCACCGGGCCGAGGTCGTAGCGCGCCAGCAGGCTGCTGTCGGCGGCCGAGGCGGTCGCCGCTGACGTGCCGGCAGCCACTTCGATCGCCTCGACCAACGCGGTGATGCTCGGCCACCGGTCAGCGGGCTCCTTGGCGAGCGCGCGAAGCAGCACGTCGTCGAGCGCCGACGGAATCCGCGAGTGCCGTTCGGTTGGCTTGATCGGCGGCTGCGTCAGCACCAGGTTGAGCAGCATCATCCGGTCGGCGGCGTCGAAGGGGCGCGTCCCGGTCAGCATCTCGTAGGCGATGACCCCGAGCGCGTAGATGTCCGCGGAGAAGGTGATCGGCTCGCCGCGAATCTGCTCCGGTGCGGCATAGCCGATCGTCCCGACGAAGATGTTGTGATCGGTCAGCCGGGTCTCGCTGCTGAGCGTCTTGATGACCGCGAGACCGAAGTCGATCACCTTGTAGACCCGCTGCCCCGACGCGTAGCGGTGGACGACGATGTTGGCCGGCTTGAGGTCGCGATGGGTGATGCCCTGGTCGTGGGCCAGCTGCAGCGCCGTCCCCACCTCCCTGAGAATGGCCGCGACGCGCGGCGCCGGAAGCGGGGCCAGCAGCGCGATCTCGTCGGCCAGGCTCGGGCCGCTGAGCAGCTCCATCACCATGTACGGCTGCCGTTCGGCGTCCACGCCAAAATCGAGAATACCGACGATGCCTGGATGGCGCAGCTGCGCGGAGGCGCGGCTCTCGCGCAGGAAGCGCTCGTGCAGCTCCTGCGACGCATCCGACGAGGGCTGGATCACCTTGATCGCGACCTCATCCCCCAGCCGCAGCCGCCGGGCCTTGTACACCGTCCCCATCCCGCCGGAGCCCAGCGGGCCGAGGATCTCGTAGCGATCGTCGATTCGAGTGCCGGTCGCCAGCATGACCGTTAGCGTCAGGGGATAGGAGTCAGGAGTCAGGAGATAGGAGATAGGACGACCCATTCTAGTGCGTCGGTACGGTTACACCGTGCACTGTCTCCCTGCTCCTACGCCTCCCTCCTGTCTCCTGTCCGTGTCAGACGTGCGCCAGCTCCGGCTCAGCTTCCGCGAGCATGTGCGCGAACCAGAGATTCGACAGCTTCTCCTGAACGCTGTTCTGGCGGAGACGGGCGTGCAGGTTCGCGAAGTCCACCCGGTCCAGCTCCTGGTCCTGGTTGTAGCAGGAGAAGATGAACTCCTCCCGGCCGGTGGCGGGATCGACGTGGCGCTGCAGGCACTGCGCGCACACTTCCTTCATCATGCACTGCATCGGCGAATTGATGCTGCCGATGCCGACGTGCGCGGGATTGAGATACGGCTGCAGCACGCCGTGGCGCGCCAGCCGGACCGCGTTCATCATCCGGTCCGATCCGATTGCGATGATCCGGGTGACTTCATTGAGCGGCACGGCGATCGGGCCCAGTCTTCCCTCGGCGTAGGCAACCATCGCCTGGACGATGTTGCCGCGATAGTGCGCGTCCTGCGGACGTGACGGCGCGATCTCGACACCCATGTCCGTCGCCCAGACGACCTGGTCGGTGGACGATTCAATCTCCTCGCGCTTGAACAGGTCGGCGCCGTTCCTGTATCCGGCGAAGTAGATGACGCGATTCCCCTGCGCCTTGAGCGCCTTGGCGATCGAGAACAGCACGGCATTGCCGAGACCGCCGCCGGCGAGCAGGACCGCGGATCCCTCCGGGATCTCGGTCGGAGTGCCGGTCGGGCCCATCACCACGACCGGCTCGCCCGGCCGCAGGTAGGCGCACAAGCGGCTGGAGACGCCCATCTCCAGCGTGATCAGCGACAGCAGCCCCTTCTCGCGATCGACCCACGCCCCGGTGAGGGCAATCCCTTCCATCAGCATCGCCGAAACGTGGTCGTCCACGTGCACGTGCGGGCTGCGCCGCTCGAAGTTCTGAAGCCGGTAGAACTGGCCGGGATGGAAGTGGCGCGCCGCGGCCGGCGCCTTGACGATCACCTCGATGATGGTCGGCGTCAGCCGCACCACCCGCTCGACGCGGGCGAGGAGGTCTTCGTCGAAGCGCCCGACGAGGCGCTTCCACGCGTCCTCGCGCGAGAGCTGCGCCGCGGGATCGAGCACCGCCAGTTCGTCGGCGAACAGCTCGACCACGTGACGATACCCGTGCTTGGCCGACGCCATCGCCTTGACGACGTTGCCGTTGTAGCGGGGGTGATTGTCGCCGTAGTAGCTGACGAACCTGCCGTTGAAGTCGTGCGACGTGAAGAATCCGTTGGCGTCGGGCTCGAGCACGAACCGGCCGTCCGCGCTCTTGGCCGCGCGGAAGCCCTGGAAGAAGCGCTGCTTGCCATCCAGGGCGAACGTGCCCGGATGTTCCTTCTCGTAGGTGATGTTCGGCGCGGTGCCGGCGGCGACCAGCACGGTCCGCGCCGGCAGCTCGACGCGCCCGGGACCGTCCGGCCCGGGCCGGGTGAACACCATTGCCGCGACGTGGCCGAAGTCGTCGGGAATCGCCTCCTCGGGCGAGAGGTTCTCGGCAAACGCGATCCCTTCTTCGAACGCCTTCGCCACTTCCTCGTGATTCAGCCGATAGGCGGGCGCGTCCTGCAAGCGCTTGCGGTAGGCCAGCGTGACGCCGCCCCACCCGCGAATCATCTCGATGAAGTTGGGCGGCTCTCCCGCCACCTTGGCGCGGGCGCGCTCGGCACGGACGGCCTTGCCGTGGACGAGGAACTCATCGAGGATCTGCTGCTCCTCCACGTCCATCTGGCCGCGCACCGCGGGCTCGCCCAGCGCCGCGACCAGCGCCTCGTAACGCGCCAGAATCTTCTCCACCTGGATCGGGTAGTAGGCCATCAGCTCGGTGGCCGTGTCGATGCCGGTCAGCCCGCCGCCGATCACCACCGCCGGGAGGCGCACCTGGAGGTTCGACAGCGCGTCCTTCTTGAAAGCGCCGGTGAGCTGCAGCGCCATCAGGAAGTCGCTCGCCTTCCGGATCCCCCGAATCAGGTTGTTCTTGATGTCGATGATCGTCGGCCGGCCGGCGCCGGCGGCAATCGCAACGTGGTCGATGCCGTGCGCCCACGCCTCCTCGATCGGCAGCGACCCGCCGAACCGGACGCCGCCGTAGACCTTGAACTTGTCGCGGCGGGCCAGCGTGAGGTGGATGAGGGTGAGGAAGTTCTTGTCCCACCGCACCGTGATGCCGTACTCCGACACGCCGCCGAAGCCTTCGAGCACGCGCTCGTCGAGCGGCCGGTAGATCTCTGACCACGTCCGGATCGGACGCGGCGAATGGCCGTGCGCGCCGACGATGTCGTCGGGCAGCGGCTCGATCTTGAGCCCGTCGATCGCGATCACGCCGAAGCCTTCATTGAGCAGGTAGTGCGACAGCGTGTACCCGGCCGGCCCGAGGCCGACCACCAGCACGTTCTTGCCGTTGTATGGCAACGCGTACGGCCGCGAGATGCTCAGCGGGTTCCAGCGTGTCAGGAAGCCGTAGATCTCGACGCCGAACGGCAGGTTGAGCACGTCGGTGAGGACCCCGGTCTCGACCTGCGGAATGTTCACCGGCTCCTGCTTCTGGTAGATGCAGGCCTTCATGCAGTCGTTGCAGATCCGGTGGCCGGTGCCCGGGCACATCGGGTTGTCAACGGTGACGATCGCCAGCGCGCCGATCGCGTCGCCGCGCTTCCGCGCGGTGTGCATCTCCGAGATCTTCTCGTCGAGCGGGCAGCCCGGCAGCTTGATGCCGAGCGCGTTCTCGGTGACGGCGCCGCTCTTGTCGCGTATCCCTTTCGAGCAGCTGTCCTTGTCACGCTCGTGGCACAGCACGCAGTAGTGAATTTCGCTGAGCACTTCGCGCGTGGTGTAGCGCGAATCCGTGAGCGCGAAGCCGTCGCGCCGGCGGAGCTTGGGATCGGGCCCGGTGATGACCTCGGGAATCGGTCCCGGCCGCTGGATGTGGACCAGATGCTCGGCCTCGAGCGGCTCGGGGAAGCGAAACACCACCCAGTCGCGGTAGCCCGGGTGGTGGACGTGCGCCGCCACCCAGGCCTTGAGCGAGTTGATGTCCGATGCTACGGCCGCCTTCTCAGCCTCGGTCCCACTCGCGCGTGCTGCCTCCTCGCGATCGAGCAGCCGGCAGCCGGCACGGGCAATCGCCAGCTCGGCATCGGGAGTGACCGGTACGACCCCTGAGCTCGCCGCGGCCGCGACGATGCCGGCCACGAATGCGTGTTCAGCCTCGGACGCCGCGACCGACGCACCGCCCTTGAGCAGCGGCAGCGCGCGCCGGCGCACGAAGTCGATCTTGAACCTGAACAGATCGTCGTAGGCAGCGGTACTGGCGCGGAGGGTCTCCGCGTCCGGGCCGACGCCGAACAGTCGGGCGACAAACCGGCTGACGTACGGCGCCATCTGCACCACGAGGTTGCCGCGCGACACCGGCGACAGCGACTCCGGCAGCTCGCGGTACTGCGTCCACTGCGCCCACAGTTCCGGCTCGGTTGTCGCGACCTCTTCGATGAACCGCTCGTAGAGCTCCCGCAGCCGGGCCGGCCGATGCAAATCGGCAAAGGTGAATCCGGCAAGACCCAGAGGATCGGTTGCGGCGGCTTGCGAGGACATATCCGCTCTATTATAGCGGTAGAACAGGTGTTCAAATGCTGCCCGAAGATGAATCGGCTCAACACGATACGCGGTGCTTCTCGGTTAGGATCGGACCATGGACGTAATCCTCAACGGCGAGCCGGCCACCGTCCCGTCTCCGCTCACCGTGACGGGGTTGCTGGCGCATCTGGCGATCGACGCACGGCGCGTTGCAGTGGAGTTGAACGAGACGGTGGTCAAGAAAGCGCTCTACGACGAAACTCGGATCGCGGCCGGCGACGCTGTAGAGATCGTGAACTTCGTCGGTGGCGGCTAGCGGGAAGCACGTCGCGCCCGTGGCACACGCCGCACCCCGTCGCACCGGATACAATCCGATCATGTCTGACGCGTTCGTGATTGCCGGCCGAGAGTTCTCATCGAGGCTCATCGTCGGCACCGGCAAGTACTCCTCGCACGCCATCATGCGCGCTGCTCATGTGGCGTCCGGCGCTGACATGGTGACGGTGGCGGTCCGGCGCGTGGACATCTCCCGCAAGACGGAATCGCTTCTCGACTACATCGACACCGCGAAGATCTTCCTGCTGCCGAACACCGCCGCCTGCTACACCGCCGACGAAGCGATTCGCACCGCCCGGCTCGGCCGCGAAGCCGGCATGTCGAACTGGGTGAAGCTCGAGGTGATCGGCGACGAGAAGACGCTGTTCCCCGACACGGCCGCGCTCGTCGAGGCCACCCGCGTCCTGGTGAAAGAGGGCTTCGTCGTCCTGCCCTACACCAACGACGATCCCGTGGTGTGCCGGAAGCTCGAGGACGCGGGCGCCGCGGCTGTGATGCCGCTCGGCGCGCCGATCGGATCGGGCCTCGGCATCCAGAACCCGAACAACATCCGGATCATCCGCGAGCAATCGAAGGTGCCGGTGATCGTCGATGCGGGCGTCGGCACGGCCTCGGACGCGGCGGTGGCGATGGAGTTGGGGGCCGACGGCGTGCTGATGAACACGGCGATCGCCGGCGCGGCCGACCCGGTGGCGATGGCGCAAGCGATGAAGCTTGCCGTCGAAGCCGGCCGCCTCGCCTACCTCGCCGGACGGATTCCGCGAAAGGCCTACGCAACGGCCAGCAGCCCCCTCGAAGGGGTTGTCGGCCGGTGAAGATTGTCCGCACGGTTTCCGAAGCGGACCTGACGCGGCTCAAGCAGGAACGGCACGACGCCGATCGCCGGTACAACGATGCGCTGACGGGTCTCGACGCCGCCATCCAGGCCTTGCCTCGGCCGTCGCAGTCCTCGGCCGCACCAGACGAAACACAGGTCACGCCGCTCAACCAGCGCTGGGAGATCACGCGCGCCATCGCGCCGCTGCCAGGCGGATGGCGGGGACGCCTTGCTCGTCTCGCCGTGTCGGTCGTGCAACCCGCTCTCGAACAGCAGCAGGCGTTCAATTCCGCCCTCGTCGATCACATCAACCGCAACGTCGCCGCGCAGCGGGCCGTGCCGGACGTCCTTGGTACGGTCATCGACGTCGTCCGCCAGCAAACGGATCACCTCGCGCTGTTCGAGTCGCGGCTGATCGTGTTCCTGCAGCAGCTGACGCCGTTCGTGGACAGCAAGGATTACGAGTTCCAGGGCCTGGCGACGCGCATCAGTGAAGACATCGCCGAGGCGCACGGCCAACTCGCAAGGACGGTTCACGGGCTTGCCGCCGCCCTGAG
>DATJFF010000036.1:0-5542 GCA_035495795.1 Vicinamibacterales bacterium
ACCATTACACGCCCAGTCCCAGTCCGCCCGCCGGTAGAGCGCGTCGGCCAGCCGTCTGACCTCAGCCTCCTCCTCCGTGTCGCCGTCGAAGTAGGTGCCGCAGGTAAGGGCACCCGCGAACAGGAACGCGGAGTCGAGCGTGGAGAGTTCGCAATTCCACACCCGACGTCCGGTATCGATGTCGAGGAAATGATAGAAGAACCCCTTGTACCCGGCGGCGTCGGGCTCAGGTCCCTGCGGAAGGTCCATGAGGCTCCGAAGTCTGCGGCGAGCGGCCTTCGCGGCGAACTTGCGAATGAGCACGCCGCGCTCGACAACAGCCGGGATCGTCGCCAGGGCGAGACCGACGGCCGCGATGCTGCATGGCGCGTCGGCGGCGGTCTTGTCACGGACCAACCCATTGTCTGGATTGGTTTCGTGAAGGTAGTACAGCACCGTGGTCCGCTGAAGCCGGGCGAGTTCCTTGTCCGTCGGCAGCCGGCCCAAGTCCTCCTCTGCCGGCAGCTGGTCCGCCATCCTTTCTTCCTGTCCTCCCTGCGGCTGTCCCTCAGCCGAGCGCGACTCGAACTTCATGGGCTTTTCCGTCATCCATCAGCGGGATCTCGCCATCGGGCACGGTATGCGCGTCTACCGTAACGGTACGCACGCCGCGGCCCGTGCCTGCGGCATTGTCCACGACGATATGGTAGGTCGCGGAGCGGTGGCGGTAGGTCAGCTCGTAGCGCGGCCAATCCGGCGCGACGCAGGGGTCGATCCTCACACGGTCCCCTCGCTTGTGGAAGCCGAGAATCGCCTCGAGGCCGACGCGATACAGCCAGCTGGCAGAGCCCGTGTACCAAGTCCAGCCACCCCGCCCGGTATGCGGCGGCGCTCCGTAGACATCCGCCGCCACGACGTACGGCTCCACCATGTACCGCGCGACGTCTTCGGGAGTTGTGCCATGGCGGACCGGGTTGAGCAATGCGAACAGCTCCAGCGCGCGCTTACCCCGACCGAGCAGGGCGGTTGCCAGCACGACCCAGGTCGCGGCATGCGTGTACTGCCCACCATTTTCGCGGATTCCGGGCACGTAGCCCTTGATGTAGCCGGGCTCGAGCGAGCCGCGATCGAACGGCGGTGTGAACAGGAGGATCATCTGATCCGCTTCGCGGACCAGACGATTCTCGACCGCCGCCATTGCCGGCCGGGCCCGCTCAGGGTCGCCGCCGCCGGAGATCACTGCCCACGTCTGAGCGATCGAATCAATCTGGCACTCCTCGTTCTGCGACGAGCCGAGTGGAGTGCCATCGTCGAAGTAGGCCCGCCGGTACCAGCCGCCGTCCCAGGCGTGCTCCTCCAACGCTACTCGTAGCGCCTCCGCTCTATCCAGGCACCAAGCCGCGCGCGCACTGTCCCGGCGCTGCTCGGCCAAGGCGGCGAACTCGCGTAGCGTCGCCAGCATGAACCAACCGTTCCAGACGCTCTCACCCTTTCCCTCCGCTCCGACTTGGTTCATGCCATCGTTCCAGTCGCCGGTGCCCATCAGCGGCAGGCCGTGCGGTCCGAGCCTCAGACCGTGATCCAGCGCTCGCGCGCAGTGCTCGTAGATCGTCCCAGTCACGTCGCTCACATCAGGGAGACCGTAATCTTCTTCCTGCTCGGGCTTCAGGACTGGCGCCCGCAAGAACGGCACCCGCTCATCCAGCAGCGCGGTGTCGCCGGTGGTGGCGACGTAGTGACAGGTGACGAGAGGCAGGAAGTAGAGATCGTCGGTGATCCGCGTGCGGACACCGCGGCCCGCCGGCGGGTGCCACCAGTGCTGCACGTCCCCCTCCTCGAACTGTCTGGCGGCCGCTCGCAGGATCTGCCCGCGCGCTTCCTCAACAGCGCCGTACACGAGCGCCATCGCGTCCTGCAACTGGTCGCGGAAGCCAAAGGCACCGCCAGACTGGTAGAACCCCGTCCGGCCCCATACCCTGCACCCGAGTGCCTGGTAGATCAACCAGCGATTGAGCATCAGATCCAGCGCGGCGTCGGGCGTGCGGACCTGCACGGTCCCGAGGATGCGATCCCATCCCGCCGTGACCTCTTCCAGCGCGCTGTCTGCTCGACCGGCCTCACCGTAGAACCGAATGAGCCGCCGCGCGTCTTCCTCGGTCGCCGCTTGTCCGAGCAGAAACACGACGACGTCCTCTCCGCCAGGCGGCAACTCCACCCCGGTCATCAACGCGGCGCAGGGATCGTAGAGCTCACCGACCCGGTCGGAGAGCCGCTCCCGCGCGAGGGCGGCAGGCGCTTTCGGCGCGCCGTAGCGCCCCAGAAACTCGGTGCGGTCGGTCGTGAACGAGCGGGGACGACGCGCCACATCGGCGAATGCGACCCGCCCCGCGAAATCACCCGCCCACGCGCTGCGGGCGAACAGGGCGCCACTCTCCGAGTCGAGCGTGCAAAGCACATTCAGCGCGGCCTGCTCGCGGAGCACACCCAGCACCCACTCCACGTAGAACGTTGCTGACAGCCGCCGGGGCCGAGCACCGGTGTTGCTGATCCGAAGGCGAATCAGCTTTACCGGATCGGTAGGGGAGACGAAGACGACGAGGTCTTGAGCGAGTCCGTGGCTGGTACTAATGAAGCGTGTGTAGCCCTGCCCGTGTCGGACGACGACCGTCGCGTCGCCGCCGCAGGGGCCCGGCGTCGGCGACCAGAACTCCCCAGTCTCTTCGTCGCGGACATAGACCGCCTCGCCCGGAGGGTCGGCCACCGGGTCGTTGCTCCACGGGGTCAGCCGATTCATCTGGGCGTTTCCCGCCCAGGTGTACCCGGCACCGGCTTCGGTGATCAGGCAGCCGAACTCACGGTTCGCGAGGACGTTGCTCCACGGAGCCGGCGGTCGCTCGATTCCGTGAAGGGTCAGGACGTACTCCCGGCCATCGAGCGTGAAACCGCCGAGCCCGTTCGCGAACAACAGCCTCTGGTCGGTAGCGCTCGACGTGTCGGCAGGGGCTGTCGTTGTGGCGACTGAGACAGGCAAGTCGGGCGGCAGCGTGGCGAGCACAGGTGTCCGTTCGAGCTGTTCGGCGATTGAACCGTCCTGTCCGCGCAGCATCGCGCGGGATGCGGCCTCGAGCAGCATGACGTCCGCCGCGGGCATCTCTGCCGCGCCTCGCAGGAACACGCCGCCTGGCTTGTCTGCCATCTCGGAGGTCGGTCCCAGACGCACCAGTTCCTCGAGCTGTTCGTGCAGTTCATCAGCCGGATCGGCATCGTGGAGGAGGACGAGGTCCGCCACCAGCCCGCAGCGACGCCAGTAGGCGTGGGCTCGGATCAGTTCTCTGGCCAAGTCCGATTGTGCGCGGCTGGAGAATCGCGCCAGCACGATCGGCAGATCTCCTGAGATCGCGTACGGCCATAGGCCCGACTGGCCGAGACGGTTGTCGATCACGGACTCTCGCGAGCGGAGGGCTGGTCCGGTGAAGAGAACATGAGCGGCCAGCCGGCGGAACAACGCGGCGTCGTCTGGTGAGATGCCGAGCGCGACCAGAGTTGCCTGACTGTGCGTTCTTGACTGTTGGAACGTGTGCTCTACTTCGGCCAGATCGCTGAACCTGCGGGCCAGCGCCACCGCCTCGTCGCGGTCGGCGGCGAGTGCGGTTGCGAACGCAAGGACCGCGGATGTGTTCGGCGCAAGCCGGACCCGGCGGCGCAGGCTGAAAACAGGGTCCAGGACAGGCCCGACGGTTCCCGACAGGACCACTCCGACATCCAGGGCGGCGGGAGAGGCCGCGGACCGGCCCCGGCCCAGAAATCTGGCCCGATCGGTCTCGTACTCGACGACTCCGACAGCGGTGTCGGCTCTTTCTGGGCCGGCCAAGCAATGCATTCCCCAGATGGGTTTCTGATCCCGCGCGCGCGGCCGCCGGCGGCACAACAGTGTTGGGGGCGCGGGCACGTACTCGGTCTCGAGAAACAGCTTGGCGAACGCCGGATGGGCCTGATCGGCGCGGCGACTATTGAGCGACACCTCAGCGTAGCTGGTCACGTTCAGCGTGTGGGGCACGACGCCGTGATTCGTTAGCGTGATCCGCCGAACCTCGGCGTTCGCGTCGGCTGCGACCGCGATCTCAGAGCGCGTTTCGATATCCCCGTCACGCCGCTGGAAAACGGCCCGATCCGGACCGAGCATCGTTTCGTAGTCGTCGGCCTCTCCAGCCAGTGGTTGCCAGCCGGCCGACCACGCGCCGCCGCCATCGAGGTCGCGGATGTAGAAGAACTGTCCCCAGCAGTCACTGGTCGCGTCCTCGCGCCAGCGCGTCACGTCGATCCCATCACAAGTGCTGTATCCGCTCCCGGCCTCGGTCAGCATGACGGTATAACGACCGTTCGACAGCAAGCAGACGTTCGCAGGCGACACGTCGGCTCCGGCCCCGTGGTGTGAGCCGCGAGCTGCGAGTCGTACAGAAGAACGAGCCACGGCTTCCTCCTTGTTGGCGACCCTCTACCCGAGGTTCGTGCCGCCGACGTCGATGACCAGAACGCGCTTCATTGCGGTGTGTTCCAGCCGCCAATTTCGGCCACGAGCCTATCGGCTTGCGGCGGTCCCCACGAACCCGGTTCGTACTCGAACATCGGACCCGGATCGGCGAGCAACGGATCGACGATCGCCCACGCGGCTTCTACGACGTCCTGTCGCGCGAACAGCGTCGCGTCGCCGGCGATCGCGTCGCCCAGCAACCGCTCGTAATCACCCAGGCGCGTCCCGGCCGGCTGCTCCACGACCGAAAGCTCGACGTCGCGACCGGCCATCATTTCGCCCGGCCGCTTACCGCGAGCACCAATCGCGATCGCGACCTGCGGGTTCAGGCGAAAGCGCACGTAATTGCCGACCGATGGTCTCGCTTCCGCAAACACGACCTGCGGCGCCACCTTGAGCTCCACGAACACCTCCGTGGTCGTTGTCTTCAGGCACTTTCCGGCTCGCACGTAGAAGGGGACGTCCGCCCATCGCCACGAGTCCACGTCGAGCCGCAGCGCCGCATAAGTCGCGACCGGCGAGTCTTTCGCCACCCCGGGCTCGTCGCGATAGCCGCGGACCTGGCCGCGCGTGATCTTCTGCGCGTTCATCGGTCGAATCGTGCGCAGCACCTTGGCCTGCTCGTCGCGAATGGCTTCGTCATAGGTCGACGACGGCGCCTCCATGGCCAGGTAGCTCACAATCTGGAACAGGTGATTCTGGATGACGTCCCGGATCACGCCCGTTTCGTCGTAGAACTTGCCGCGCCCGGTAACGCCGAAGCTCTCGGCCATCGTGATCTGCACGTTCTCCACGTACTGCCGATTCCAGATCGGCTCGAGGAACGCATTGGCAAAGCGGAAATAGAGGATGTTCTGGACCGCTTCCTTTCCCAGGTAGTGATCGATGCGGAAGATCGCCGGCTCCGCAAAGTGCTCGTGGAGTACGCGGTTGAGTTCCCGCGCCGATGCGAGGTCGCGGCCAAACGGCTTTTCGACGATCACGCGCGCGTTCGACGTGCAGCCGGCGCCGGCAAGTTGGCCGACCACCGTG
>DATJFF010000037.1:0-3209 GCA_035495795.1 Vicinamibacterales bacterium
CGGCGCAGCGCGCACGGCGCGATCGGTCGCGCCAGTCCACTCGAGCACGACCAGCACCGGCTGGTGGTCGGAGGCCAGCGGCGCGTCCACAGAGCGCGACTCGATCACCCGCCAGGCCTGAGCTGGACGCACCATCACGTAATCGATGCGGCGGCGCGGCCGGCCATTCGAATCGGGCGGCGGATCCGCGAAAGTATCGGTCCAGCGGCGCGCGAGGATCTGCATCGGCTCGGTTTCCGGCCTCGTGTTCATATCGCCAGCGAGAATGCCCAACTGATCGTTCCTGTGGCTCAGCGCGGCGGCGAGATAGCTGGCCTGGGCGAGCTTGTCCGCGGCTTCGCGGCCCTGGTCCAGGTGCGTGGCTGTGAACTGCACGCGTGGGCCACCGCCCGGCAGATCGACGTCAACGGTGAGCGCGGTGCGCGGTTCGCGATCTGGCGATCCCGGCAGGAGGCGCTGCCGTATCCCCTGGAGCGGCAGCCGGGACAAGACGCCGACGCCATAGCCGCCGCCCTGGAACTCGATGGTCCGGCCGAATACCGGCGTGAGTCCGGTGAGCCGCGCGAACTCGGCGAGTTGATCGACACCGCCGCTCCGCCTCGTACTTCGGTCCACTTCCTGCAGCGCCACCAGTTCTGGTGCTTCGCGGTTGAGGACGTCGGCCTGCCGGGCAAGGTCGATCCGGCCGTCCATCCCCTCGCCGTGATGGACGTTGTAGCTCAGCACGCGGACGCGGACCGGCACGTGATGGCCGCGCTCATGACGGTCGCGGGCTTCGAGGTAGCCAGCGGCCGCTGTGGTGAGAGCAAGGAGCGCCGCGCACCAGAACCGAACTGACATCACGCCCTCTATCCAATCCGGGTACTGCTGTCAGCGGGCCCGCGCCAGCTCGCTGACGATCTCCCAGTTGAGGCGCACGAAGCGGTAGAGCTCGCTCTCGAGCAGGCGCTCCTGATCGCTGTGCATCCCGAACCCCTTCGTCTGGTCCTCGATGTCGACCGCCGAGCCGATGCCGACGCACTGCGCGCCTTTCGCCCGGAGCGGCCACATGTCGGTGGCATACGTGCTCATCGATGGCAGCGTCGGCACGTTGTAGACAGCAGTGACCGCGGCCTCGACCGTCTTGAACAGCTCCGAATCGGTACGCGTTGGTGGGATCGCCGGACGGTTGCCGCCGCCACCGCCGGCGAACTGGACGGTGACCGCCGGATCGTCGATGGCATTGCGGATCTGCTCGAGGAGCTTCTCGGTATCCTCGCCGGGGACCATCCGCACGTCGAGGCGGGCCTTGGCCTCGGATGGAATCACGTTGGAGCGATAACCGCCGGTGAAGATGTTCGGCGACACCGAGGTGCGGACCATCGACGCGTGACGCGGCTCGTGCTCGAAGAGCCAGTCGGCAGCCGCGCCGGCCACTTTCGGATCCGGTGAGAGGACGTCGCGATAGTACTTCGCCTGTTCTGGCGTGGCCAGCATCGCGAGCCGTCGAAAGTAGGTGCCGATGGTCTCGTCGATCCGGACCTCGGGCTGCCAGGTGATGAAACGGCCGACCGCGTTGCCGAGATGTCCGATCGGGTTGGACTTGAGCGGCACCGAGCCGTGGCCGGAAATGCCCGCTGCCGTCAACTCGACGCCGCGCACCACTTTCTCGGTGACCTGCACGGTCGCGTAACGGACCTCGCCGCCCTCGCGGATGGTGTCGCCGCCCTCGGCAATGCAGTACTCCGGCTCGATCTCGGGATAGTGCTCGGCCATCATGTAGCCGATGCCGAGGTTCGACGCGCCTTCCTCGCCCGATTCGGCGAGAAGGATGACGTCGCGATCGAGTGGCACGTTCAACCGCTTCAGGAGCAGCATCGCCATCAGCGCGCCGCTCAGGTTGTCCTTGTCGTCGATGGCGCCGCGGCCGTAAACGTACCCGCCGTCACGCGTCGCGCTGAACGGCGGGAACTTCCACTTGGAGGCGTCTACGGTCACGGTGTCGAGATGGCCGAGCAGCAGGAGCGGCCGCTTCTTGCCGGAGCCCTTCAGCCGCGCGAGCACGTTCGGCCGCTCGGGATCCTTGAACAGGATCTGCGCCGGGATGCCGTTCTGGTCGAGCACCTCTTTGAGGTACTCAGCCTCCTTGCGCTCGCTCGCGCTCGTATCGAACTGGATGAGCGACTGGTAGTGGCGCAGCGCTTCTGGCTCGACCGCTTTCCAATCCGGTTGACTTGCGCGCTGCGCGAACGCCGCCGCGGAAAGCGCGAGCGCGATCGTGCAGCTGCTGGTCCAGAGCACGCCCGAGGTCTTCATGTCGAGCGGATTATAGAGGCGAGCCGGTGTTTCTGCCTTCTGCCTTCTGCCTTTTGCCTTTTGCCTTTTGCCTTTGCCTTGCAGCCCGCCTACTTCGCCGGCCGCGGAGGCTCGCGCCGCGGAAGTCGTTCAGGCCGGTTCGCGGCCTCGTAGACGACTGTGGCAATCACCGCGGAGGCCTGCATCAGGTCCGCCGGGATGGCCTCGTCGTACGTGTCCGCGGACGTGTGGTGCGTGACGGTTCCGTACGCCAACTGGTCCTGGATGAACTGAAAACCTGGCAACCCGACGCGCGCGAACGACAGGTGATCGGTGCCGCCGGTGTTGTGGATGCTGATGGTCGTCACTCCCAGATCATGGAACGGCGCGAGCCACTGTTCGAACAGCGGGCGCATCGCGTCGTGCTCCTGGAGGTAGACGCCGCGAATCCTGCCGCTGCCGTTGTCGAGATTGAAATAGCCAGACAGCTTTGCGTATTCCGGCTTGAGCGCCATTGTCTTCGGGTCCGCGAAGTGCGCCTTCACGTACTCCAGCGAGCCGAGGAGGCCTTGCTCCTCGCCGCCCCAGAGGGCGAGCCGGACGGTGCGTTCCATCCGCAGATTGAGCGCCTTCAACACCCGCATCACCTCGATCATGACGGCGCTGCCGGCCCCGTTGTCGGTCGCGCCGGTTCCGCTGTGCCACGAATCGAAGTGAGCACCAATCATCACGACCTCGTCTGGCTTCCCTGTCCCGGGAATCTCCGCGACGATGTTGCCGCTCTCGACGTCGGCCGCTGACGCGGTCGTCTTCACCTCGACGCGAATCCGCGGCGGCGTCTTCCCCTCGACGAGCCTGATCAGCCGGTTGTAGTGCTCGGCGGTGACGACGAGCGTCGGCGGAGCGAGCGGATCGCGCGCGTGGTAGGACCCGGC
>DATJFF010000038.1:0-4362 GCA_035495795.1 Vicinamibacterales bacterium
AGATTCCTGCGCAGCGAAGCTGCGCCTGACGCGCGGAGCGCGGCCTACGGCGCGAACGCGCCGCCTGCGATCGCGCAGCGAGCGCCACCGAGCGCGCCAGCGCGAGGCGCCTACCGAGCGCGTTGCGCGAGGCCGCGCACCGCCCCGGCGACCATCCGGTTGAACGCGGCAATCGAGAGGCCGCCTTCGTCGGTCGGCGGAATCGTCGCGAAGCCGATGGCTGACGCCTTCTCGTACTTGGCGAAGATGCGCTCGAACAGCGCCGCGAGCTGTTCGCTCGACGGGCCGTTCGGCACCTTGTTGCCGTGGGCCATGACCTCACGCGGGTCGAGGACGTCCATGTCGATGTGGACGTAGATCTTGTCGGTCGTGCGATCGAGGCGGTCGAGCTGCGCGAAGATGGCCGGCGTCATCTGCCGCAGATCTTCCACCGAGAGCTGCTCGATCCGCGAATCGTCGAGCAGCCGCTGCTCGAGCGGATCGGTGAGCCGGACGCCGCCCATCACCACGTGCTGATCGGCAAGCGGTGGATCCAGCTTGGCGTCGAGCCGCATTGCCTGGAGCGCGCGGCCGGTGGCGACCGCGACCGGCATGCCGCCGAGCGATCCGCTGCGCGTCGTTTCCGGCGTGTTGAAGTCGGGATGCGCGTCGAGCCAGAGCATCCCGATGCGAATCGGTTCCCGCGTCGGCCCCGAGTGCTGGAGTCCGGCGACAAGACCGGGCATCGACGGACACGTCGCGAGCAGTCCAACCGTGAATACGCCGTCGCGCTCGTTCTTCGAAACGATATCCGCAAAGTGCCCGAGCGACATGCCGAGACGCTTCCAGCCGCCGTATTCGGTCTCCTCGTCGGTGGTGAGCGCCGCCGCCTCGACACGCACCGTTGCCCCGAGATCGGCGAGAATTTTTTGGATGCCGCCGCTTGCCATCGTATCGGGACCCTTTGAGGGCCCGGTGGGGGAGAGCGGTTGTTTGGCCAGCGCCACGCGGAGCCTGCCGTCGCTGCCGACATACTTCTTGCCTTGAGCGGCCGGCGCCGTCGCCAGACAC
The DNA here is from genome assembly GCA_035495795.1 of Vicinamibacterales bacterium. GTDB lineage: Bacteria > Acidobacteriota > Vicinamibacteria > Vicinamibacterales > UBA2999 > VFZN01. Next base: position 1,051 of record DATJFF010000038.1, read on the forward strand.
GCCGCCGCGAGGAGCGTGCACGCGAAGAGGGGCTTCATGCGGCGCAGTGTAGCTGAGCGGCGCTCGGCTGCGCGAGCCGCGCCGCCGGAGTCGGGACGGTCGCTCACCGCTTCGCGGCTCGCGCTTGTCGGGAGTGGCTTGCGCCTGATCGGGAGGGCCTGACGGCCGTCGGGACTGCCCGCTACACGGTTTGCCCCGTCAGATCGATCGATCCCTACGCGCCGCCGGCGCGCCTGACGCGCGCTATCGCGGCTTGCGGCCGCGAAGCGGCTGCCTACCGAGCGCGAAGCGCGAGGCCTACGCGGGTAGCGTCAAGGCCGCGCGACACCCTCGCTTATCGGCGCGGTTCTCGAGCCGCAGCGAGCCTTCGTGCGCTTCCGCAATCTGACGGCACAGCACCAGCCCGATGCCCGATCCGCCCGGTTTTGTCGTGAAGAACGGCACGAACAGGTTGGCCGTGTTCGACAACCCCGGTCCTTCATCGTCCACCCAGATGCCGACGGTGTCCTTCAATCGGCGCCAGCCGAGCGTGACCGTGCCGCCGCCCACTTCGAGCGTCGCATCGGCGGCGTTGCGCAGCAGGTTGATGAACAGCTGCTCGAGCTGATCCGGGTCGGCCGAGATGGTGACGTCCGGCCCCGGCCGGACCTGGACTGGCACGCGCGTTTCGAGGCCGGCGAGACGGTGCAGGAACGGCTTGAGCACGATCGGGGTTTGCTTCGGGGCCGGCAGGCGCGCCAGCCGCGCGTAGGCGCCGGTGAAGCGGCTGAGCGATTCGGTGCGCGACGCAATCACCTGGAGGCCGCGCTGCATGTCGTCGCGCCAGTCGGACGGCGGCGGGTCGCGCTGGAGCATCGTCTCGAGGCTGCCGGCGATCGACTTGATCGGGCCGAGCGAGTTGCCGAGCTCGTGGCCGATGACGCGGATCAGGCGCTGCCAGGCCTGCCGCTCCTGTTCCCGCAGCGGCCGGCTCACGTCCGAGAGCAGCAGGAGATCGTGCGGAAGGCCGCCCAGGCGGAAAGTCGTGCGCCTCACCTCCCAGCGGCCGCGGGCTCCGCCGGCTTCCGCGATGTCGACGACGCGGGGCGCGTCGCCGAACCAGTGCGTGACGCCCAGTTCCTCGGCGGTGCGGCCGAGCATCTGCTCAACGGTGCGGTTCATCAGGCGCTCGCCGGTGCGGTTCGCAATCCGGAGGTGCTGCGTCGGATCGAACGCGAACACCGCGACGTCAATCTGTTCCATGACGGTGCGGAGGAGGGCGGTCGCTTCGACCGCGCCGAGCCGCTGGTGGTGCAGCGTCTCGGCCAGGGCATTGACCTCGGCCAGGGCGGCCCCAAACGGATCGTCAGGATTCTCGGCCCGGCCGCGGATGCTGAAGTCGTCCTCGCGCAGCGCGGCGAGCAGGTTGGCCAGCGTCTGGAGCGGCACGACGACTCGCGAGCGCACCGCGCTCGCGAAACCAGCGAGGGCGAGGACTACCAGCACGCTCAGCGTCCACTGCACCTTCGGCGTGTAGTCGCCCGTCCAGAGCAGCGCCAACGCCACCACCGCCGCCGGTCCCGCGGCGCCGACGGTGAGGAGGACGATGTGCTGGTCGATGGTGAGTCGGGGCATCGGTCGCGTGTCGGGAGGGGCGCGGAACGAGGCTTCGCCGAGGGCCGCGACCTTCGCGAGGGATTATCCATCGGGAGGGATGAGGCCCCGTGGTCAGCTCGGGCCAGCGTTTCGGGACTGTCTGGCCAGGCATGCCCGAATGCCGGCAGTCCCTCCGCGGTCACCGTCCCGATCGCGCGCAGCGTACTCCCGATCGGCGCGAAGCGCCGGTCCGGCCGGAGCAGGCCGCGCTACAGCTTGTATCGCTCCAGTCTCCTGTACAAAGCACTCCTCGAAAGACCAAGCGCGCGAGCCGCCTGGCTCACGTTGCCGTAACGAGCCATCGCCTTCTTGATCAGGAACGCCTCGACGTCCTCGAGGCTCATGTCTTCGATCCGCGCGGCGCCGCCGCCGTCGACCCGCAGCCCGAGATCCTGGGAGCGGATCGTACTGCCGCCCGACATCAGCACCGATCGCTCGACCGCGTGATCGAGCTCGCGGACATTGCCGGGCCAGCGATGATCGAGCAGCTGCTGCATCGCGCCGGGGTCGAACCCTGAGACGTGCTTCCGATATCGCTGCGCGTGCTGGTGCAGGAAGTGTTTGGCCAGCAGCGGGATGTCCTCGCGCCGATCGCGGAGCGGCGGCAGATGGATCTCGATGGTGTTGAGGCGGAACAGCAGGTCCTGCCTGAACCTGCCGGCGGCGACCTCGGCGTTCAGATCGGCGTTGGTCGCCGAGATCAGCCGGACGTTCACCTTCCGCGTCTTCGACGAGCCGAGCCGCTCGAACTCGCCGGTCTCGATCACCCTGAGCAGCTTCTGCTGCTGGGTGAGCGGGACGTTGGCGATCTCGTCGAGGAACAGCGTGCTCCCGTCGGCGAGCTCGAAGCGGCCGACGCGATCGGCTTTTGCGTCGGTGAACGAGCCTTTGAGGTGGCCGAACAGCTCCGACTCGAACACGCCTTCGGCCATGCCGCCGGCGTTCACCGTCACCATCGGCCGTCCCGTCCGCGGGGACACGGCGTGGAGCGCCTGTGCCACCAGGCTCTTGCCGCTGCCGTTCTCGCCGGTGATGAGGACGTTGGCATCCGACGGGCCGACCCGGGCGATCATCTCGAGCACCGGACGCATGGCGCCGGACTCGGCCAGTATGGCGCTGGAGCCGTCGGCCTGCAGTGCCCGGTTTGCCGCCTCGAGCTGGCGGCCGCGCCGCAGTGCCCGGCCGAGCTCGGTCTGGGTGCGGACGATCGACAGCAGCCGCTCGTTGTCCCACGGCTTCTGGACGAAATCGCGGGCGCCGCGGCGCATCGCCTCAACGGCGACGTTCACCGATCCCCACGCCGTCATCACGACGATCGGCAGCGACTCATCGGCGGTGTGAATCCGCTGAAGCAGGTCCAGCCCCTCTAAGCCCGACGTGGTGTCGCGCGCGTAGTTGAGATCCATCAGGACGACATCGAAGTCCTTCATCTCCAGCGCGCGTACGATCTGCTGCGGGGAGGCCGCGGTCTCTATCGCGTAACCTTCCGGCTTCAGCAGCAGCCGCAGGGCCTCGAGCACGTCCGGCTGGTCGTCGGCCAGCAGCAGACGCGGCGGTTCACTTTTCATCAACGACCCAGCCGTCCTTCAGGCGGATCACGCGATGGCCGAAGCCCGCGTTCACCTCGGAGTGCGTCACCTGCACGATCGTCGTGCCGCCCTCGTTCAGCTTCCGGAA
>DATJFF010000039.1:0-8408 GCA_035495795.1 Vicinamibacterales bacterium
AGCAGGTACTCGCGATCGACGGTCAGCGGGCTCACCACGTAGGCGTAGTTCGAGAAGACGACCATGCCGAGCCGATCGCCGTGGCGGCTGTTGATGAACGATCGCAGCGCCTGCCGGGTGACGTCGAGCCGCGTCGGTCCCCTGTGCGCGTCGGGCGAGGTGGAGCCCCCTGCCATCTCCGTGTTCATGCTCGACGAGAGATCGAGCACGAGCATGATGTCGATGCCCAACGACTCCAGGTTCTCGGTGGAATGCGGTACCACCGGATCCGCAAGCGCCACCGCCGTCGCGGCGATGGCAAACAGGCCGAACAGGACCGGCAGCCGCCGCACGATCGACGGCTTGAACCCGCCCTTGGGGATCAGGTGCGCGGTCGGCAGCACGATATAGCGGCGCCGGCGCCAGACCAGCCGGACGACCAGCATCAGAAGGCCCGCTGGAATCAGGGCGAGGGCCCACGGTTGCTGCAGCGTCAGGCCGGAGAGACCGCTGAGGGCCATGCGGCTATCGTCCCAGTGCCGCGCGCACGTGGCTGATGGTCTCGCCGAGCGCGCTCGCGTCGGGGACCCGATCGGCCGGAGCGTAGCGCGCGTGCTCGCAGGCGGCGAGCACGTCGCAGACCGCGTCGGCGCGGACGCGCCGCGCCCCCGACAGCTTCGCGCGCAGCTCGTCGGCGGTCAGCGCCGGGGCCGGCACATTCTCCGCCTGCATCACGTAAGCACGCACGTCCTGATCGATTCGATCGTAGGCCCGGCGCCGGCCGTCCGGCGTGCTGGTATCGATGATTTGCAACTCGTCGAACAGCGACTTGGCAAGCGCGTGCAAGGATCGGGTGGACGGCCGCGGCTTCGACACGCGTGGCTGTCGCACGCGACCGAGAATCCAGAGCACGACCGGCGCCGCGCCGAGCGCGATGAACCCCAAACCGATCGGCCGCAGCCATGCGGTCCAGCCTGGCACCGGCAGCGACGCCTGACGATCCCGTGCCCCGCTGGCGCTCCCGTCGTCCGGCAGCATGCTGCGCATCGACAGCGTCGCGCCCGGCACTTTGAGCTCCAGCGCCGGGGCGCTGCCGTCGGCAGTCGCGGGAGTCACCGGGCGCCGGAACTTCACGACGAGGTCGCCGATCCGCTTGGGCGGCTGCGTGTCCCAGGGAGTAACGGGATAGACGTACCGGACAGTCCGCCAGCCATCGGCCTTGGTGTCTTCGCTCGAGGAGCTGGTCCCGAGCTCGAGGCCTTCAATCGTCAGCTTTTCCGGCTTGAGGTCGTCGGCCACGAGCTCGACGCCGGGCGCCATCTCGATCTCGACGACGAACGCGACGGGATCTCCGACCCAGGCCGCCGTCTGGCTCAGGCTCGAGTGGACGCGAATGTCGGGCGGCGGCGCCGGCGCGGGCGCCGGGGCTGGTTCGGCCGCGCGCTTTCTCGGCTGCGCCTTAGCCGGAGCAGCGGGCTGGCTCTGGCCGTAGGCGCTGGCGGTGGCCAGGAGCGGCAGCAGAAGCGCGGCGATCGTCGCCAGCCGGGAAACACGAATCATGATGCACGCCTCCGGGCGCTGAAGAGCTCCATCAACGGCTCGAGGACGAAGCTCGTTCCCGGCGCGGCCTCGCCGTCAGGAGCGCCGCGAGCGGGGCGATCCGACAGGAACGCATGGTCCATCCCCGCATCGTAGAACGCATCGGTGAGCTGCTCGCGCCGGGCGGCCATTGTCGCGGCAAAGCGTCGGCGGCTGCGGCCGGTGATCGCCAGCCTCCGAAGCAGACCCGATTCAGAGTCCTTCACCCTGACCTCGCCGCCGCCGGCAAAGAGCGACAGCTCGGACGGATCCTGAATCACGACGCCGACCACGTCGTGCGCGGCGGTGAGGAGGCGGAGCTCCGGGATGCCGGGCAGCGACTCGCTGGTGAGGAAGTCGGAGACGATGAAGATCAGGCTGGCGTGCCGCAGGCGCTTGTGCAGGAACGCGGCGACCGGTGCGATCGCGGTCGGGCCAGGATCTGCCTCGATGCGCCACAGTTCGTCGAGCGCGCGCCATGCGCGTCCCTTGGAGCGCCGGGGCGGCCAGTACTGGAGGACGCGCTGCCCGAAGGCGAGCAGACCGAGGTTGATCTGATCGGCAGCGGCGGAGAAGCCGAAGCAGGCGGCGACGTAGAGCATCAGCTCTTTCTTGTCGAGCGCCGCGGTGCCGAACGCCATGCTCGCCGACAGGTCCAGCGCGACGATGACGTTGAGCTCGCGCTCGGCGTGCGTCTCGCGAACGAACGGCTGCCGGAGCCTGGCGGTCACGTTCCAGTCAATCCGCCGCACGTCGTCTCCGGGCCGGTACGGGCGATGCTCGTCGAAGTCGAACCCCGGTCCGCGCGAGCGCGACTGGTACGTTCCCGCTCGCAGGTTCCGCATCTTTCTCGCGGTGTAGATCTCCAGGTAACGAAGCTCCCGGGTTATCCGTTCAGGAAGCATAGGGCGACTCGCGGGCGTCCATTGTCGATTGGTGACTGACGATTGACGATTCATTGAGTTGATTGAAGATTGGGGCACTGGCGACTCTTGCTGTCGCACTGGCATGATCGGGACACCGCGGTGCCCAATCGGCAATCAACCCGTTCGTCAATGCCCCCAATTTTCAATGCCACAATCCTCAATCGAATGACGCAATCCTGAAATCATCAATCGTCAGTAAATCGTCAATTGCCAATCCTCAATCGTCATTGGACGCAGACACCGCTATGGCAGCGGCGTAGCCTCCAGCAGTTCGGCCACCACGGCGTCCGTCGACACCTCTTCGACCTCGGCCCGCACGGAGCGCGCGATGCGATGGCGCGCGGCGTCAGGAAAGATGCTCTTCACGTCGGCCGGCAGCACGTAATCGCGGCCGGCGAGGAATGCGGTCACCCTGGCCAGCGCGAGAATGTGCTGGAAGGCGCGGGGAGAAACACCCAACGCGACCATCTGCACGAGGTGAGGGCGGCCGACTTCGTCCGGGCGCCGTGACGCGCGGCCGAGCCGGACGATGTAGTCGCGGATCTTGTCGTCGACGGCGACGGTCTGGCGAATGAGATCGCGGATTCGCCCGACATCGGCTGGCGCCAGCCGGGTGCCCGGTTTCGGCCGCTCTACGCCCTGGCGCAGCATGTTCACTTCGTCGGCATGCCCCGGATAGCCGACACGGAGCAGCATGCTGAAGCGATCGAGCTGCGCTTCGGGCAGCGGGTAAACGCCTTCCTGCTCGACGGGGTTCTGCGTGGCGAGCACCCAGAACGGGTCGGGCAGCGGGTACGAGGTGTCGGCGATGGTCACCTGCCGTTCCTGCATCGCCTCGAGCAGCGCGCTCTGCGTCTTCGGCGTAGCCCGGTTGATTTCGTCGGCGAGCAGGATGTTGGTGAAGACCGGTCCTTTCTCGGTCCGGAAGTGGCCGGTGTCGGCGTCGTAGATGCGCGTGCCGATGATGTCCGCGGGCAGCAGGTCGGGCGTGAGCTGGATGCGGTGGAACTCCGCCGAGATTGCACGCGAGATGGTCGTCGCGGTGAGCGTCTTGGCGACACCGGGAACACCTTCGAGCAGCACGTGGCCGCAGCCGACCGCGTCGCCGCTGCCGGACGCGGTGAACGGGATGGCCGAAAAGAGCGCCGTGACCAGCCGCCGAATCAGGTGCGGCTGGCCGACGACGACGGCGGCGATGTCGGCCTCGAGCCGGGCAACCCGGTCGCGTGCGTCGGCGGCGGTGAGGGTGGAGAAGTCGGTGGTCATATCGTGACGAGCAGGGCGCAGGCGGCGAGGGCCGCCACGCCGAGCGCGAAGGGATGCAGATCGCGGTACTCGGTCTGGGTGACGAAACCGATCTGGCGCCGCTCGCGCGATGCCAGATCGCGCATCGCGTCCAGAAGCTCGTGGCCGGTCTGCGAGCGGTAATAGCGTCCACCGCCAGCCGAGGCCACGCTGCGGAGCGTTGCCTCGTTGAACGTCACTCGGAGCGCCCATCCGGCTTCGCCGATACCATCGTCGGCGGGGACCGCGACGTCGACCGGCCGTGAGCCGCCGACGCCGACGCTGTAAAGCGTGACCCCCTTGTTGCGGAGTTCGTTGATCGCCGTGTCGAGCACCTCGCCGTCGTCCTCGCCGTCGGAGATCAGGAGAACGACCTTGGTGCCCGGCTGCTTGTCGCGGGTGATGACATCCGAGGCGGTGAGCAGCGCCGTGCCGATATCGGTGCCAAAGTTTGGCCGGGTGTCTTCCGCCATCCAGTCGAGATAGAAGTACAGGCTGTCGACGTTACGCGTGAAGTGCGACACGGCGATCGCGGCATTCGAGAAGCCGACGAGCGCGACGCGATCGATCTCGGCCGGCTTTTCCTCCAGGAACTGCTTGATCTCGGTCACCGCGCGGGCGAAGCGGGTCGGCGGCACGTCGGCAGCGCGCATCGACACGGAGCGATCGAGCACGAGCACCAGGTCGCGCTTCTCGAACTCGGGCAGGCGCCACTCGATGAGCAGCTGCGGTCGCATGGCCGCGACAACCAGTGCCCCCAGCGTCGTTAGTGCCGCGATCAAAGCGAGCACTTCGGCGCGGGTCGTCGACAGCCGCGATCCGTCGCGGGCGCGAGCGCCCAGAGCGGCGCTGCGGAGGAAGTCGGCCCGGGCATAGCGCCGGAACGTCCACCAGGCGACGGCCAGCGGCAGCGCCAGCAGCCACGTCGCCAGCTCGGGGTGCACGAAACGCATCGACCCTCAGCGTGACGTCCGCATCAGCCGGTGCGGCGCGCCGGCGCGGTTCCGCCGGAGCGTGGGGATTGCGGCCGGATCAGCTCGAAGAGCAGGCGGCGAGGCGTGTCCGGCTGTTCTCTCAGCCGGTTGAGCAGCGTTCGCGTGAGCTCGTAATTGAACTTGGAATCCCAGTCGCTGGGGGCGGCGCCAACCGCAGCGCGGAACTCCGCCTCGGCGCGCTCGAACCAGTCGAGACGGCTCTCCGCGCGTTCTTCCGCGCTCGCGCGCGCAAAGAGCGCGCATCCGGACCAGAAGTGAGTGGCTCCCGCGCCGGTCGAGTCGTTGGCCTTCTCGACGGCCTCGTCGTAGCGTTGCATCTGGTAGAGGATGCGCACCTGATTCGACTGAACGGAGCCGATCAGGGTCGGAGCGAGCTGCTGGAGTGCGGGAATCCGCGTGAGCCGGGCCTCCGCTTTCCGGTATGCGTTCAGGCCGTCGCTGAGCCGCCCCTCGTGCACCGCGGCCTCCGCCTCCGATAACGGTGCCAGCCACGAGGCCGCCCATAGGAGCGCGCCTCCGGAAAGCACCGCGACGAGGGCCAAGGCAAAGGTTGCGCCAGACACGCCTCGCGACATGGCTGAGGATCGTCCGTGCAAATCGCGCTGGCGTCAAGGGCCGGGATTCGCCGATGGCGGGCCGCAAGAGGCTTTGGACGCGGGCTGCTGGCGGACGGTGCCTGTCCGCACTCAATTGACGCGCTCACGGCGGCGGTGCAAGACTTCGCGGAGCTATGCCAGTTCTCCCTGGGGCGAACAAGGGGCCAGCACCTGCGCCGGGCGAGACGACGAGACAGTCAGCCGGACGACGGAGGCGCAGTTGCTGAAGGCAGAGTGGGAACGGCTCCGCGAGGAGCACGACGCGCTGCGGCAGGAGACAGATCGCTATCGACTCTTCCCCAGGAGCGACCGGGCCGCGATTCGCTCCCATCTCCAGCGGCTCCGCAACCATCAGGCCCGTCTCAGCGCGTGGTCCGAATTGCTGGAGGGCTTTCATGTTCGCTACGGCGCGGTGGGGCTGGAGCTCCTGCAGCGGCCGCCGCACTACCGGCCGGCCTTCACCCCGCTGTAGCTTGAAGACGAGCAGGTTCCGCCGCTCATCGAGTATCTCGCGTTGCAGGCGGATGGCTTTGCCCCGCCGCGACATGATCGCGTGCGTCGGGGCTGCGCCGCCTGCTGCGTGAGCCTGAATCACGCGAAGTCGATGAACAGCGCCGCGTGATCGGAGGCGGCTTCGATTGCTTGAGTGATCTCGGGGAGGTGCGCGAATAGCGTCCCGTTCTGTCCGCCCCAGACTCCGCGCCGCTCGATGCCGCCCGCAGTCACCCGAGCCGCGAGCGCCGGCGACATCAGGATGTAGTCGAGCTTGCCGGACTTCGTCCCGTTGCCATGCGTTCCAGGACGTCCGTCTCCGATGAACCTGGAGTGCACCATCACGTCCACGAGGTCGGAGCCGTTGGCGATGAGCGGCTCGAGAGGATTGCTGTCCGGGGTGTCGTTGAAGTCGCCGAGGACGGCGATCAGGCCGATCCCGTCGGCCTTCCGCTGCTCGTAGATCGCTCGGGTGCGGACGGCCTGCCTCCGCCGTTTCCGGTTCGACGAGGCCTGCGACCCGAATCCTTTCGACTTGAAGTGATTCACCAGCAGCACCAGCGGCTCGCCGGATGGAAGCGCGACACGATACTCGGCACAGTCGCGGCTGTAGATCACGCCTGCATCATCGGTATCGTCGACGTGACTGACGATCGCCTGAAGCGGGCACGAGGCGCGGGTGAGCACGCCGATGTCGATGCCGCGATCGTCGTTTCCGTCGATGAGCATCGCGTGGCCGTAGGCCGTTCCGCCGGCCTGCGGGACGACCGTCTCGTTGAAGCGCTTCAGGGCTGTGCGATCGTCGGCCTCGATCACGCACAGGACGTCTGCGTCGACGAGCGAGACGATCCGGGCGGTGTTCATGATCGCCACGGCGTTGATCTGGTTCTTGACCAGCTCGAACCAGCCTACCCACTCGCCGCGTCCGTTGACCGCGACTTCGGGCGGCTGCCCGGCAGGCACACGAAGCAGCTTGCCGCGGACCTCGCGCAACCGGATGAACTCGGTGACGCCCTGGGTGATCAGCCCCGGATGACGTCCGAGGATAGCCAGGATGTCGGCCTTGATTTGCGCGGTGTAGGCGGGCTGCGCGATCAAGGTGTTCAGGTTCGAGAAGTCCTGGAGAACCGCTTCGCCCTGCTCCCACGTGGGGAGGTTCATCGCTGCCGGACGTTCGAACATGTTCTCGACGTTGAAGGTGGCCAATCGCATGGCAGTGCTCCTGCGTGGCGGGGGTCGAGCCGGTTACTGAGGTCAACGCGGCAGCGCGCGACACCGAACAACCAGCTCCGGCGAGGCGCAGCCGCGAGCGGAATCAGACGACGCCGCGCTCGGCGGCGCCCGGCCGCTCACTCGAAGGACCCAAGCTACGACAGTTGCGCCACGCGGAGCAGCGTCTCCATGTCGACGTGCCGGTTGTGCTCGGGCTGTGTGTTCAGGTGTTCGCTGATCGCGGCTCGCCGTCCGGCGCGTCGGGGTTCGAACATCCACTGGCGCAGGGTCTCGAGTGCGGCGGCGTCAATCGTGTAACGACCGCAGCAAGGACACTGGATAGTGTGCCGAGGGGCGGGGGCGTCCCCGGCTGACGATACGTCTGCCGGGGAAAGGTGGCTATCGCACAGCGGGCACTGCGCCAGAGCCATATAGACGCACCCTACCACAGAGCGGTTCGCCCTCGGAGGCGAGGGCGGGGCAGTTGATGCGAACTATCAGCTTTGAAGTTTATGTGGTGGCCAGGGACGGAATTGAACCGCCGACACCGTGATTTTAAGTCAATGCCCAGACTGATTGCATGTGACCCAAGGCGTTTGCTCCAACAGTAGAATCGTTGTACTTGCGCCTAAATATCGCATACAATCCCTTTCAAGCGTTTTCACGGTATCTCATGCTGGTTGTGACCCAGATGTGACCCCAGGCGGATACCGTGATTGAGGGAGAGTGCGATGGCGACCACCACGATCACGACCGCGAAGTCGATCGACACGTTCAAGCCGCGCGCCGCGCGCTACGCGGTGAAGGATTCCGAGGTGGCCGGATTGGATCTGCGCGTGTACCCGGACGGGCGCAAGGTCTGGACGCTGCGCTATCGCGCGGACGGCCGGCAGCGGCGCTTGAAGCTCGGTGAGTACGGCCCCAACCGGATCGGGCTCGCCGAGGCGCGGACTCGCGCCAACAAGGAACTGCGGAAGGTGGACGGCGGCACCGACCCGCAGGCCGAGCGCCTGGAGGCCAAGCGCGCCGCCGCCGAGGCGAAGCGTGCTGAGGAACGGGCCAAGCGCGACAACATCGACGCGCTGTGTGAAGCGTATATCGAGCGCCACGCGAAGGTCCGGAAGCGGACGTGGCGCGACGACCAGTCGAAGATCAATACTGAGATCAAGCCGGCCTTGAAGGGACGGCCCGTCACGTCGATCACGCGCCGCGACTGTCGTGCGCTGGTGCAGGCGATCGCCGACCGGCCCGCGCCGATCTATGCCAACCGTGTGGCGGCCCTTTTGTCTCGTTTGTTCCGGTTCGCGGTTGATGAAGAACTCATCAAGGCGAACATCGCGGCCCAG
>DATJFF010000040.1:0-2325 GCA_035495795.1 Vicinamibacterales bacterium
GTCTCGCCGGAACGGGTGGTGACGATCAGCTTGGGCATTGGAAGCAAGTCTCCTAAGGGGGTCGGCGCGGCTGTTAGGGCATGCGCGCGGTTGTTTGCAAGCGAGGTGGAGATGGGGTTGACGGCAGAGCAGATCAACGCGGGGCTCGACGTGATTGCCGCGCGCGAGCCGGCGATTGCGCGCGCGCTCAGCCTCGCCGGCTATCCACCGCCGCGCGTCCGCGCGCGCGGCTACATCACCCTGCTGCGCACGATCGTCGGCCAGCAGGTCAGCGTCGCGGCGGCGAACAGCGTGTGGAACAAGCTCGAGGCAACGCTCGGCGAGATTACGCCCGAGACCCTGCTGGCGGCCGATTTCGACACGCTGCGCGCCTGCGGCCTGTCGCGCCAGAAGCAGGGTTACGCGCGCTCGCTCAGCGAGCTCGTGGCGAGCGGCGAGCTCGTGCTCGAGCACTTGCCCGAGGACGACGAGGAGGCGATCGCCCAGCTCACCCGCATCAAGGGCATCGGCCGCTGGTCGGCGGAGATCTACCTGCTGTTCGCCGAAGGCCGCCCCGACATTTTCCCGGCCGGTGACCTGGCGGTCCAGGCCGGCATGGGCCGCATCCTCGGGCTTGAGGAGCGCCCGTCCGAAAAGCACATCCGCGAGGCGTCGGAAACCTGGCGTCCGCATCGCGGCGCGGTGACCCTGCTGACCTGGCACTGCTACAACAATGCCGCGCTGTAGGCGGTTGGTCGATTGGTCCCTTGCCGCTCGACCGTCGATCCGTATTGCCGGCACAATACAGCTTGAGGAGTCATCATGACCGAGGTTCCCCTGATCACGCGCCAGGCCCTGTTCGGCAATCCCGTCCGCAGCAGCGGCTCGATCAGTCCCGACGGGAAGTGGCTTGGCTGGATGGCGCCTCACCAAGACGTGATGAACGTGTTCATCGCGCCGTTCGACCAGCCCGCCGAGGCGCGGCGGATGACGAGCGCCGTGGACCGGCCGATCCCGACTTATTTCTTCGCCCCGGATTCGGCGAGCGTGCTCTATATCCAGGACAAGGCCGGCGACGAAAACTACCTGCTCTACCGCGTCGACATCGCGAGCGGCGAGGAGCGCTGCCTCACCCCGTTTGAAGACACCCGGGTGCGGCTGGTGGCCTTTTCGGACACCATTCGCGACAAGGCGCTGGTGGGTCTCAACAATCGCGATCCGCGCCACCACGACGTCCACTTGCTCGACCTGAACACCGGCGAGCTGACGCCGGTGCTGCAAAACGACGGCGCCTTCGTCGCCTTCGTCGCCGACGATTCGCTGACGCTGCGCTGGGCGCTGAGGCAGAACGAGGCGGGCGGCAACGACATGTTCGAAGTCGTCGACGGCAAGATCGCCGAGACGCCGCGCGAGAGCACCGCCCTCGAAGACTCGATGACGACCTTCGTCGCCGGCTACACCACCGACGGCAGGACGCTTTACTGGATCGACGGCCGCGGTCGGAACACCGCCGCGCTGATCGCGGAAGATGTCGACACCGGCGAACGCACGGTGATCGCCGAAAACGACAAGGCCGATGTCGGCGGCACCTTGCGCCACCCCCGGACCGGCGTCGTTGAGGCCTACGCGGCCAATTACCTGAAGAACGAGTGGATCGCACTCAACGAGGAGATGAAGATCACGCTCGGCTGGCTGCGCGAACGGCTGCCCGGCGAGTTCGGCGTGCAGTCCCGCACCGAGGCGGACGACAAGTGGCTCGTCTGGCACGATCCGCTGACCGGCCCGACGCGTGCCCTGTTGTACGATCGCCGGGCAGGCACGCTGAGCGAGTTCTACGTTACCCGGCCCGAGCTCGAGGGCATGCCCCTGCGGCCGATGCATCCGCTCGAAATCCGCTCGCGCGACGGGCTGACGCTGGTCAGCTACCTGACGCTGCCGCCCGGCACCGACGGCGACCGGCCGGCGAGCCCGGTGCCGATGGTGCTGCTGGTTCACGGCGGCCCGTGGGCGCGCGACGGCTATGGCTTCAACCGCATGCACCAATTGCTCGCCAACCGCGGGTATGCGGTACTGTCGGTCAACTTTCGCGGCTCGACCGGGTTCGGAAAGGCGTTCGTCAACGCCGCCAACCTCGAATGGGGCGCGAAAATGCACGACGACCTGATCGACGCGGTCAACTGGGCAGTCATGCAAGGCATCGCCCGGAAGGACAAGGTGGCGATCATGGGCGGCAGCTACGGCGGCTACGCCACCCTCGCCGGCCTGACCTTCACGCCGCAGGTGTTCGCCTGCGGGGTCGATATCGTCGGCCCCTCGAACCTCGAAACCCTGCTCGAGACGATCCCG
>DATJFF010000041.1:0-8832 GCA_035495795.1 Vicinamibacterales bacterium
TGCTCCGGGCCGGCGTGCTCCAGCACAGCGACCATGCCGCGCACGCTCGCCTGGGCGCTGAGCGGCGCCTGTTCCCCGCCCATGTCCGTGCGCACCCAGCCCGGCGTGAGTGCGAGGCAAGCGATGCCCGTCTGCTTCAACTCGATCGACAAACTCTTGACGACGCAGTTCAGCGCCGCCTTGCTCGACCCATACAGGTAGTGGCCCCCCCAGGTGTTCTCGGCCATGCTCCCCCGCCGGCTCGAGACGAACGCCATCAGCTTCTTCTCGCTAGCGCGCACATGGTCGACGAAGTTGCCGGCGACCCGAAGCGGGGCCATTGAGTTGGTGCGCATGACCTCGATCCAGGCCTGCTCGTCGAAGTTGGTCATCGTGTAGTCGCGCGGACCGGAGACGCCGGCGTTGAACAGCAGCAGGTCGATCGCGCGCCCGCCAAGTTGCCCCGCGAGCGACTCGATCGCCGCCTTGTCGGTGACGTCGAGGCGGACAATCTCGATCGGCGGCGTCGCACTGGCGAGCGCGCGCAATCCATCGGCCGCGGGTGGGTTCCGGCATGCGGCCACGACGTTCCAGCCAAGCGACTGGTACTGGCGCACGAACTCCAATCCGATGCCGCGGCTGGCGCCGATGATCAAAGCGGTGGGCATGTGTTCTCCTTCAGTTCAATGCAGGTCGAGCAGTCGGTCGAGGCCGACGAGGCGGTCGATGGCAAGGACGAGCACGGCGCTGAAGGCCATCAGCAGGACCGCCATCGCGGCCACGGTCGGATCGTCGAAGTCGCGGATGTACGAGAACGCCTCGACCGGAAGCGTCGTGGTCCGCGAGTTGGTCAGGAACACGGCGGTGGAGAAATTGTCGATCGCCTCGACGAAGACGAAGATGCCGCCGGCGAGCACTCCGGGCTTGAGCTGCGGCAAGGTGACGAGCGCGAATGCGCGCAGGCGCGTCGCCCCGAGGTTGCGGGCCGCGTCCTCGAGTGCCGGGTCGAGTCCGTGCAGGTTGGCGACGAGCGCGCGCAGCGCGAACGGGAACGCCAGGCAGGTCATGGCGACAATCAGCGTCGAGGTGCCGAGGCCGAGCCCCAGCGCGGCGGCCAGGCTGAGGAACGAGATGCCGACGACGACGCCGGGAACGACGAGCGGCGACATCAGCGCCACGTTGACCAGTTCGCGGCCGGGAAAGCGGTAGCGGACAAGCGCGATCGCCGCCGGCAGCGCAACGAGCAGGGCCGCCGGGGTCACCGCGAAGGCGATCACGAGGCTAGACAAGAGCGCGTCGCGAAAGCGCGTATTGGCGAAGAAGTTCGCGAACCAATGCAACGTCAGGCCGCGCGGCGGCAGCGCCAGGTACGCGGTGTCGTTGAACGCGTAAAGGGCGATGAACGCGACCGGCAGCAGCACGAACAGCATCACCAGCCAGGCGCACAGCGCGACCGCGGCCGAGTACGGCGGTGCGGCGCGGATGCTCATGCTGCCTCGGCTGCAGGCGCGAACCGCCGCGCCAGCGCGCGTTGCAGGATCGCCAGCATGGCGAGCGCGGCAAGCGCCAAAACCAGGAACAGCGCGGCCATCGCGGCGACGCGCGGCAGGTTGTAGTCGGTGACGATGCGTTCGTAGATCAGATTCGCCGCCATCCGCACGCGGCCGCCGCCAAGCAGCTCGGGAAAGAGGAACGCCGACAGTGCGCCGGCAAAGCTGAGCGATGCCGCCGCAATCAGGCCGGGGATCGAGAGTGGCAGGAAGACGTGGACGAAGGCCCGCCAGCGGCTGGCGCCGAGGTTACGCGCCGCGTCCTCGAGCGCAACCGGAATGCCGCGCAGGGCAGCAAGCAGGGTCAGCACAAAGAACGGCAGCAGGAAGTGCACGACGCCGATCACGACGCCGGTCTCGTTGTGAACGAGCCGGACGGTCGGCAGCCCGATCGCCGCGAGCGCCTGATTGACGAGGCCGCGGTTGCCGAGCAGCACCAGCCACGCGTACGCGCGGGTGACGCCGCCCGACAACAGCGTCAGCACGAGGCCGAACAGCACGCCACGGCGAAACAGCGGCGACGGTGAGCGGGCAACAACGTAAGCGAGCGGATACCCGAGGAGTGCGGTGAGCAGCGTCATCTCGCCGGCCAGGCGAACCGTGTTCCAGGCGGCGTCCTGGACCGCCGGCGACGCCAGCGCCGCACGATAGTTGCCAAATGTCGCGGCGCCGGCGAACACCGCGCTTCCGGCGACCTGCGTTCTCAGGCTGACGCTCACGAACATCGCGAACGCGACCGCGAACACCAGCAACGTCAGCAGCGCCGGCAGCAGCAGGAGCCATGGGCGGCGCTCATCCGCGCTCATGCGGTGAGCAGTGTGCAGGCGTTCGCGTCGACGCGAACGCCGACCGCTGTCCCGGGCGAGCGGACGTCGCCACCGCTGCGCGGCTCGGAAGCGAGGATGGTGCGATCATCGGCGAGCGCGAGCTCGTAGAGCACGGTCGAGCCGCGGTGGCTGCTGAAGACCACGTGCGCCGGTGCGCTGCCGGCCGAGCCGGCCGCTTCGATTCGCACCGCCTCGGCGCGAAAGGCGAGCGTCGCGGACGCGGTGGCGCTTCGCGCGGCGCCGTCGACGCCGGCAACGATCAGCGGCCCGGCGCACGCCCTGCCGTCCTCGAGAGTCGCAGCGAGCAGGTTCTCGACGCCCATGAACCCGGCCACGAAGCGAGTCGCCGGGCGGTCGTACACCTCGGACGGGGCGCCGAACTGCTCGATCCGGCCGGCGTTCATGACGGCGATGAGGTCCGACAGCATCAGCGCCTCGTGCTGGTCGTGGGTGACGACGAGGGCCGTCGTCGCCAGCGATTGCTGGAGCTTTCGCAGCTCGACCTGCATGTGCTCGCGCAACGCCTGGTCCAGCGCACCGAACGGCTCGTCGAGGAGGAGGATGTCGGGCTCGG
Source organism: Vicinamibacterales bacterium (assembly GCA_035495795.1). Taxonomy (GTDB): domain Bacteria; phylum Acidobacteriota; class Vicinamibacteria; order Vicinamibacterales; family UBA2999; genus VFZN01. The sequence continues at coordinate 2,931 of DATJFF010000041.1, forward strand.
TCACGATCGCTCGCGCCAGCGCGACCCGTTGCTGCTGCCCACCCGAGAGCTGCGCCGGGAAGCGCGCCGCCAGCTCCGCGATCCGCGTCATGCGCAGCGCGTCGCCGATCCGCCGCTCACGCTCGGCCTGTGGCACGCCGCGCATGCGCAGCCCGAAGCCGACGTTGCCGGTGACATCCATGTGCGGGAACAGCCCGTAGCTCTGGAACAGCATCGCCGTCGAGCGCCGCTCCGGCGGCAGGCGGACGATGCTGCGGCCGTCGACGCGCACGTCACCAGCCTCGGGCACGACGAAGCCCGCGATCGTGCGCATCAGCGTCGTCTTGCCGCAGCCGGAAGGCCCGAGCAGGGTGACGAGCGCGCCCGGCGGCACCGACAGCGTCACCGAGTCAATCGCCGGCGTCGCGCCGAAGTGCTTGACGAGCCCCTCGATGTCGAGCCGCCGGCCGCGTGTGCCGGAGCCCGCTGCGGTCATGTCATTGACCGACGACCTGGTTGAACTTGTCGGTCCAGGTGCCGAGGCGCTCGTTGATCGTGTTCTCGTCGAAGGCGACGGCGTCGCCGGGCTTCGGCAGCACGCTCGCGAACTTGCCGCCGGGTGCGACCTTGCGATTGCTCGGCCCCATGTTCCAGACCTCGGTGATCACCTTCTGCCACTCCGGGCTGATGATCCGGTTGACGAACTGCGCGGCGAGATCTTCTTTGCCGCCCTTCAGGATCGTCACGCCCTCGAAGATGATCGGGGCCGGCTTCGGGCTCACCATCTCGACCTTCACGCCCTGGTCGGCGAGCGTTTTGATGGTCGACGACGACGTCACCATGACCGCCACCTCCCCCTGCGCGAGCGCCTTTCGCGCCTGCGGGTCCGAGCTGTACCAGAAAGCGACGTTCTTCTTGATCGCCTTCAGCTTTGCCAGGCCGGGGTCGACGTTGTCGATGCTGCCGCCGTTGAGCAGGGAGGCGACCAGAATCATGCGTCCAGGATGGAATGCCGGCACCGGCAACGCGAGCTTGTTCTCGAACGCCGGACCCCACAGTTCTTCCCAGGAGGTGATCTTGCCGCCGGGGACGAGGTCGGGCCGATAGACGATGCCGAACGGGTAGTAGTACGCCGCCGCGAAGGTCGGCGAGGTCGCGCCCGGAATGAGGTCGTTCCAGTTGCTGAGCTTCGCGACCGGCATGGGCGCCAGCAGGCCGGGATCGGTCGCGGCGCGCTGAGCGACGCCCTGTGCGACGAACCAGACGTCTGCGCTCGGCTTGCCGCGCATCGCCTGCACCTTGGCCAAGCCTTCCATCGAAGAGGCCTGCACCTCGATGTCCACGGCGATGCCCGTTTCCTTGGTGAACTGCTCCGCGAGCGGCTTGATCAGGCCGTTCCAGGTGCTCGACCAGATCAGGAGGGTGATCTTGCGCTCCTGCGCGATTGCCCCGCAGATCGGGCCGACGCACAGGGTGAGCCCCAGTGCGGCCAACGCCAGGATTCGTTTCCAGCCTCGATAAGATGGCATGCGGGAACTCCGTTCGACGTGAAGACTGCGCGTGTGCCTCCGCTTCACGCGTCGCTGAAGAGTAGCAGCACGCCGCAGGCATCGCGAGGCGCCACGGCGATGCCTCCGGGGGTGCGGGTGTGCGCGGCACCACCGCGCGCGAGCGCCGCCTCCGCATCTGCCATCGAGCGCGTGCGGACGACCACGCCGACGAGCCCCGATGCGTTGAGGCCGCCGAGGTCGGCCCCCGCATAGCGCGCCGCCAGTCCGCTTGCGGTCTCGAAGCGAATCGTGCTGTTGCCGGTGTCGACCGCGTACGCGCCATCGCCCGTCGTGGTCGGCTCGCTCGCGAACAGGCGCCCGACGATCGCGGCGTCGGCAGCCGGGTTGTCGCTGGCGGCGAGCACATGCGAGAGCGCCACCGTGCCGTTGGCATGCTGCAGCAACTCCGGCAACCAAGTAGTGTGGCGCGTCCGATGCTCGCAGCAGAAAAGGTGGAACCCCGGCGCGATCCCTTGCGGGAACTGTGTCGTCCGGAACGCCGCCTGGGCATGGCTGCCATCGGGCAGGACGACCGGACGCGCGAAGTCGGCCGGCGAGGTCAGCGCCACGCCGTCTGCGTTCATCTCGGCGACAGCGGCATCTGCGCTCGGTGTCTGCAGCGCCAGCCCGGACAGCCCCTCGCGATCGGCCAGCTTGCGGCGCCAGTGTTCGTTCGACGGCGTCGGCGCCACGACGCCGAGCAGCTCGACGTATTCGCGCTCGAACATCACGGTGTGATTGCCGGTGCCGTGCTCCGGCGGATGCAAACCGCGCGCAGAGACGGTGAAGCCGAGACGCTGGAACTGGCGGCGTGCCGCGTCTAGATCGCGGACGAGCACGATGCAGTGATCGATGCCGGTGATTGCGCGACGCATGAAGCCATTAGACCAGAGCCGTCGGGCGCTGCACGCGTCTGCGGCGGGCGGCTATGCTCCCGCGATCGATGCAGCAAGAGGCACAGCGGATGGTCCAGGGTCTCGTGGCGGATGACGGCAAGGCGGCGATCGCGTTGTGGCCGGTCGCCCGGTCTGCACTGCGCACATGGCGTGCGGACCGCGATGCCGGTTGGCAAGCTTGGCTCGATCGCAGTGCGTTCGCCGCCGACCTCGGCAGTTTCGTCGTGCTGCCGGATGACGGCGGCGCGCCGGGGGCCGTCGTCGTCGGTCTCGGCGACTCGCCGAGCCTGTGGAGCTGGGCGGCGCTGCAGGCGACGCTTCCCGCTGGCGTCTACGCCGTCGCTTCGCCCCTCGACGCCGCTGCTGCCACTGAAGCAGCACTCGGCTGGGCGCTCGGCGCCTACGCCTACGCTCGCTACCGGCTCGCCCCTTCTGCCCGCGAGACGCCGTTGCTGCGCCTGCCGCGCGGTGCCGATGTCGAGCGCGTGCGCCGGACGGTTGAAGCGACGTTCCTCGCTCGCGATCTCATCAACTGCCCAGCCGGCGAGCTTGGGCCGAGCCAGCTGGCGGAGGCGGCCGCCGAGCTCGGAAGAAGGCACGGGGCGACGATCTCCGTGACCGTCGGCGCGGACCTGCTGGCCAGGAACTTCCCAGCAATCTACGCGGTCGGCGCCGCCGCGCTCGACCCGCCGCGCCTCATCGACCTCAGGTGGGGCGATCCGGCGCGCCCGAAGGTGACGCTCGTTGGCAAGGGCGTCTGCTTCGATTCCGGGGGTCTCAACGTCAAGAGCCTCGAGAGCATGCGGCTGATGAAGAAGGACATGGGCGGTGCCGCCGTGGTCCTCGGCTTGGCGTCAATGGTCATGGACGCACGCCTGCCGGTCCGTCTTCGCGTTCTCATTCCCGCCGTCGAGAACGCGATCTCGGCGGGCAGCTATCGGCCGGGAGACGTCGTTCGCACGCGCAAGGGGCTCACGATCGAGATCGTGAACACCGATGCCGAAGGTCGCGTCATCCTCGCAGATGCTTTGGCGGAAGCCGACAGCGAAGCACCCGATCTGCTCATCGAGTGCTCGACGCTCACGGGTGCGGCGAAGCTTGCGCTGGGCAACGAGGTCGGTTCGATGTTCACCCCCGACGATACGCTGGCGGCCGAACTCCAGGCGGGCTCGATGCGCGTCCACGATCCGCTCTGGCGGATGCCGCTCTGGGCGTCGTACCGCAAGCGCATCGAAAGCCACGTCGCCGACCTGGCGAACATGGCCGACGGCAACTACGCCGGCGCGATCACCGCCGCGTTGTTTTTGGAAAGCTTCATCGAGCGCACGCGCTCCTGGGTGCACTTGGATATGTTTGCGTGGAACGACCGGGCGGTGCCAGGTCGACCCGTCGGGGGAGAGGCGACTGGGATGCGGGCGCTGTACGAATTGCTCGACTCTCGGTTCGGCACTGCGGATCGCTAGCGCGAGAGATCTGGCCAATCGCAGCTTGGCGAGTGGTGCTTGGTTCTTTACGACCCTGATCACCGGAAAACGGTCGATCGCGACCCGACCGCCTCTGGCCGATTGCCGCCGGTTGTCACTTGAAGTTGTCGATAGGATCGTCGCTCAACTCGAGTTCCCCGATCCCCATCGCCGCGACAACTCGCTACTCTTCAGATCCTGATCCTCCTGGATGGAACAAGATGAAGATCGCCTTCTTCGGAACCGGGCTGATGGGCTCGGGGTTCGTGCGCCGCATGCGCGCAAACGGCAACGACGTCAACGTCTGGAACCGCACCGCTGAGAAAGCGAGCGTGCTCGAGACTGAGGGTGCGCGCGCATTCGCCGACCCCGCTGCTGCGCTCGCCGGGGCCGAACGCCTCCACCTCTCGCTCGCCGACGACGCGTCGGTCGACGCCGTCCTCGAGCCGCTCGCCGAGCGGATCGCGCCGGCGACGTGGATCGTCGACCATACGACCACCGCCGTCACGCCGACCGCCGAGCGCGTGAAGCGCTGGAACGCCCGCGGTCGCACTCTCGTCCATGCCCCGGTGTTCATGGCGCCGTCAAACGCTCTCGAGGGCACAGGGCTCATGCTGGTTTCGGGGGCGCGCGCGCGCCACGATGCGCTCTTGCCCGAGCTGCAGAAGATGACCGGCACCGTCGCTTACCTCGGCGAAGCTCCGGAGCGCGCCGCCGCGTTCAAGCTGTTCGGCAACCTGACACTGCTCGGCATCCTCGGCGTGCTCGGCGATGTCAATCGCCTGGCCCACGCCGTCGGTGTGCCGACGGCCGAGGCATTTGCGCTCTTCAAGCAATTCAACCCGGGCCAGTTCCTGCCGGCGCGCGCGGCACGCATCGAGTCGGGCGACCTGAGCAAACCGTCGTTCGAAGTCGCGATGGCGCGCAAGGACGTCCGACTGATGATCGAGGAAGCGCAACGCAGCGGCGTCGATCTCCTCGTCATTCCAGGCGTGGCGGCGATGCTTGATGCGGCAATCGCACGCGGCGAAGGCGCGCTCGACGTCGCGGCCGCGGCGCGCATGCCGCGCTGATTTCCCGCCCGAAGCGGTCGGTCGTTCGACCGGAATCGGCCGACGGCGGTACAAGCGCCCGTGCATCTGCCGATCGTCGGCTTATCGCGCCCGACCTCGAGCAGATAGCGCCAGGGCGGACACTTCCGGCAGCGCCACCCGCCTGTCGACGGCGGCGAAGTGGCATGCCACCGGGTGGCCCTGTCCGCGATCGACCAGCTCGGGTTCCTGCCTGGCGCACACGTCCTGTGCTTTCCAGCAGCGGGTGCGGAACCGACAGCCGGACGGTGGATCGGCTGGGCTCGGCACGTCGCCGGTCAGGACGATGCGTTTGCGCGCGGCGCGTGCCTTCGGGTCGGGCACCGGCGCGGCGGACAGGAGCGCCTGGGTATACGGATGGCTCGGTTCGGCGTAGATCTGTTCCCGCGTCCCGGTTTCGACGATCTTGCCGAGATACATGACCGCCACCCGATCGGAGATGTGGCGCACGACGGTGAGGTCATGAGCGATGAACAGGTAGGCCAGCTCGAACTCGTCCTGAAGGCGCTTGAGCAAGTTGACGACCTGCGCCTGAATCGACACGTCCAGCGCCGAGACCGGTTCATCGAGCACCAGGAGGTCAGGGTTCAATGCCAGCGCCCGGGCGATGGCGATCCGCTGCCGTTGACCGCCGGAAAACTCGTGGGCGTAGCGCCTCGCGTGCGCCGGGCTCAGGCCGACAATCTCCATCAGCTCGGCGACTCGCTTCGGCCCTCCGACGCGGTCGTACAAACCGTGCACGCGAAGCGGTTCGGCGACGAGGTTCAGCACCGTCATCCGCGGATCCAGCGACGCGTACGGGTTCTGGAAGACGATCTGCATGCCGCGTCGGACGCTGCGCATCTGGCTGCGAGAAAGACGGGTGATGTCCTGGCCCTTGAATTCGACGCTGCCGCGGGTGGGGTCGATCAGTCGGATCAGGG
>DATJFF010000042.1:0-5043 GCA_035495795.1 Vicinamibacterales bacterium
ATCGGAATCCGCTCCTTGGGCTCCTTCCACGGGAACATGCTCACCTCGGCGTTCGGTGCCAGCATCGCGGCTTCCATGGCCACCGCGTACGGGTGTGCCGGGATGTCGTCCGGCAGGATCAATATCGGCGTCTGGCACGAGCGCACGAAATCGCGCGTCACGGTGAAGACGAAGTCCGGGTCGGTGCGGTACATCCTGGTCAGAAACCGGTCGACCATCGCCGTCGTGATATCGGGCCGGCGCTTGATCAGTTCCGGGCCCCAGCCCTTCATATTCGTGTCGTAGAAAAGGTCGCGCATCTCTGGACGCGAGCCGCTCGGCTGCGCCAACACGGCAGCGACAACCCGATTCGGAGCCCGCTTCAGGAGGTTCCAGATGAAGGGGCCGCCGATGCAGAAGCCCATGACCATGAACTTCTCGATGCGCAGGTGATCCATCAGACCGAGATGGTCATCGGTATAGGCGTCCCATGGCCGGTCGGCCTCGAGTGGTCCGGACGACTGTCCGCCGTTGGCGTTGCGGAGGTCCGACGCGATGCAGCGGTACTCCCCCTTGAACGCCTCGATCGCATCGAAGGGATTGGTCAGGGCCGCAATCGTCGAGTTCAGTCCGCCGCCGGCGATCAGCAGCAGCGGGAAGCCGCCGCCGGCCTCCTCGAAGTGGATGCGAACGGGGCCCTTTTCGTAGAAGGACATGCCAGCGTCTCCTTGCCGGCCTGGTCAGGCCGTGGCGTCCGGCAGCGTTGCACTTCGGAAGATCCGCGACCAGAGCTCGCGGTCGTCCGCGCTCAGCACGCCAAGCTCCTCGAATAGCTCACGTGCGAACTCCACATCGCCCAGGCCGCTCGCGGTGATGAGCTTCCGGTCGCGAACGGCGGGTGCCTGCACGTAGTTGTCCGCCTCGGAGTAACCGGGGACGTGCGATCGCAAGTACGCCAGCCCATTGCTGGTGTGGCGTCGGCCTCGCAACAGGCCAAGGCGTGAGATGGCAACCGTCGCCCCGCAGATGGCTGCGATCGGCACACCGCCGGCATCGAGCCGCTGCAGGAGTTGCTCGAGTTCCGGCTCGACCGGCGCCTGCTCCCATCGGTCGCCGCCCGGGAGGATGAACACCGCCACGTTCGACGGGTCAACGCTCGCGATTGTCATCGAGGGAACGATGGTGAGGCCGCCCATCGAACGGACCGGCTCGGACGTCAGTCCGACGGACTCGACGCGATACCCGCCATGCCGCCGCAACTCGGCAATCGCGTGGGCAGGCTCCCAATCCGCGAACCCTTCGACGACGAGCAAGTGAACCGCTTTGTCTGGCATGGGGCACAATACCTCGCCTCGATGCTTTCAACGTCACGCGCCGGTGTGGGCGCCCATTCTTAGATCACGGCACTGATATACCCATAGAACATCAACGCCGCCAAGAGCAGCCCGGGGATCGCCGCTATCGCCGTCGCACCCAGCAGCGCTACCGGATCGTCATTTCGCTCGCGGGCCATCACGACCAGTATTGCCCCCACGGCCGCGAGAACCAGGCTCGCCGCGGAGGTGAGCAACAGTGGGATGACGGCAAAGTAACTCAATTTCGAAAGCACAGGTTGCCAGAGGGCCCCCTCGATGAGCAGCGCTGTCGCAGGAAGCCAGGCCACGCGTCGGTACCTCGCCGCAACAGTGAACCGCCGCGGGAAGGCCAAGAGCGTCAGCACCAGACCGACAGCGACGAGGCACCCGACGAGGCCGAGAGCGATCATGCGGCTGACTGTGAGTGTTCGTGGAGCCGGGCTTTTGGGCGCCGACGGAATGGCACCCCTGACCGTGCTTCACCCGATCGAGACGAAGGCTACCAGAGTCTCCACCACCACGGGCAGCGCTTGTCGGGCACACGTTCGTGGCGACGAGATGACCATGGCGCGAGTTGACCTTGGCTGCCGCGTGCTACATTGTGCGGCTGGAGAATAACGTCGGACACAAGAGCGAGGTGTCACCATGCTGCAGAAATGGCTGCTCGGATCCGCCCTCGCGGCGCTCGCCGTTTTGACCGCGTCAGCCCAGAATGCGAGCAGCGTCATCGCCAACGCATCAAAGGCGATTGGCGTCGACAGCTTGAAAACCGTCCAGTACTCGGCCACGGGCCTGGATTTCGCGCTCGGCCAGGCGCCGAATCCGAGCTCGCCCTGGCCGAAGTTCATCAACAAGACCTACACGCGGGTCATCGACTTCGAGACTCCGGCGTCGAAAGTTGACCGCGTCCGCATGCAAGGCGAGAACCCGCCTCACGGGGGAGGCCAGCAGCCCATCGTCGGAGAACAGCCTCAGAGCCAGACAATCGTCGTGACCGCCGACACGCCGTGGGTGCAGCAGCTCGAAATCTGGATGATGCCCCACGCCTTCCTGCGCGCCGCGGCAAAGAGGAATGCCGCGCTCGAGGAGAAAACCGTCGGCGGCAAGAAGTACAGCGTGGTCAGCTTCACTGGCGACAACAAGGCCAAGGTCAGCGGCTTCATCAACGCCCAGAATCAGGTCGAGCGTGTCGAGACCCTGATCGACAACCCCTTCTTCGGCGACCTGCCGTTCGACGCCGCCTACAGCGATTACAAGGACGTCGGCGGCGCGCAGTTCCCGATGCACATCGTCGTCAGGCAGGGCGGCTATCCGGTGTTCGACCTGAATGTGACTGACGTGAAACCAAACGCAGCGGTGAAGATCGACGCGCCGCAGGGCACTGGTGGGGCCGCCGGCGGCGGCGCTACGCCAGCGGCGCAGTCGGAGAAGCTCGGCGACGGTGTGTACCTGATTACAGGCGGCTACAGCGCCATCGCAGTGGACTTCAAGGATCACATCCTGATTCTCGAAGGCGGGCAGAGCGAAGCGCGCGGCCTGGCGGTGATTGCCGAGGCAAAGCGGCTCATTCCTGGAAAGCCGATCAAGTACCTCGTGAACACCCACAGCCATGTCGATCATTCGAGCGGCCTGCGTCCCTTCGTCGCGGAGGGAACGACGATCCTCACCTACCAGTTGAACAAGGCGTACCTCGAGAAAGTGTTGAGCACGCCGCACACCCTGAATCCCGACAAGGCGCAGCAGGCAGGAAAGAAGCCGATTGTCGAAGCGGTTGGCGAGAAGCGAGTGCTGACCGACGGCAACCACGTCGTCGAGCTGCATCACATGCAGAGCTTCGGGCATCACGACGGCATGCTGATGGCGTACCTGCCGAAAGAGAAAGTGCTCTTCGAGGCGGACGCGTGGAATCCGGCGCCGACGGCGACTGCCGCAGCGCCGAATCCGCCAAGCCCGTTCACGACAAGCCTCGTCGACAACATGCAGCGTCTGAAACTGGACGTCGCGCGGATCGTTCCGGTCCACTATCCGGCGGACAACAGGGTGGTTTCGCCGGCCGACCTGATGAAGTGGGTCGGACGGACGACGTCCATTCAGTAGGGTTTTGGCATAGTCCGTCCGCTTCGGTAGCGGAAAGGAGTGCGCGTGGGACCGCTTGAACGGCGCTGGCGCATGAGTCTGACCCGGCGGGAGGCGCTGGCCAGCCTTGCCGCGCTCGTCGCCGGATCGCCGCTGCTGGCCGCGCAGCGGGATCCGCGTCCCCTGAAGGATCACCAGCGCGTCCCCGGCTTCGCCGAAATGGAATCGGTCTTCGACTTCGAGCCGGTGTTCTTCGCCAACGTCCCGCGGTTCGTGTACGACTACACGGCCCACGGCGCCGACTCGGAGTGGACCATCCAGCGCAATCGCGACGCGTTCGATTGGGTGGACATCGTCGCGCGTCCACCCGTCGACCGCGCGCGGGTGACGACGCGGACGAGGGTCCTCGGGCTGAACCTCGACTATCCGATCTTCATCGCGCCGAGCGCCGGGCAGGTCGCGCTCCATCCCGATGGCGAATCCGGCATGCACGTGGCCGCCACCGCCGCGAAGACGCCAATGATCATCAGCAACGTCTCCAGCCACCCGGTGGAGAAGATCGTCGCGGCCGCGGCTGGCCCGACCTGGTTCCAGTTCTACCCGCGCGAGAGCCTCGACGAGAGCCGCAAGGTGCTCGAGCAGGCCCAGGCCGCGGGCTGCCTGGCGGTCGTGGTCACCGTCGATCAGCAAGCGACCTTTTACGAACGCACGCAGCGGCTCCGCAACGTCGGCGGTGCGCCTCGCGAGGCGGCGCCGCGGCCATCGGGGATGAAGAACCCGTACCGCGTGCCCGACCGGCGGCTCTGGTACGAGTGGTCGTATCTCGATCGGATCCGGCCGTTCATCAAGGTGCCGATGCTGATCAAAGGCGTGGTCACCGCCGAGGACGCGCAGCTCTCGGTGGAGCGCGGCCTCGACGGCATCATCGTCTCCAACCACGGTGGGCGATCGCTCGATTACGGCCCCTCAACCCTCGAGGCGCTGCCCGAAATCGTCGCCGTCGTGAACGGCCGCATCCCGTTGCTCATCGACAGCGGCTTCCGTCGCGGCACGGACGTCCTCAAGGCCTTGGCGCTCGGCGCCGACGCCGTCTGCTTCGGGCGGGCCACGCGCTGGGCGCTTGGCGCGTTCGGCACACCCGGCGTGCAGCGCGTGCTGGAGATGCTCCAGGCGGAGCTCGTCGCCGCAATGGCCGCGTCAGGCCGGGCCTCGCTCGAGGACCTTGACGGCTCGGCGGTTCGCGCGAGGTTCTCGTGAAGACGCAGCAGCCATCCCCCGCCCGCCCCCGGCTGACACCGCTTGACGAGCTCGTCAACACGCTGGAGTTCGAGGCGGAAGCCGAGCGCAGCCTCGCCACTGACGCATACCGCAGCATCTCCGGCAGCGATCGCGCGCCGTTCGAGCGCATCACCTTCCGGCCGCGGCTGATGGTGAACTGCGTGAACCTCGATCTCACGACAGAGGTTGCGGGACAGAAGCTCTTCGCGCCAATCATCGTGGCGCCCATTGCCGACCAGCGTCAGTTCCATCCCGATGGCGAGCTGGCGACAATTCGCGGCGCGTCGGCTGCGAAGGCCGCCGTCATCGTGAGCGCCAGATCGTCGCTGCCGTTTCAGCTGCTGGCGAAAGAGGC
>DATJFF010000043.1:0-12897 GCA_035495795.1 Vicinamibacterales bacterium
TGCGCCGAGCTGCTGCCGGCCGGCGACGACAGCCGGCTGGCCCAGCTGACGCCGAAACAAATCGTCGCGCTGCGCTTCGCATCCGACGCCGAGCTCGGCGACCTGCTCGACCGGGCGGTGCGCGAGCGAATGAGCCCCGACGCCATCAAGATGGCGATTCGCGAGTGGCGCGCGGATATGCACCGGACCTAGCCGCGGTGGCTCTGGTTCCGCTGTTCCCATCGATATCGTGACCGACGACGAGAAGGCCGAAGTCCTCAAGCTCCTGGAGGCACACGAGCGGACGCTGGCGGTGTGCCGCGCCTGCGCCGAGACCACGCGCGATCTCGCCTGGGAAGTGAAGCGGGGGAGCACGCCGCAACAGGAAGCACTCAAGTCCACGCTCGACGAAGTCCAGCGCGTGCTCGACGACCTCGGGCAAGTGGAGATCGCCATTGCCCGGATGAAGGCCGCTCTGTGGTAGCCGATCCGCTGCTTCTCGGCTATCTCGCGCAGTTCGACGATGCGGCGTGGCTCCGCGTTGTCGATCGGCTGGGTCCGGCCATCCATCCGGTGGACCGGGCGGCGACGAGAGCGTGGTTCCACTTCTTCCCGCTTCGGTTGCAGCGAGCGCTCGATGCGTCTGGCGACGCGGCCGCGCTGGCGCGCTATCTGCGGCTCGAGGGTCGCTGGCACCTGGAGGCGCACCGCGAGACGTCACACTGGTTCTTGTTCGGCCATCGATATTGGGCCGACGTGCGCGCAGCGGTATGCCGCGCCGCGGAAGAAGCCGGCGCTCCCGGCAGCCTGGACCTCGCTGCGCAAGTGCAGGCGCTCGCCCGCGACGTCGCTGACCGGCTTGCCGTCGATGCGTCGTGGGTGGTCGGCATCACGGCCGTCGCCCTGAGGACCTTGCAGCAGGTGGGATTGCCCGCGGTGGAGCTGCCACTCGTCGATCGTGCCCGCGTGATCGGAGCGCCTGAGACGGATCCGGATCGGATCGTCGCTCGCCGCCGGCGCCGGCCGGGCGGGCTGCTGCAGTGGCTGAAGCGCAGCCCCGAGACATGGCCGGTCACATTCGACGAGCGGCCGCCGGCGCGATCGTTTCCGCTGGTTGATTCGCAACACATCACGACGGCGGCCGCGCTCGACACTGGCGATTACCGCAGCGAGGACCACCGCTGCAGCGAGGGGCCGATCCCGGTCCAGTGCCGGTCGTGCTCGTGCGGCACCTGCTGGGTGGGCGTGCTCGACGGGGCCGACCTGCTGTCGCCCGTCGACGCAAAGGAGCGCGCGACGATATCAGCGCTCGGCTATCTCGACACCGATGACTCGAAGCCGATCGTGCGGCTGGCCTGCATGGCCCAGGCGCACGGTCCGATCACGCTCGTCATCCCGCCGTGGAACGGGCAGATCGGCGCGCGGCTCGAGAAGGCCGGCGCCGCGGACGTAGAATGACCTGCTGACATGATTCGCAAATCTGTCGTCCTCATCACCGGCGCTGGCGGCGAGATCGGCCACGGCCTGGTCGCAAAGCTGGCCGCCACCGGCGAGCGCTCGGTCATCACCCTTGACGTCAACCCGCTCGAGACATCACTGGCCCGGCAGGTGCAGCGCGAGTTCACAGGGTCGATCCTCGATCACGCGCTGCTCGAGCGGATCATGTCGGAGTTCGAGATCGACGCGGTGTTCCACCTCGCGGCGCTGCTGTCGACGAGATCCGAGTTCACGCCAATCACCGCTCACCAGGTGAACGTCGAGGGCACGCTCAGCCTTCTGGAGTTCGCCCAGCACGAAGCCGAGTCGCATGGCCGCCCGGTGGTGTTCCTGTATCCCTCGTCGATCGCCGCATACGGACTGCCGAGCCTCGAGGAGAAGCGTCGCGCCGGACGCGTGAAAGAAGACGACTACAACACGCCGTCCACGATGTACGGGTGCAACAAGCTCTATTGCGAGCAGTTGGGACGCTACTACAGCCGGTTCTACAAACAGTTGTCGGCGACGCCCCAGGCCGGCCGAGTTGACTTTCGCGCCGTTCGCTTTCCTGGACTGATCTCGGCGATCACGATGCCGTCGGGCGGAACCTCCGACTACGCGCCGGAGATGATTCACGCCGCCGCACAGGGTGAGCCCTACGCCTGCTTCGTCCGGCCGGACTCGCGGATCCCGTTCATGGCGATGCCGGACGGGGTCGAGGCATTGCTCCGGCTGGCGGCCGCGCCGCGCGAGCGGCTGAGCAAGACCGCCTACAACCTCGCGGCGTTCAACCCGTCGGCGGACGAGGTTCGCGAGGAAGTCATGGCCGCCTTCCCGGATGCGCGAATCACGTGGCACACCGACGAGAAGCGGCAGGGAATCGTCGACTCGTGGCCGGAAGATGTTGACGACAGTGCAGCCCGCAATGATTGGGGATTTGCGCCGGCCTACGATTTCCGGAGAGCGTTCCAGGAATATCTCATCCCGATGATCAAGGCTCGATACGGAAAGTAACGCCGGTGCAGGGGTGCACAGGTGCATAGGTGCACGATGACAAGGGGGCGGGTGTGGGCCGAGGAGGGGTCGCGTTGTTGCTGCTCGGTGTGGCGCTCGTCTGCTCTGGAGCCTGGGCGGTGACGACGGAGGCGCAGGGCGGGCCGGCGGCCGATCCGTGGCGAGGGATCGCGGAGCGTTATGTGAAGCTCGTGCTCGCCATCGGGCAGCACGATGCCGACTACGTGGATGCGTTCTATGGGCCGGCCGAGTGGAAGACGGAGGCCGCGCGCACGAAGGCGCCGCTGCCGACGCTCGATCAGGAGGCAGCCTCGCTCGAGGGTGAGCTGGCCAGGGCTGCGGCGGCGGGCGACAAGGCGGACGGCTCGATGTGGACCCTGCGGCGTCAATACCTGAAGGGCCAGCTGGGCGCGATCCGGGCGCGGCTCGCGATGCTGCAGGGCAAGCGCTTCACGTTCGACGAGGAGTCGAAGGCGCTTTACGACGCGGTCGCGCCAACCCACACCGAGGCCGAGTTCGAAGCCGTCCTGAAGCAGCTTTCCGACAAGCTGCCCGGCGAGGGCGCGCTGATCGACCGCTACGACCGCTACAAGCTCGGGTTCGTGATCCCGGCCGCGCGGCTCGGCCGTGTGTTCCAGGAGGCGATCCGCGCCTGCCGCGAGCGCACCCAGACGTTCGTCTCCCTGCCACCGACCGAGCGGTTCACCGTCGAGTACGTCACCGGCAAGTCCTGGAGTGGATACAACTGGTACCAGGGGCAGTATCGCAGCCTCATCCAGGTCAACACCGACCTGCCCGTCTACATCGATCGAGCCGTGGACCTTGCCTGTCACGAAGGCTATCCGGGCCATCACGTCTACAACGTGCTGCTCGAGCAGCACCTGATGCGCGAGCGCGGCTGGGTGGAGTACAGCGTTTACCCGCTGTTCTCGCCGCAGTCGCTGATCGCCGAAGGCACGGCCAACTACGGGATCGACGTCGCCTTCCCGCAGGCGGAACGCGTCGCGTTCGAGCGTGACGTGCTGTTTCCGCTGGCGGGGCTCGATCCGGCAAAGGCGAAGGAGTATTACGACGTGCAGGCGCTCGTGGACAAGCTGTCGTACGCCGGAAACGAGGCGGCGCGGCGCTATCTCAACGGGAGCATCGATCGCGACGCCGCCGCGGCCTGGATCGAGCGCTACGCGATGTATCCGCGCCCGCGAGCCGAACAGCGGGTCCGCTTCATCGACCAGTACCGCAGCTACGTGATCAACTACAACCTGGGCAAGGACCTGGTCCGCGCGTACGTGGAGAAGCAGGCCGGCCGCAGCCCGACGACGCCCGCACGGTGGCGCGCGTTCACCGCGCTCCTGTCATCGCCGCGGTTGCCCTCCGGCCTGCAGTGAAGAAGACACCACGAGGCGCGAAGGACACGAAGACAGCACGAAGTTCTTTTGGGGGAAATACATCGTGACGTTTTGCTTTTCCAGTAATGATCTTCGTGCCGTCCTTCGCGATCTTCGTGTCTTCGTGGTTTCGTTTGGCAGGTGACAGATGCGCTGCGTAGAAATCGCCACGTTCGGGCCTCCCGAGGGAATGCGACTCGTCGAGCGGCCAACGCCCGATCCTGGACCCGGCGAGGTGCTTATCGAGGTCCATGCCGCCGGGGTCAATCGGCCGGATGTCATTCAGCGGTATGGGAAGTACGCGCCGCCGCCCGGAACCACTGACATCCCTGGCCTCGAGGTCGCAGGCTACGTTCGCGCCCTGGGGACGGGCGTCACTCGCTGGCAACAGGGTGACGCCGTATGCGCGCTTGTCGCCGGCGGCGGCTACGCGGACTGGTGCGTCGCGCCGGCCGGGCAGTGCCTGCCCGTGCCCGAGGGGCTGGGGCTCATCGAGTCGGGCGGCATCCCGGAGACGTTTTTCACGGTGTGGACCAACGTCTTCGAGCGCGGGCGGCTGCAGGCCGGCGAGTGGCTCTTTCTCCATGGCGGCACCAGCGGCATCGGCACCACGGCAATTCAGCTCGCCGCGGCCCGCGGCGCCCACGTCCTTGCTACGGCCGGCTCCGAGGAGAAATGCGACGCCAGCCGCCGCCTCGGTGCCGAGCAGGCGTGGAACTACCGCACCGACGACTGGGTGGCGCGGGTGAAAGAAGCGACGGGCGGCCGTGGCGCCGACGTCATCCTCGACATGGTCGGCGGCGACTACACCGCGCGAAATCTCGACGCGCTCGCGACCGAGGGACGGCTTGTGCAGATCGCCTTTCTCAAGAGCCCGCAGGTGACGCTCGACCTCTCGTTGGTGATGCGACGACGCCTGTGGGTTACCGGGTCCACGTTGCGTCCGCGGAGCGTCGACGAGAAGGCAGCGATTGCCCGCGCGCTCGAGGCCGAGGTATGGCCGCTGCTTGCAGGCGGACGGGTGAAGCCGATTGTCCACACCGTCCTGCCGCTCGCGCAGGCCGCCGAAGCGCATCGGATCATGGAAGCTGGGCAGCACATCGGTAAGATCGTCCTCAATGCCCGAGCGTGAGCGGCTGTTCACGGCGCGCTTTGCGCTGATGTTCGGCTTCAGCTTCACGGTCTTCCTGTCGGCGTTTCAGCTGCTGCCGACCGCGCCGTTCCATATCCTGTCGCTGGGCGGCAGTTCCACCCAGGCCGGCCTCTTCCTCGCGTTTCTCACCTATTCGTCGGCGACCTCGGCGCCGTTCATGGGGGGTATCGCGGACCGGCTCGGCAAGCGCCGGATCCTGCTCGTCTCGTCGCTGGCCATCTCCGTCTTCTCAGCGCTCTACGCAATAATCCCCGCCTATCAGGTGATTCTCGGCCTTGTCGTGGTCCATGGTCTCTTCTGGGCCGGTCTCCTGTCAGCATCCGGTGCCTACATCACGGAAGTGATTCCCGCCTCGCGCCGCGCCGAGGGCTTGAGCTATTACGGCTTTGCCAGCATCAGCGCCGTCGCCGTCGCGCCGTCGATCGGCCTGTGGGTGTTCGACCATGGTGGCTGGCGGACGCTGTCGGCCGAGTCGATGGTGCTCAACCTGGTGATGGCCGCGATCGCGTGGCGCCTGCCGCCGGATCGGGCCCGCGGCGGCGGCCTGCCCGAACGGCTGCATCACATGGTGGAGTGGCGTGTGCTGATCCTCGGCGCGACACTGTTCCTGTACTCCTTCAGCTACGGGGGCATCACCAGCTTCGCTGCGATCTACGCCGACCAGCTCGGCATCACGCCAAAGGCGCTCTACCTCACGGCGTTCGCAATCGCGATCATCGTCACCCGCCCGTTCATCGCCCGCTATGCCGACCAGGTGGGGCATCAGCGCCTCGTGCTGCCGTGCCTGGTCGCGGTCGCGGCCGGAGTGGCGCTGCTCGCCTCAGCCAGCAGCCGAGCCGGCTTCATCGCCTCGGCCTTCGTGTTTGGAACCGGGTTCGGTTCGGCCTATCCAATCCTCGTCGCGCACCTGATGAAGAAGATTTCCGCCGAGCGGCGCGGCGCGACGTTTGGCGCACTGATCGGCGCGTTCGACATCGGCGTCGGCACCGGATCGATGACGATCGGCTGGATCGGTGAGCACTACGGATACAGCCGCGGTTTCGCGGTAGCCGCAGCGCTCGCCACGCTCTCGATTCCCTACTACCTCTGGGCCCGTCGCTCGCAGGCCATCCTGATGGACTGAGTGTGGCCGCCGGCCCGGTCAATGCCACAATCTAGAGCGTGATGGATTACGTTCGACTGGGCCGGACCGGCCTGAAAGTGTCAAAACTCTGCCTTGGCACGATGACTTACGGCGCCCCTGCGTGGCGGCCGTGGGTGCTCGACGAGGCGGAGAGCCGCCCGTTCATCAGGCGGGCCCTCGAGCACAACATCAACTTCTTCGACACCGCTGACATGTACTCGCGCGGGGTGAGCGAGGAAGTGGTCGGCCGCGCGCTGCGGGATATGGCCCGTCGCGACGAAGTGGTTGTCGCTACGAAAGTGTTCTACCCGGTCACCGATCACCCGAACGGCGGAGGCCTGTCGCGCAAGCACATCATGGCCGCGATCGACGACTCCTTGCGCCGGCTCGGCATGGACTTCGTCGATCTCTACCAGATTCACCGCCTCGATCCCGAAACCCCGATGGAAGAGATCTGCGAGGCCCTTCACGACGTGGTGAAGGCGGGGAAGGCTCGTTACATCGGAGCCTCGAGCATGTACGCGTGGCAGTTCACCAAGCTGCTGTATCTGCAGACGCTGCACGGGTGGACGCGCTTCGTCTCGATGCAGAACCACTACAACCTGGTCTACCGCGAGGAAGAACGCGAGATGCTGCCGCTGTGCCGGGAAGAGGGGATTGGCGTCATTCCGTGGAGCCCCCTCGCGCGCGGGTTTCTCGCCGGCAACCGCCAGCGAGGCCGGATGGACGCCACCAGACGCGAACAGCACGACGAGTACGGGCACACGCTCTATTACGCCGACAGCGACTACGACGTCGCCGAGCGCGTCGTCGAGGTGGCGCGCGCCAGGGGCGTGCGGCCGATCCAGGTGGCCCTGGCGTGGGTGATGAGCCGTCCTGGCGTGACCGCGCCGATCGTCGGCGCGTCGAAGCTGGAGCAGCTGGATCAGTTGGTGGAGGCCGCGACCCTGCGGCTCACCGATGACGAAGTGCGCGCCCTCGAGGAACCGTACCGGCCCCACGGCGTCATCGGCATCAAGTAGGAGGCAGGAGGGAGGAGGTAGGAACCAGGAACGAGGAACCAGGAACCAGGAACAGACCCCCAAGACCCCAAGACCTCCCGCCTCCGCCCTTCGAAGCTACCGCGCGGCAGGCACGGCGGGTGTTGGATCGTAGCCGAGCACCGGGCGCAGCCACTTTTCCGCGTCCTCGACGGGCACGCCCAGACGCTTCGCGTAGTCGGCGACCTGGTCGGCGTTCACCCGCTGGATGTGGAAGTAGCGCGCCTGCGGATGCCAGAAGTACAACCCGCTGACGCTGGCCGGCGGCGTCATCGCGTACGATTCCGTGAGCTCCATCCCGATGGCGCGGGCGCCGAGGAGATCGAAGAGCCGCCCCTTCAGGCGATGGTCGGGACAGGCGGGGTAACCGAACGCCGGACGGATGCCCTGGAACTTTTCTCCGATGAGATCCTCGGTCGTCAACGCCTCCCTTGTGCCCCAGTCGGCCCGGGCCCTGGCGTGCAGATACTCGGCAAACGCCTCGGCCAGCCGATCGGCGATTGCTTTCACGAGAATCGCCGAGTAGTCGTCGTGCGCGGCCTCGAATTTCCGCACCAGCGCGTCGGCCCCTAAGCCGGCCGTCACCGCAAACGCGCCGACGTAGTCCTGAACACCGGAGTCGCACGGGGCCACGAAGTCGGCCAGTGAGCGATTCGGTTTGTCGTCGGCAATGACCTCCTGTTGCCGCAACATCGGAAAGCGTGCGAGCTCGTGCCTCTCGTCCTTCGACCCGGCTCGGGACGAATCGGGCGTGAAGAAAACGATGTCGTCATTCTGCGCGCAGGCCGGCCAGAAGCCGTAGACGCCGCGGGCCCGCAGCAGCCTGCCGTCCACGATCCGCTGCAGCAGCTTCTGTCCCTGCTCGAACAGGTCGCGGGCGGCGGCGCCGTGAATCGGATCCTCGAGGATGGCTGGGAAGCGCCCCTTCAGCTCCCACGCGGAGAAGAAGAACGTCCAGTCGATGAACGGCACGAGCTCAGCGAGGTCCACGTCCACCTGCCGAGCGCCGGTGAAAGCCGGCGCCGGGGCGGCCGTGAAGTCGAGCCGCTGCCGGTTCTTCTTCGCCTTCTCGTAGGACAGCGTCGCCCGCTCGCCGCGGTTGGCGTATTGCTCGCGCAGCTTCTGCTGGGTGACGCGGTTGTCCGCCGCAAACCGATCCCGCTGCGTCTCGCTCAGCAGGCTGGAGACGACGTCGGTCACGCGCGAGGCGTCGGGCACGTGGACCGTCGGACGGCTGTATTGCGGCGCGATCTTGACCGCGGTGTGCTGCTTGCTGGTGGTGGCCCCGCCAATCAGCAGCGGCAGGTGCATGTGGCGCCGTTCCATTTCGGCGGCGACAAACGCCATCTCGTCGAGCGATGGGGTGATCAGTCCGCTGAGGCCGACGATGTCCACCTGCCGCTCGACGGCCTCGTGGAGGATCTTGTCGGCGGGAACCATCACGCCGAGGTCAATCACCTCGTAACTGTTGCAGCCGAGGACCACCCCGACGATGTTCTTGCCGATGTCGTGGACGTCTCCCTTGACGGTGGCGAGCAGGACCCGGCCCTGGGCCCCGGCGCCGGACGCGGCTTTCTCGGCGTCCATGAACGGCTCGAGGTAGGCCACGGCGCGCTTCATCGCGCGCGCGCTCTTGACGACCTGCGGCAGGAACATCTTGCCGGCGCCGAACAGGTCGCCGACGATCTTCATGCCGTCCATCAGCGGCCCTTCGATTACCGACAGGGGCCGGCCGTACTTCACACGCGCCTCTTCCGCGTCCAGCTCGATGAAGTCCACGACGCCGTGGACGAGCGCGTGGGCGAGGCGCTGTTCGACGGTGGCCTGGCGCCAGGCGAGGTCGGCCTCGCGCTTCGAGCCGGTCCCCTTGACCTGCTCCGCGAAGGCGACCATCCGTTCGGTGGCGTCGGGCCGGCGGTTGAAGATCACGTCCTCGACGTGGGTGAGCAGATCTGGGGGAATGTCCTCGTACACCACCAGCTGGCCGGCGTTGACGATGCCCATGTCGAGACCGGCCTTGATCGCGTAGAAAAGAAACGCTGAGTGCATCGCCTCGCGGACCGCCTCATTCCCGCGGAACGAGAACGACAGGTTGCTGATGCCGCCGCTCACCTTCACGCCCGGACAGGTGGCCTTGATCTGCCGGGTGGCTTCGATGAAGTTCCGGGCGTAATCGTTGTGCTCCTCGAGCCCGGTGGCGATCGCCAGGACGTTGGGGTCGAAGATGATGTCCGTGGGATCGACATCAGCCTGCTCGGTCAGGAGACGGTAAGCACGCTGGCAGATCGCCACCTTGCGCTCGACGGTATCGGCCTGGCCCTTCTCGTCGAAGGCCATCACCACCATCGCCGCGCCGTAGCGGCGGACGGTCCGGGCCTTGGCCAGGAAGTCGGCTTCGCCTTCCTTGAGGCTGATTGAATTGACGATCGACTTCCCCTGCACGCACTTCAGGCCGGCCTGGATCACCGACCACTTGGAGCTGTCGATCATGATCGGCAGCCGGGCGATCTCCGGCTCGGTGCCGATGTAATTGAGGAACGCGGTCATGCACGCTTCGGAGTCGAGCATGCCTTCGTCCATGTTGACGTCGAGGATGTTGGCCCCGCCGCGCACCTGATCGAGCGCGACTTCTGCGGCCGCCGACCAGTCGTGGGCCTTCACCAGCCGCTCGAAGCGCTTCGAGCCGGTGACGTTCGTACGTTCGCCGATCATCTGGAAGTTCGAGTCGGGGCGCACCGTGAGCGTTTCGAGACCGGAAAAACGCGTGAAGTGCGTGCCGGGAGGGACGGTGATCGCGCCGGGAGGCACAGACGATCGTTCGGGATTGCTGGCCTCGGCTGGCTCGGGAGTTACTGGCGCCTCATCGGGACCGGCTGGCGTCTTGCCGGTCGCGACACCCAGGTGTGGTCTCGGCGGCAGGCCCTCCACGGCGCGCGCGATGGCGCGGATGTGGTCCGGGGTGGTGCCGCAGCAGCCGCCGATGATGTTGACGAAGCCGCTCTCGGCGAAGTCGCGGATCAGGGTCGCGGTTTCGTCGGGCAGCTCGTCGTACTGGCCGAAAGCATTGGGCAGCCCGGCGTTCGGGTAGCAGGTGACGTAGCAGGTAGCGATCCGCGCCAGCTCCGCCAGATAGGGCCGCATCTCGCGCGCGCCGAGCGCGCAGTTGAGGCCGACCGAGAACGGGTGCACGTGCTCGACCGAGACGTAGAACGCGTCCAGCGTCTGGCCCGAGAGCGTGCGGCCGCTGCGGTCGGTGATCGTCGCGGAAATCATCACCGGGATGCGCGAACCGCGCTCGGCGAAGACCTCGTCAATCGCCACCAGCGCGGCTTTCGCGTTGAGCGTGTCGACGATTGTCTCGACCAGCAGCACGTCGCAGCCGCCGTCGATGAGGCCCCGTGCCTGGTCGTAATAGGCCAGGCGCATCTCGTCGAAGGTCACCGATCTGAGCGCGGGATTGTTGACGTCGGGCGAGATCGACAGCACCTTCGTCGTCGGTCCCATTGCCCCGGCAACGAAGCGCGGCCTGTCGGGCGTTCTCGCGGTGCACTCGTCGGCGGCCTGCCGCGCGATGCGGGCCGCGGCCACGTTCAGCTCGTAGGGCACCGCCTCGAGCGCGTAGTCGGCCTGCGAGATGGCGTTGGCGCTGAACGTGTTGGTCTCGATGATGTCGGCGCCGGCCTCGAGGTACTGGGCGTGGATGGCGGCGATGGCGTCGGGTCTGGTCAGCACCAGCAGGTCGTTATTGCCCTTGAGATCCCGTGAGTGGGCCGCGAAGCGGTCGCCGCGGAAGTCGGCCTCGGAGAGACCGAGCCGCTGGACCATCGTGCCCATCGCACCATCGAGCACGAGGATGCGGCGGGACAGGGCCGCTTCGAGTACGGGACGAATGTCGGTAGTCATCAGGCGCGCACTTTCCGGCGTCGGGGTTTGGTGCCCACCGCGACGAGCACCACGAATGGATCGCCCTGCGTCCGCGCGCCGACGCGGACGCGGACGTCGGTCAGCCCGGCGCCTTCGAGCAGCGCCTGGAGGCCGGTGTCGGTGAATCCCTGCCAGCGATCGCCGAGCGCATCCCGCACCCAGCTCTCCTCGTGCTCGCGGAGGTCGAGCACCAGCATCCGGCCGCCCTCGCGAAGGATGCGGACCGCCTCGCCGACGGCGCGGGCCGGCTCGCCGGCGTGGTGGAGCGCCTGTGACAGCAGGGCCACGTCCACGCTGGCGTCCTCGATCGGCAGCCGCTCGAGCTCGCCGCGGCGCCAGGTGATGTTGCGAATGTGCCGGCGCGTCGCCAGCGACTTGGCGCGGGCGAGCACATCGGTCGAGCGGTCCACCGCGATCACCTTGCGGGCCCACTGCGCGGCCTCGAGCGAGAGATACCCTTCGCCGCAGCCGAGATCGGCGACGTCCATCGTTGGCAGCAGCAGCCCGATGGCCCGCGACCAGGCGGCCCAGCTGCGGCCGGGGACCAGCTGGCGCCCGTCGCGCGTGTCCGGGCCGGCGTGGCGATCGAAGTTCTCGCGGCGCAGGCGGAGCACCTCCTGCAGGCGCGCCTCGTCGGCCTTGAGCGCCGCCGAGCCGTCTGCGGTGTCGAACTGCGCCTCGAGCAGCGCCCACAGCGGGTTGCCGTCGGCGCGAAGCCCGGGGGCGAGCCGGTAGTAGGTGAAGGCGCCCTCGCGCTCCTCTGCCACCAGCCCGGCGTCCTTCAGCAGGCCCAGATGTCGAGACACACCCGATTGGGCGAGTCCCAGAACTCCGGTCAGCTCCTTGACGTTGAAGTGGTCGCGCGCCAGCACCCGAAGCAGCCGCAGCCGCGCCTCGTCGCCGAGCAGCCGGTAGAGCGCCGAGGCTTCTTTCACATCCATAAATGTAGATGAATGGATGGTATTTGGCAACCCGCGCCCGCTCCAGCTTCGGTTACGCCCGCCGCCGACCGGGCGGCCAGCGATCCCGCATTGCACCGGCGAGGGCGGCAGGCGATAATCGGCGGTCTGTATCACGCGCCGTAGCCCCGCGCTGCCAGGCTGGCCCTCGGCCACGCCGGCCGCCGGATTCTCGACCGACTTACTCGGAGAGGCCGTGCCGACCCTGGTTGCCACCGGGGGCGTCGCGGTCTGAAACACGAATGGGCATCCTCGACAAGCTCCGTCCCCAGTCCAAAGCCACTCACGCCGACCCGAACGTGCGCCTCGAAGCGGTGCACGAAACCAGCCCCGACGATGCAGCAGTTCTCGCCGCGTTCGCCAAGGACGATTCCGATCCGCGCGTCCGTCGCGCCGCAATCGTTCGCCTCTCAGATCCCGCGGTCCTGGCCGACATCGTCCGCAACGAATCCGACGCGGCCGTGAACGACGCCGCCGTAGCCCACCTGGTGGAACGGGCGTCGAAGCATGAGGAGGCGCAGGCGGCCCCCGCCGTGGGAGCGCTGGTCGCGCTGGGGCGTTCGCGGGAGCTGGCGCAGCTGGCGAAGGTCGCTGGTCCCGAAGGGCTGCGGCGCCAGGCGGTCGAGGCGATTGCCGATCAGCGCCTGCTTGGAAGCATCGCCCGGCATGCCGCGGAAGCCGGCGCCAGGCTGCTCGCGGTTGGCCGACTGACCGACGGCGGCGAGCTCGAGGGCGTCGCGATCCGCGGCGAGCACGCCGACGCTGCCGTCGCAGCCGTGGAGGCGCTGCCGGCGCCGACGCTCGAGCAGCTGACCGCCATCGGCGAGAAGGCGAGGACCAAGGC
>DATJFF010000044.1:0-33812 GCA_035495795.1 Vicinamibacterales bacterium
CGCGCTGGCGTGGGTCGGTCCCGCGGCCGCGCAGCCGCTCGTGCGTGAAGCCGCCGGCGCAACCCCCGCGGCAATCCAGGCGGCGGTCGATGCGTTCCGCACCGACCTGGGCGGCGTGAACAACGGCAACGCTGCCGGATCGCAGTCGGGCGGCCGTCGCGAGATCAACTGGGACGGCGGCGGCGCGGCAGCCACGCCGACACTCGATCCCAGCCCGATGACCCGCTTCAGCAACCGCGGCGCGGTGTTCACGACGCCCGGCCACGGATTCGAGATCAGCGGCGCGCCGTCGCCGAATTTCGGCGAGATCAATCCCGTCTACGGGACTCACTTCGCCGCTTTCAGCAGCCCGCGCCTGTTCTCGGCGCTGGGCAGCAGCGTGCTCGACGCCTGGTTCTTCGTGCCCGGCAGCACCACCGTCGCCGCCGGCGTGCCCGGCTTCGGCGCGGTGTTCACGGGCGTGAGCGCCGCGAGCAGCACGCGCCTCGAGTTCTACGCCGCGGACGGAGCGCTGCTCTACGAACACGCGGTGCCGCCAGCAGCCGGCAACGGCACGCTGTCGTTCGTCGGCGTGTCCTTTCCGTATGGCGAGATCGTCGCCCGGGTCCGGATCGTGAGCGGCAACACCGCCCTCGGGCCCGCGGACGCCGGTGCCATCGACGCCGTGGCGATGGACGACTTCGTCTACGGAGAGCCGGTTGCGGTGCAGGGACTCTCGATCACGCCGCAGACCGGCCGGTTGTTCCGCACCGCGACGCTCGACCTGATCGTCGGCGTCTCCGGTCTGACGGGAACAACCGTGACGGGCGGCCGCGTCCAGCTCGACGGTTATGACGTGACGGCGGGATTCGTCGCCTGCCTGATCCCTGGCTCGCAGGCTGCAGGCCAGACGTTCCGGTGCCCTGTGCCCCGCGGCGCGGTGGCGGTTGGCGATCACGTCCTGAACGTGGAGCTCAACCTCGCCAACGGGACCCGGCTGCGCAACGCCGTCCGTTGGACGGTAATCGCGAACACTGAACCGTGATGGTTAAGGCAGAAGGCAGAAGGCGCAAGGCAGAAAGCCAACAGGGCAGAATCGCGGAGGCCTGTCTCTATTTGTAACGGGCTGCCTGCTTTTCTGCCTTTTGCCTTTTGCCTTCTGCCTTGACCGGGCGGCTCGTGAACAAACCGCCGAACCGTGAGGGCCAGAAAGCTGGGGGCAAAACGGGGCAGTCCGCGCTAGAATTCCAGACCGCAGTCCGGGCTAAGGCACGGACGTTGCCTTTCAGGAGTCACGGTCAGGAGCAAATGATGAAGCGCATCGCAATCCGAGTTGTGCCCGTCGCGGCCCTGCTCGTCGCGGGCATTGCGTGGATGGGTCCGCGCGTGTCCGGCCAGAGCACAGGGATGCCGAGCACCAAGAACGGTGATTGGCCGCGGTACACTGCCGACATTTACGGCAGCAAGTACTCCCCGCAGGACCAGATCACCGCCGCCAACTTCAGCAAGATGGAAGTGGCCTGGCGGTTCAAAACCGACAACCTCGGTCCGCGTCCCGAGACCAAGCTCGAAGGCACGCCGATCAAGGTCGGCAACATGGTGTTCGCAACCGCCGGAACCCGCCGTGCCGTGGTCGGGCTCAACGCCGCGACTGGCGAGCAGAAGTGGATGTACGCGATGGACGAGGGCGAGCGCGCCACGCGCTGGGCCCCCCGCCAGCTCTCGGGCCGCGGCCTCGCCTACTGGACCGACGGCAAGGGCGACGATCGCGTCGTCTACGTCACGACTGGCTACCGCCTGGTCGAGCTCAACGCCAAGACCGGACAGCCGGTTGCCGGCTTCGGTGAGAAGGGCGTCGTCGATCTGAAGCAGGGCGTGGTGATCGGCAAGGACAAGCAGATCGATCTCGAGAAGGGTGAGATTGGCCTGCACTCCACCCCGCTGGTCGTCGGCGACCTGATCATCGTCGGCTCGTCGATGTTCGAGGGCCTGGGTTACGTCTACAGCACCAACGCCAAGGGCCTGGTCCGCGCCTTCGACGCGCGCACCGGCAAGCAGGTGTGGCGCTGGAACACCATCCCCTACCCCGGCGAGCCGGGCAACGAAACCTGGGAGAACGGCTCCTGGGAATGGACCGGCAACGTCGGCGTGTGGACCGAGATCACTGCCGATCCTGAGGCCGGTCTGGTCTACCTCCCGGTTGAGACGCCGACCATCGACGAATACGGCGGCAACCGTCCCGGCGACAACCTCTACGCCGAGAGCATGGTCGCAGTCGACATCAAGACCGGCAGGAAGAAGTGGCACTACCAGTTCGTCCACCACCCGCTCTGGGATCACGACATGGCGGGCTGGGGCCTGATCATGGACGTCAACATCGACGGCAAGCCGCGCAAGGTG
Source organism: Vicinamibacterales bacterium (assembly GCA_035495795.1). Lineage (GTDB taxonomy): Bacteria > Acidobacteriota > Vicinamibacteria > Vicinamibacterales > UBA2999 > VFZN01. Next base: position 2,380 of record DATJFF010000044.1, read on the forward strand.
CTCGCCGTGCCCAGCAAGCAGGGCTGGCTCTACTGCTTCGATCGCATCACCGGCCAGCCGATCTGGCCGATTGAAGAGAAGCCGGTTCCGCAGTCGACGATGCACGGTGAGAAGACGGCAAAGACGCAGCCGTTCCCGAGTAAGCCGCCAGCCTTCGCCCGCACGTTCGTGTCGAAGGACGACATCATCGACTTCACCCCGGAGCTGCGCGCCCAGGGGCTCAAGAACATGGAGAAGTTCCGCTGGGAGCAGTCGCCCTACGTTCCGCCGGTCGGCCCCGAGAGCGACAAGCTCGGGAGCGTCAACATCGGCAACACGACCGGCGGCATCAACTGGCCGGGTTCGGGCTTCGATCCGGAGACCGGCATCTACTACACCCACGCGCACAACTCCGCCGTCACGATCGGCAAGTACGACGAGGAAGAGTTCGAGAAGGTGAACCCGGATCAGTTCAAGAACAAGGCCCGCCAGCCGCGCTGGGAAGCCGAGCCTGACTACGGCATGCCGCGGCGCAACCCTGACGGCTCCACCTCCGTTCCGCAGATCCGCTTCGGCGGCGCGAGCGGCCGCCAGGCCATGGCCGAAGGGCTCGACGGGCTGTCGATCGTCAAGCCGCCTTACGGTGTGATGGCGGCTATCGACGTCAACAAGGGCGACCTCATCTGGCGCGTTCCACACGGCGACACGCCGGATGCCGTCCGCAACAATCCCAGGCTCAAGGGGCTCAACATCCCGAAGACCGGTCAGCCCGGCAATGTCGGCGTCCTCATCACCAAGACCCTGGTCATCGCCGGCGATCCGCAGGTGACGACGGCCGAGGGTCGCGGCCGCGGCGCCATGCTTCGCGCCTACGACAAGAAAACCGGCGAGCAGGTCGGCCAGGTCCTCCTGCCGGCGCCGGTGATGGGCCACCCGATGACCTATACGGCCAACGGGCGGCAGTACATCATCGTCGGCGTCAGCGGCGGCAACTACACGGGCGAGTACATTGCCCTCCGCCTGCCGCAGACGGAAGTGCCCGCGACGGCGGGACGACAATAAGAAGGCACAAGGCAAAAGGCACAAGGCAGAAGTTAAGCCAGGCTTTGCGAAGAGGGCGGGACCGCTGGTCCCGCCCTTTTTCGTTCAGGTGCGAATTCGGCATACGCTCAGTCATGCCGCGTGTGCTCATCCAGTTCGCGCATCCGGCCCTCGAGGGATCGCGGGTGCATCGGCGCCTCCTGGCCCAGCTGCCGCAGCGCGAGGGTCTCACCGTCAACGACCTCTACGAGGCATATCCCGATTTCGACGTCGACGTGGCGCGCGAGCAGGCGCTGCTCGTCGCCCACGACATCATCGTCTTCCAGCATCCCTTCTTCTGGTACAGCACGCCGCCGCTGCTGAAGCAGTGGGAGGACCTCGTCCTCGAGCATGGCTGGGCCTACGGACGGCAGGGACGCGCCCTCCGCGGCAAGCAGCTGCTGCACGTCATCTCGGCCGGAGGCCGGGAGGAGGCGTATCAGCACGAGGGCTATAACCGCTTCACGGTCGGCGAGCTGCTCGCGCCGCTCGAGCAGACCGCGCACCTGTGCGGCATGCAATGGACGCCGCCGTACATGATCCACGGCACGCATCGCATGACCGAGCCGCAGATCGACGAAGCGGCACAGCGGTTTCGCACGCTCGTGGAAGGGCTGTGCGATGGCCGGATCGATCTCGGCCGCGTTTCGAGATATCCCACGTTGAATCACGCGATCAAGGCGGCCGACGCCGGGGCAGGGAAGTAATGGACGGCGGCTGGCTCTGGCAGGCGTTTGCCTACCTTGCCGCGGCAGTGGTCGCGGTACCGATCGCGCAGCGGTTCGGGCTCGGTTCGGTGCTCGGGTATCTCATCGCCGGCGTGGTGATCGGCCCGTTCGCGATCGGCGTGCTCGGGACCGATCGGCAGGACGTGCTGCACTTCGCCGAGTTCGGCGTGGTGATGATGCTCTTCGTGATCGGGCTGGAGCTCGAGCCGGTGCTGCTCTGGCGGCTGCGTCATCTGATCGTTGGGCTTGGCGGATTGCAGGTAGTGGTGACCGGCGCTGTCGCCGCCGCGATCGCGATCGGAATCGGCGTTCCGGTGCGCGCGGCGATCGCGATCGGGTTCACCCTCTCGCTGTCGTCCACCGCGATCGTTCTTCAGACCCTCAACGAACGAAGCCTGCTCGGGACGGCCGGCGGTCAGAGCGCGTTCGCCGTCCTGCTGTTCCAGGACATCGCCGTGATCCCGATGCTGGCGCTGTTTCCGCTGCTGGCCCCTCCCGGCGCCGCGGCGCCCGCAGACGAACACGGCGGCACGCTGGTGTCGCACCTGCCGGCCTGGGGACAGACGGTCGCGGTGCTCGTGGCCGTTGGCATCGTCATCGCCGGCGGTCGCTTCGTGCTCGGACCGATGCTGCGCCAGATCGCGCGCACCCGCCTGCGCGAGATGTTCACCGCGGCCACGCTCCTCATCGTGGTCGGCATCGCGCTGCTGATGGGTGCCGTCGGCCTGTCGGCGGCACTGGGAACGTTCCTCGCCGGCGTGCTCCTCGCCAACAGCGAGTTCCGCCACGAGCTCGAGAGCGACATCGACCCGTTCAAGGGGCTGCTCCTCGGCTTGTTCTTCATAGCCGTCGGCGCCTCGATCGACTTCAGACTCGTGCTTGCCCAGCCGCTTGCGATCGTCACGCTGGTCGCGGGGATCGTGCTGGTGAAGTTCGTGGTCCTGCTCGGGCTGGGCCGCATCTTCCGGCTGAGCCTGGATCAGGCGCTGCTCCTCGCACTGGGCCTGCCCCAGGTGGGGGAGTTCGCGTTCGTGCTCTTCTCGTTCGCCGGGCAACAGGGCGTGCTCACTCCCGCGGAGACCGGCCCGCTGGTGGCGGCCGTCGCCCTGTCGATGGCGGTGACGCCGCTGTTGCTGCTCGTCTACCAGAACGTCGTGCAGCCTCGGCTCGGCGCACGCAAGTCCTCCGATCGCGAGCCGGATGTGACAGACGAAGGAGGGGCGGTGCTGGTCGCCGGCTTCGGTTCGTTCGGGTCGACGGTCGGCCGCCTGTTGCGGGCAAGCGGCGTCCCGACCACGGTCCTCGACGTCGATTCGGATCGAGTGGACTTCCTGCGCCGGATGGGCCTCGCCGTGCACTACGGCGACGCCACACGTGCCGACCTGCTGCACGCGGCCGGCGCAGCCCGAGCCCGCCTGATCGTGATCGCGCTGGACCAGCCGGAGCGGACGCTGGAACTGGTCGAAACGGTGCGACAGCACTTTCCGCAGTTGACGATCCTCGCCCGGGCGTTCGACTGGCAGGATGCGCACGAGCTCCTCGACGCCGGCGTCACCCACGTCTACCGCGACACGTTGGATACGTCACTGCGGCTTGGCGCCGACGCGCTCCGGCTGCTCGGGTTCCGCGCCTACCGGGCCCATCGCGCGGCGCAGCGATTCCTGAAGCACGACGAGGAATCGATGCGCGAGCTGACCGGCCGGCGGCGCGACGGCAGCAGCTACGTCAGCGCGGCGCGGCAGCGCATCGAAGATCTCGAGCGTATGTTCGAAGCCGACCGCGCCGAGCCAGCGCTGGATCGCGATTCGGGTTGGGACGCCGAGTCGCTGCGGGAAGAAGCTCGCAGCATCTGACCCGACGATCTGGCCTCAGAACCAGAACTTCGCTGCGAGTTGCACGACGCGCGGGTCCAACGCCGAGGTGATCGTCCCGAAGTTGGACGCGCCCTGGGTCGCCGCCGGCGCCCCGAAGTTCGCGGTGTTGAGCAGGTTGAAGACTTCGACCCGCAGCTCGATCGAGCGCGGGCCGCCGACTGGCAACCGGCGCATCAGCGACAGGTCGACGTCCCGGTACGACGGCCCCCGCACCGGATTGCGCGACGCGGATCCGATCGTGAACTGATCGGCGGTGGCGAACGCGGCGGTGTTGAACCAGCGGGCAGGGGACCGATCATCGGCGGGCAAGGCCGGATCCCCGACCAGGTTCGGCCGCTGGGTCGTGAAGCCAGCGTATCCCAGCGAGTTCGCCTGGGTCACCGCCACCGGCACTCCCGATTGCAGGGTCGCCACCGATGCGACGGTCCAGTCGTTCACCAGCGCGCCCACCAGTCCGCCGGGGTGTCTGGCGCGGCCCTGACCGACTGGAATGTCCCACACGAGCGAGGCGCCGAAGTAGTGGGGGATATCCCCGGTCGAGTAGTCGCGGTCGCGTTCGAGATCGTGACTGTCGGCGACGGCGGCGTTGGTCAGCGGCCCGGTGAGGATCGAGGCGTCGAACACCGAGGAGGCGATGTCGGTCAGCTTGGAGTAGGTGTAGGCGGCCGAGTAGGTCAGCCCCCGCGACAGTCGCTGGCGGATGCTGAACGCCACGCCCTGGTAGTTTGTCGTCCCGACATTGTTCCGATAAAAGCTGACCGCCGTGTAGTCCGGAAACGGCTTCATGAGCTGCGCCCTGGTGATCGTCGGATCGCCGATCGAGGACGAGCGGGGAACAATCCCGAAGTACGGATTCTCCACCCGCGTCAGCAGCGCTGGCCCCATCGCAAGCTGCTCTTCGGTCAGCTGGTTGATGTTGCTGTCGGGGATACCGATGTTGGTGATCTTCGATCCCAGGTACGACACTTCGACGACCGTGTTCGACGTGATCTCACGCTGCACCGACGCGTTCCATTGCTGCGCGTATCCCGATCCGAGCGTGCCATCGACCATGAACACGCCCTGCCCGAGCCCGGCGGTCGGCGTCGGCGAGACCGGCGTGACGGTGGGCCCATTGGCCAGCACGAACGCCGGCGAGATGTTGTCGAGCGTGCGCAGCGAGACGTCCTGCAGGAATGGGAACGACGGCGTCGTGAACGGCGTCGTGATCCCCGCCATCTCGATCCAGACCTTGCCGTAGCCCGAGCTGAGGATGGTCCTGTCGGTCAGGCGATACACGGCGCCGATGCGCGGGCCGAAGTTGTTCTTCTTGAGCGGCCGCACCGGATCCGTGCCCGGGTACTCGAGCTCTCTGGTCTCGACGTTGAAGACGGCGGTCTGGCCGTTGATCTCGGTGGACGGGAAGTTCAGCGTGTAGCGGAGCCCCGGGTTGATGGTCAGGCGATCGGAGACCTTCCAGTCGTCCTGGATGAAGTACTCCTGGAAGTGGGCGCGGTTCTGGATCGTCGTGTGTTGAATGTCGATCGCGAAGGTCTGCACCTGCCCGAGGAGGAAGCTCGCGAACGGGTTGCCGGTGTTGGCGACCTGCGGCAGATCGCTGCCGACGGTGCTGAACCCGAACTGCCCGGTCGGCCACGGCGGCTGGATCACGTCGAGCCGTTCCCAGCGCCAGTCGAGTCCCATCTTCATCGTGTGACGGCCTTTCAGCCAGGTCAGCGAATCGGCGACTTGCGTGACGCTGGTGCCGAAGTCCGAGATGGTGTTCTGAGGGGCTCCGAGCTGCTGGTAGCCATTGGGCGCAAAGGTCGGCATCGTGTTCGGAAACTGGCCGGTCGTCGGAATGCCGGGGATGCCAAGGGAGGGGCCTGCGAGACCGGGCAGCTGCGTGGCGCTTCGCGAGACGCTGCGGCGCGTGTCGCCGATGCGCACCTCGTTCAACATGTTCGACGAGAAGGAGTGCTGGTAGTTCGAGGCAAAAGCCCACGCATCCGTGTCCTGCGGGCCAACCGCGATGCTGCCGGCCGGGATGGCGCCGCTGCCGTCCGGCAGGGCTGTCACCGGCACGGCTTTATCGCGGAAGTAGGTCAGCCGTCCGAACATCTGGTCGCGGCCAGACGCGAACTTGTGATCGATCCGGATGTCACCCTGATCCTGGTCGTTCACTTCGTTGGCGGTGCGGCTGTAGTTGTTGGCCGTACCCGGCGCGGTCGGCAGCGGGTAGCGATCGACGAGCGCCAGCGCGACCGGATCCATCGCGCTCCTCGGAATCGTGTTGTTGGGAAATGGCGAGCGGATCGAGTCGACGGTGGTGGACGGATCGTAGATGGCGTTCACGCGCCCGTTGATCGCTTCGGTGAAGATGCCCTGCCGCTGCAGCACGGTCGGCACGGTGGACGTGACCGTCCGTCCGATCTGCTGGCGCTGGCCCTGGTAGTCGGCGAAGAAGAACGTCCGGTTCCTCGCAACCGGTCCGCCGAGCATGCCGCCGAACTGGTTGCGGCGGTAATCCGGCTTCTCCGGGTTGGATTTCTGGAAGTAGTTTCGGGCGTTCAGGTTCTCGTTGCGGAAGAACTCGAACACATTGCCGTTGAGCGTGTTGGCGCCCGCCTTGGTGGTGAGGTTGACCACGCCGCCATTGAACCGGCCGAACTCGGCGGGTGGGCTGTTGCTCTCAATCTTGAACTCCTGGATCGCGTCGATGACCGGGTAGTAGGCGACCTGTCCGGGCTCGGGCTGGAGCACCGAGATGCCGTCGAACAGGTACTCGTTGGTGCGCGGCCGGCCGCCGTTGATCCGCGGCAGCACCGAGTTCGGCGGCAACGCGACGCCCGGCACGATGCTGGCGAGCATGATGAACAGGCGTCCGTTCAATGGCAGCTGCACGACCTGCTCGTTTTCGACCACGGTGCCGAGGCTCCCGGTTTCGGCCCGCACGATCGCCGAGTCCCGGGCCACGACGGTTACCTGCTCCTGGACATTGCCGACGCTGAGGCTGAAATCGATTCGCGCCTTTTCACCGGTCGCAAGGCGGATGCCTTCGCGGCGCACCGGCTTGAAACCTGCGAGCTCGATGTCGATTCGGTACTCGCCGGGCGCCAAGCTCGGGGCCGTGTAGACGCCCTGGCCAGTGGAGACCACGACGCGTTGCACGTTGGTCCGCGTCTCGGTGACCGTGATAGCTGCGCCGGGAACGGCGGCCCCGTCCTGATCGCGGATCAGCCCGGTGATCTCCCCGGCAGCCACCTGGGCTCCGACCGGCTGCAATCCGCCAAGGCACACCCACACGATCGTGAGGCCGATCGACCGCCATCCGCGCCGAATCGAACGACTATCGCCGGCCAATCGAGCGCCTCCCCATGACAACCAAGAGAGGAAACTTTAGATCGGTTCGAAACGATACTCAAATTGGATCGATTCGACTTGAAGCGTATTGAAGCAGGCAACCGGCCGTGGGCAACCCGTTAGTCGAGCACGGTCGCGAGCAGCTCACCGAGTCGTCGCGCACCCTCCGCCAGCGCCGGCGGCTTCATCAGGGCGAACGACAGCCGTAGAGCCGAACGCCCCCGGCCGTCGAGCGTCAGGCGGGCGCCGGGAATGAAGGCGAGCTTATAAGGGTCGGCTCGCTCGAGCACCGCTTCGGCATCGACGTGAGGCGGCAGCGTCACCCAGATGAAGTAGCCGCCGCCGGGCACGTTGAAGGTGCAGCCATCCGGAAGGGAATCGCGAAGCGCCGAGGCGAGCGCGTCCCGGCGCTCCCGGTAGGCGTCCCGCAGCCGCGCACCGTGAGTGTCGAAGTCGCCGGCCGCGCACAGGGCCGCGACCATCATCGCGGCGGCGAAGTTCGGCGCGCCGCCGCTGTCGCGAAGGCCGCCGTCGGCGAACCGGTGGGCCTGCTCGCGGCTGCAGTTGAGCCACCCGAGTCGTAGCCCGGGCGCGAGCGACTTGGCGAACGACCCCATCCGAATCACCGTGCCCCGCGGCGCGATGCTGAAGAGCGACGACGGCGAGGGGCCGTCGTAGGCGAGCTCGCGGTAGACGTCGTCTTCGAGCACGATCAGGCCGTGGGCGGCGGCGAGATCGACGAGCCGCCGCCGCCGTTCCGGCGAGAGGTTGACGCCGGTCGGGTTATGGAAGGTCGGAATCGTGTAGATCAGCCGCGCCCGGCGGCCCTGCCGCGCGGTTTCGCGGAGCTGATCCTCGAAAACGTCCACCTGCATGCCGTCGCCGTCGGTCGGCACCGGGCGCAGCTCGAGGCGATGGTCGCGCAGGATCTTCAGCCCGAGATGATAAGTCGGCGACTCGACGAACGCGACGTCGCCGGGCTCGGTGAACAGCGTGCAGACCTGGTCGATCGCGTCCGAGTTGCCGCCCGTGCCGATGCACTCGTCGAGCGACACGCCGATCCCCTCGCGGGCCTCGATTCGTTCGCGGATCCAGCCGAGGAGCGGCCACGCACCCTCCGGCGCGCCGTAGGCAAGCATCTCGGAACCGAAGGTCTGGAGCGCCGCCGCCGGCGCGCGGCGCATCGCCTCGAGCGGCAGCAGGTCGGGGTCCGGCTGCCCGAAGTTGAACTCGTAGTAGCCCTCACGCAGCACCATCTGCGTGGATGGAGGAAGCGCCATCCGGCGATCGTACCCGATCGGCCGCGGGCAGCCGCCCGCTCAGTCGTCGCGTGGGCGAAGGATGACTTCGACGCGCTTGGTCGAGGCGACCGGCTTGCCGTCGCGCTCCGCCGGAACGTACCGCCACTTCGCCGCGGCCTCGAGCAGCTGCTGGTCGTAGACGGGAGTGATCGACTCGACGATTCGTGCCGCCGCGACCGCGCCGCTCTCGTCGATCGAGACCTCCACGGCGCCGCGAAACTCTCTCTTGACCTCCGTGGCGAACCAGAGCGGATTCCACGGCGGCACGATCTGCCGGACGACTTCCGGCCCCTTGGTGAGCCTTGTCACGGCCGCGCTCGGCTCGTCGGTGCCGGAGGTCGCCACCGGGCCCGTCTTTACGTCAGAGGGCGCTGCCGGGATCGCCGCGTCGGGCACGGGTGGCGGTGGCGGCGGCTTCATGGCAGCCCGGCTGAGATCGAGAAAACCGGTCGTCAAGGCCCTGAGATCGCCGGCCAACTGATCTTCGGATTCGAGCTGGTCGAGCACCGTCAGGGTCCGCTCGAACGCGGGCACGGCCGCCGAGTACTCCTTGCGTTCGTAGGCGGCCTTCCCCTTGGCATAAGACGCGCGCGCGATGTCGGGAAGAATGCGCGAGCGGACAGCGGCGAACGCCGCACGCACCCGCGGAGGCTCCTGCTCGTCGGGCGCGTAGGCCGGATTGGCCCGGATGATCCGCTCGAACACGGCTTCGGCGTCGGTGGTTCGGCCGAGCGCAATCAGGCACAGCGCCCGGAAGCGCTCGCGTTCCTCGATCGCCGCGGCGCCGCCCGCATCGGCGAATCGATCGAGCGCTTCGAGCGCGGACTCGTAGTCGGCCGAGACATAGAGCTGCCGCACGACGTCGATCGTGTCCGCAGCCGCGATCTGTGGAGGCGACAACGCCATCAGCGTCGAGAGGATCACGCCGGGGAGTGAAGCCATGTCTTCCTCGTTCGTCTATTGCCGGAGGTCGATGCCGATTCGCGCGGGGGTGTTGGCGCTCACCGCCACGGTCCGGCGACGTTCCCCCAGTTGCGGATGCCGGACCATCAAATCGTGGTTGCCGATCGGAAGCGACAGGTTGCCAATCGGTGTTTCACCGACCCGCTTCCCGTCCACCCAGACCTCGGCCCACGGCTGGGCGTTGACGCTGAGCGTGCCGGTCGCCGGCTCGAGGCCGGCGGAGGCGCCGCTGCCGGCGGCGATCTGCACGGTGCGGAGCACACGATAGCCGAACGTCTCGTTGACGAACTCGAGATCGTGGCGCCCCGCCGTGAGCAGCAGCCGCGGCGTTTCCGAGGTGCCGAGCAGGGTTCCGCCTTCGAAGATACGAACCGGCACCGGCGCGGCGATTGTCAGCCAGCCTGATGCGAGGCCGGCGGGGCTGGCGGCGGCGGTGGCGATGAGCACCGCGGTCGGAACGCCGGCGTCCACCGAAACCGTTCGCCGAATCACCGCCGTCCCGCGCGTGATGGCCACCTCGTGCGTGCCGGGCTGCAGGTCGCCGACCGAGATGGGCGAGACGCCGGCTGGACGTCGATCGATCGCCACGGCGAGTCCGGCCGGTTCGGTGGTGATTTCGAGCGTCCCGCGTTCCGGCGTTTCGCGCGAAACCGCGGCGCCGGTCTGCACGACGTGCAGCGCAGACGCCTGGCCCGCCTTGACGTCGAACATCTGCGTCCAGGCCGAGCCTTCGGTACCGACCTGCAATTGGTGACTTCCGACCGCCAGTGCCAGCGTCAGCGGGGTCGCGCCGTGCGCACGGCCGTCGACCAGCACCTCGGAGCCGCCCGGTTCGGACGTGATCGTGACTGCCGACGTACCGTTCGCGCCGCGTGGCCAGTGGCCGCCGCTGAGCCACAGCCACGCGAGAAGGACAGTCTCGGCGAGCACGACGGCAGTCAGGATCAAGATCACCGAGGACCGGCCACCTGGCGCAGCCTGAAGAACCCGGGATGAATTGGTCTGAGCCGGACCGGCGGGAGACGCCACGCTCGCGGTTGGTACCGCTGCGCTCCTTGACTTGTACGGATCGCTGGCGGCCGCCGGCGGCCGCCACAGCGGCACGTCGTGCTCGGATGCGAAGGCCGATAAGGACTCGCCGGAGACATCCACGATGCCCGGCGAGAACTCGGAAGTACCTGCCCGTGCCGGTCGCGACGCGCCCTGGGGGAGCTGATCGCCGGGGGCCGGCTCATCAGAACTGAGCCGTGTCACAGCCTTCGCAGTCTATCTTTCGCCGGGGCCGGCGACAACCCTGTCGATTCGCCTCCCGGTGCTAGCGCTCCATGGTCATGATCGCCGCCATCATCTCGATGCCATCCCACAGACTGCGCAACCGCAAGTTCTCGTCCGGCCCATGCTGGTTGTTGTCGTGATTGACCATCGACAGCCCGACCGTTGGCATCCGTTCGCTGAATGTGGAGAAGGGCATGCTGCCGCCCAGCGTCGGCAGCCGCACCACCTCGCGGCCGCTGCTCGTCAGGGCCTTCACCACCGTCCGCGTCATCGGGTCGTCCATCGATACGCGCGGTGCAGTCGAGCCGCCGCGGAGATCGACGCGTGCCAGCAGCGGATGCGTCAATCGCTCGGTGTCCGACGGATCGCGCCCGTCGACCACGAAGTAGCCTTGCGCCTTGATGTGATCGACCACTCGACGGTTCATGCGCGCCGGATCGAGGCCGTGCACCAGGCGCATCTCGATCCGTGCCGCCGCGGTTGACGGAATCGCCGAGCGCGGCGCGGCATCGAAGCCGCCGCCCGACTCCATCGCCAGGATGCTGAACGTCGGTTCGTTCAGCTTGCGCTCGAGCCGCTGCTCGGGACGTTCGGGCTGCGCGACCAGGAAGTCCTTCTTCAGCGCCGCTTCGACGTTCGGCATCTCGTCGAGCGCCTTGAGCTCGGTCGGCGTGAGCGGCGTCACATCGTCGTAGAAACCGGCGATGGTCACACGCCCGGTGTCGTCTTTCATGCTCGCCAGCAGCTTGGCGAGCCGCATCGAGGGATCCGGCGCCCAGTTGCCGTAGTTGCCGGAGTGCAGGTCGGCGCGGGCGCCGTACACGGTGACCGTCAGCCCGGCCCCGCCGCGGACGCCGTAATACAGCGCCGGACGGCCGCTCGGGTGGCGGGGGCCGTCGAGCGTCATGGCGATGTCGCCGCTGAGCGCGGCAGCGCGGGCCGCCGCGAATCGGCGGAAATTTCCCGAGCCGGCTTCCTCTTCGCCGTCAAGGACCACGCGCAGGTTCCACGTCGGCCCGGATTTGGCGGCGCGCAGCGCTTCCACCGCGTTCAGGACGGCAACGATCGGGCCTTTATCGTCCGACGCCGAGCGGCCGTAAACGCGCCACTCCGGATCGATGCGCGTACCGGCGTCGAGGCGCACTTCGCCGGACGCGCCGTAGACGCAGGGCTCGAACGGCTTGCACCGCGTCCACTCGGCGGGATTCACCGGCTGGCCGTCGTAGTGGATGTAGAGCACGATCGTACCGCGCGGCGAGGGAACGTCGAGCGAGGCGAACACCACCGGCGAGCCCGGTCCGCTCGATCGTTCGACAGTGAAACCGCGCTTCTCGAAGAGCCGCTGCAGGTGCTCGGCATTGCGGGCGAGGTCGTCCTTGCCGGCGACGTTGGGGAGCGCGACGAGCTGCAACAGCTCATCGAGAATCTCGCGCTCGTGCGCCGCGCGCCACGCCGCGACCGGAGAGGTCTGCGCCCACGCGAGTGGTGCAGGCACGATCAGAGCCAGAGCGAGGAGAAGACGAGTCGGCAGTGTCACGCCGGCATTGTGACACGGCGCGGGCACGTCCTCGCCAGAGGCGTCGCTCGAGTGCGTTGAGAGACTAGTTCGGATGCAGTTCGGCCGATTGAACGCGATAGAGCGCATGATCGGCACTGCGCTCGATGACGGTCAGAGTGAAGCGGTCGTCGACCAGGCGGCTGGGCCACCACGACTCGCCTCCAAAATGTGAGAGGAGCAGGAACTCCGGGTGGCGCTGGCGAAAATGGGCGAACTCCACGATCGGGTGTTCGACGAACGGCTTGAGCGCGAGCAGGTCGAGATCGAGCGAGTCGGTCGAAATGTAACGCCGCGCCGCCTCCGGATCGGTCAGGCACACAGGCTGGCGGGCAGGCGGATCGGTATCGTAGAACGCCAACGGAAGGCAATCGAGCGGGTCGTCGACCACAATCGGCAGGCCATGCAGCTTGGCTCGCGCGAGGGCCTGTTGCTGGCTTGTGAAACGTGGCCCGGCGCCTCGCCCGACCGGGTCTGCCGTTGAAGCCCAGAAGGCGAGCTCCCGCGAGGAAACGATGGCGAGCAGTCCGAGCACCAGCCAGGTCCGCTTCTTCGGGTCGAGCGCGCGCGACGCATAGGCGAACGACAGGCCGACGCCGGCAAGCATGCCGAGCGCGTACCTCGGCGTGAAGCCGCCGTTCATCACCCGGGAGATGATCACCGCGATGAAGGGAATCGCGAGCAGCGACATGACGAGCGCCAGCGTCTCCGGCGGCGGCCGGTGCCCCTCCAGGTCCTCGTCCTTCGGCCAGAGCCGCACGAACAACAACAGCATCGCCGCGCCGAGCGAGAAGGCGATCCCGAACCCGACGCCTCTCCCGAGCGACGTGACTTCGTCGTAGGAGGCGACGGCACTGCCAATCGTCGCACTAGCGTAGTACGTGGCGCCGTAGTAGTCACGTAGCGTCTGGAGCAGAGGCCAACAAACTGCCAGCGAGATGGCGCCCATTCCGAGCGCAGCCCAGACGCCGGGACGAAGGTGCTGGCGGCGAACCGTGTAGACGCTCTCGGCGATCACGAAGGGGATGCCGGCGAAGATCGAGTAGTAGTGCGTACCGACCGCGAGTGCGGCGGCGAGCCCCAGGACGACTGCCCAGGCCCAGCTCGAGGCGCGTTGCCAGGCGAGGGCGGCGATCGCGACGAACATGACCATGAGCGAGTAGGGCCGGGCCTCCACGTCGAAACCGTGATGGAGGCTGCTCAACATCATCATGAACACCGCGGTCAGCCCAGCAGCCGCGCCCAGGTCGCGGCGGGCGAACAGGTACAGCGCCGCACACGTGATGGTGGAGGCGAGAACCGGTACGAGCCGGTACGCCAACTCGGGCTCAGCCCATCCAGCGGTGATGCGAACCAGCGCGTAAAAGACGGGGCCGGAGGTATCGGCCGCCTGGCTGAGCGCGCCGAGGACGGCTGGCATGTCCGGCAGCTGCGCGATGAGAACCGTGAAGATCTCGTCGTACCAGAAGGGGCGTTCGCTGGCTTCCCGAATCCCCGCGACGGTCATCAGCACCAGCAGAGCGCCGGTACAAATGTCGACAATCCGGTCCGATGGACGAAGCGTGAACATACGACGGATGCCAGGACTTGGTTGGAACGAATCTCCCCGCGCCCCGGACCCGACGGAAGCCCAGCCGCGCCGCTGAGTCTAGCGCGGAACCCGCGGCCGGCTGAGGCACAAAGGTGCCTCGGTCATCGATTCGAGAGTGATTGATCGTCGACCGAGTCGAGCAGCAGGCTCAATTCGGAGTAGGCGTCCGGAATCGGCGTGTTCGGCTTTGGCGCCGCATACGTGACCGGAGCGGCCGCAGCCGCCGGCGGCGGGGCCGATTTCCTGACCGCCGCATGAGTGCCCGATGACTGCCTGGCGACTCCGTGAATGCCCGACGGCCGGGCAACGGTGTGCACTCCCGTCGGTTTTGCTGTCACTTCGGACGGGCTCACCGGTTGTACCGGATGAACCCGGTTCGCCTCGCTCCGACGGGTGAACCACAGCATGAGCAGCAGGCCGCCGAGCAGCCACACCGCCCAGCCCACGAACAGTTCGACGGGGATGTCGGCGGGGAGCCAGCGAGCGATCAGGTCGATCACGGCACCCATGTGAAGGCCTTCCCCGCGCCCAACGAGTAGTCGGTGAGCAGCGAGTCGAAGAGCGGCGCCCGCTCGGCTTCTTCCATCATTGCCGCCCGCAGCGACTCGTCGAGATTGGTGCCCTGCTCCTTCTCGAGCACCAGGATCACCACGACCCGGCGCTGATCTGACGTGTTGCGGGCCGCCCCGGTCGGGGTGTGATGGCCGATGTTCAGTTTCCGAACCGGCACCGGTGTCGAAAGCGACTCGCGTACCCAGCTTGCGATCCGATCCGCGCGGCGACCGGCCCGCCATTCTTCCTGGGCGCGGCCCTGTCGGAACCCGACGCCGGCCGGCACCTCCTCGGAGCTGGCGCCGACGCAGATGATTTCAACGGCGCTGTTCAGCACCTTCTTCATCTCGTCGCTGAAGTGCGGAGACGATGCGCCGTCTTCGATCGCGTGATACGACGCCAGGCGCCACCGGAACTCGTCGGAGAAGAGCAGGATCCGGAACGATGCGTGCCGACCCTGTTGGTCGGAGACCCGACGAACGGTGACGTCACGCACCACCTCCGGGGGCGTCGGCGGCGTCAACCACCGGGCCTTTACCTCCAAGGCGGTGACGGTTCCGAGCCCTACGCCACAGAACACCCAAGTGCCAAGCGCCAGCCACGTGGCGCGCCCACGAAACGAGGCCATCGCTCCGGCTGTGTGCAGGAACGCTGCCAGGATCGCCTGCGCGGGAATCCGCGGCGCTGCACACGATTGGTCGTCGTCGCGGTGACGAGACCTGTCAGGCGAGGCGCAGAATTTGTCAGCGCGTCAGCGGCGGACGCGCACCAATCGGGCCAGCCGAGCGAGCCCCGCCGAATCGTGAACCGAGATGAAGGTGGTGATGAACGGCCGCGCCGCGGCCATCCCGCGCGAGGTCGGCTCGTAGCCGGGGGTATCGAGCAGCGGGTTGATCCAGACGACGCCCGCGGCTCGGCGATACAGCTCACGCATCGCGTCGCGCAGGATCTGCGGCTCGCCGACGTCGAGGCCGTCGCTGACGATGACGATCAGCGTCTCGGCGCCGACGTGGCGCTCGCCGTGACGTCGCAGGAACGAGCGCAGGCTCGCGCCGATGCTGGTCCCGCCGCCCCACGACTCGCGGCTGATCGCGATCCGCATCCGCCGTCCGGTGCCGGCGCGCCGCACGTGATGCGTCAGCACCGTCAGCGAGGTGGAGAACGCGAACACTTCGACGCGCCGCGTCACCGTGGCAACGGCCGTGGCGAGATCGAGGCCGGCCTGTTGCGCCGCCGACATCGAGCGGCTTCCGTCGATGAGCAGCACCAGGTTCGGGCTGCGATGGGCGCGGCGCAGCCACCGGGCAGTGACCGCTTCGCCGCCGGTCTGCAGGCTGGCTCGCCAGGTGCGCCGCAGGTCGAAGCGGCGTCCCCGTCGTGCCGGCTCCCAGCGCCGCGACAGTCCCAGCTGCAGCCGCCGGAGCAGCAACCGCGCCGCGTTTCGCCACGGAGTTGGGACCGGGCGCAGGAGGATGGGTTCCTGTCCCTCCACCGCGAGCGGACTGTAGTTGGACCGAGCCCAGCGGCCCGCGGGCTCGCCGTCTGTTCCCGAATCCTCCGCCAGGACGGCCGGTGCGGATCGCGCACCTTCGAGCTCGATCTCCGGATCGACGTCCGCTGACGGATCGCCGTCGGGCGGACGGCGCCCGCTCGTATCACCGGCGGTCCCGGGTTGTTCCTTTCCACCCGAGAGCGGCGGCTGCTGCGCCTGCGGCGTGCCAGCCGGCCCGGGGAAGAAGAACGCGTCGAACGCCGCGTCGAACCGGGCGGCGGTGTCGCGGCTGTTGCTGAGGATCGCGCGCCAGGCGTGGCGAACGTGCTGCTGATCGGCGAGGTCGATCACCCGCAGCACGCGGGTCGCGTCGGCGATTTCACCCGGGCCGATGCCGAAGCCGTGCTCGCGGCGCAGGGCGGCGCAGAACGCCGTCAGGTTGCCGGGCAGATCGCCGAACGGGTACATCAGCGGTTCGCCAGCCTTTGCGTCAAGGCCGGGGTGTCGCGGTGCCGATCCCGAAGTCTGTGGCGAGCCCGTAGCCGCCGGCCTCGAGCGCCGCCGGCGCATCCGACAAGTACGGCTCGAGCGCGGCGCGGTGCTCGTCGACCACGGCGCGATCCTCGTGCACTTTGAGGATGCAGCCAAGCGTCTGCTCGAGGGTGCGGGCGTCGAGGTGCTCACGGTGCAGGCTCATGAGCGCCATCGCCCAATCCAGGCTCTCGGCCACGCCGGGTGCCTTCTGCAGCGGAAGGCCGCGCAGTACCTGCATCAGGTGAGCGATGCGATCCGCCAACTGCTCGGAGACACCTGGAACACGGGCGCGGAGAATCTCGATCTCCTGGGCCAGTGACGGATAAGGCAGCCACAGGTAGAGACACCGGCGCCTGAGCGCATCGGAGAGCTCGCGGGTCCGGTTGCTCGTCAGGACCACGTGCGGACGGTGCCGGGCGCGGATTGTGCCGAGCTCCGGGATGGTGACCTGCCACTCGGCCAGGACCTCCAGCAGGTAAGCCTCGAATGCCTCGTCGGCGCGGTCCACCTCGTCGATCAGCAGCACCGGCGCCTGATCCTGGGTGAGCGCCTCCAGCAGCGGCCGCTTCAGCAAGTACGCGTCGGAGAAGATCTCGGCCTCGCGCTGTTCCAGGCTGGAGCCGCTCGACTCGCTGAGGCGCGCATGAAGCATCTGCCTCGGGTAGTTCCACTCGTAGAGGGCCGACATGGAATCGAGCCCCTCGTAGCACTGCAGGCGAATCAGCCGCGCCTGCAGGGCCTCGGCCAGTACCTTCGCGCTCTCGGTCTTGCCGACGCCTGCCGGCCCCTCGAGGAGGAGCGGCTTCTGGAGGGCCAGCATGATCTCGAGCCCCGTCGCATAGGCATCGTCGACGACGAAGCCGCGCTCGCGGAACCGGGTACGGATGTCGGCGGCGCTGATCATGAAGCGGGGGAAAGGAAGCGCTGCGGGTCCTTGACGAAGCGCGCGCGGCACCCCGGGCAGCAGAAATAGTACGTGATGCCGTCCACTTCGGCGACGTGCGCCGCGGTCGCGACGTTCACCTCCATGTGACACACGGGATCGACGGCGATGGAGGTCTTGGGGTCTTGGGGTCTTGAAGTCTTGGGGTCGCGATCCGCGAGCTCCGTGCGGGCACCGAGCTGGACGATCTCGCCGAGGATCGACAACGCTACTTCCTCGGGAATGCGGGCGCCGAGATCGAGACCGGCAGGATTGCGCAGGCGCTCGAGATTGGGGACGCGGTTCTCGGCCAGCCAGGCGCGGACTGTTGCGCCGCGCTTGTGAGAGGCCACCAGGCCGACGTAGGGCACCTCAGCTTTCAGGATCACCTCGAGCGCCGGTTCGTCGTAATGCCCTTGCGACGCGACGATGGCCGCCGGTTCGCCGCCGTTCGCGGCAGCCTCGCCGAGAATGGTCTCGAGCCGATCGAGCGTCGCGACGCGCGCGCCGATCGACGCGGCATCGGCACTGACGTCGCCCTGCTCCGGGTCGTCCACCACCCGCACCACGTCGTAGCGCATCGCCCGGGCGATCCGCGCGACCGCGGCTGCGACCGGCGTGGCGCCGGCAACCACGATCGTGCGCGGCCTGACGATTGGCTCGACGTAGACGTCCACCGCGCCCTCCGACGCGCAGGTCATCGGCACGACCACGCGCTCTGACGTCGGCTCCGCCGCCTCGTTCGCCTCCGGACGAATCGACACCAGCCGCGCCGCGCGGGTGCGCAGCACGTCGAGTGCCTGCTTCCGGATGATCTCCCGGGAGCAGGCGCCGCCGACGAACCCGTCCATACGTCCGTCGGCGAAGATGATGGCGCGATCGCCGAGATGAGCGGACACCGGCGGCCGCCGGGCCACCACCGTGGCGACCGCGAACGGCTGACCGTCGCGCTTCAACGCGGCGATGCGCTCAAAGGACACAGATGACACAGATGACACAGATGGCACAGATGACACAGATGGCACAGATTACACAGGTTCAGGCTGCGGGACGCAAGCCAACCGCACAATTCGAGTCATTAGCGCCATCTGCGCCGTCTGCGTCATCTGCGGGAGAGCCGCTCCCGCACGTTGGCGAACGTTTGCGAAATCAGTTTCTGTGCCTGCGCGTCCAGCACGCGGCCGCCGACGGCTGCGACCGGACCGCGGGCCACGGCCTGACCGCTCCAGCTAAGCTTCGTCTGCCCGCCGCCCGCGTCGGAGACGTCGGCGCCGGCGGTGAGGTCAACCGCGCTGCCGAAGCCGCCGCCGCTGATCTTCATGTCCATCCGATCACCGGAGGCGCCCGGGACCAGCTCGAACCTGAACTTGAAGTTACCGCGCACCGGTCCGACGCCGACCTTTGCGACCGCGTCGAAGTGGGTCGCGTCGCGGACCGTGACGTCCACGACCTCGGGGATGCAGCGTCCAACCCACTCCGGGTCGGTGATGGCCTTCCACACCGCCGCCTTGTCGGCCGCGATGATCTCTTCGCCGCTGTACTGCAGGTTCACGGGCTCAGCCTTTCGCCGGGTCGCTGTCACGGATCGCGCGCCAGACCTTGTCGCGGGTGATCGGCATGTCGATATGCCGTACACCGAAGGGCGACAGTGCGTCGATCACGGCGTTCACGAACGCGGCCGGGCTGCCCACGTTTGGGCTCTCGCCGACGCCCTTGGCGCCGATGGGGTGATGCGGGCTCGGCGTGACGGTGTTCGCCGTCTCCCACTTCGGCGACTCCAGTGAGGTCGGCACCAGGTAGTCCGTGAAGTTCGTGTTCAGGTTGTTGCCATCCTTGTCGTACTGGATCTCCTGCATGAAGGCGATCGCGAAGCCCTCGGTCAGCCCGCCGTGGATCTGCCCTTCGACGATCAACGGGTTGATCACGGTGCCGCAGTCGTCCACCGCGAGGAAGCGCCGGACCTTGACTTCCCCAGTCTCGCGATCCACGTCGACCACCGCGACGTAGGCCCCGTGCGGGAACGTCATGTTCGGCGGATCGTAATACTGCGTGGCTTCGAGCCCCGGCTCGTTCTGGCCCGGGTTGGTGTAGGCGGCGAACGCCACTTCCTTCATCGTGACGCTCTTCGCCGGCACGCCCTTGACCTGGAACTTGTAGTCCTTCCACTCGACGTCGCCTTCGCCCACCTCCATCAGATGGGCCGCGACCTTGCGCGCGCGTTCGCGAATCCTCCGCGCCGCCATCGCGATGGCCGCGCCGGCCACCGGGGTGCTGCGGCTGGCGTAGGTGCCCAGACCGTAGGGTGCCGTGTCGGTGTCGCCCTCTTCGACCATGATGTTTTGCGGGTCGAGCCCGAGCTCCTCGGCCACGATCTGGGCCCAGGTCGTCTCGTGCCCCTGCCCCTGCGACTTGGTGCCGGCCCGGACGATTCCCGATCCAGTGGGGTGGATGCGAATCTCGGCGCTGTCGAACATCTTGATGCCGAGAATGTCGAAGTGCTTCGAGGGCCCGGCGCCGACGACCTCGGTAAAGGTGGAAAAGCCGATTCCCATCAGCTCGCCCTTCGCGCGCTTCTCGGCCTGCTCCTTCAAAAGCGCCTGATAGCCGATCTTCTCGAGCGCCACGTCGAGCGTGCGGTGGTAGTCGCCGCTGTCGTAGGTGAAGCCGAGCGCGGAGGCATAGGGGAACTGATCTTTCCGCACGAAGTTCTTGCGCCGGAGCTCCACCGGATCCATGCCGAGCTCGTCGGCGAGGATGTCCATGCCGCGCTCGATCGCGTAGCTGGCTTCGGTAACGCGGAACGAGCAGCGATAGGCGATGCCGCCCGGCGCCTTGTTGGTGAAGTAGGCGTCCACCTCGGCGTGCGCGACCGGGAAGGTGTAACTGCCGGTGACGACGCCGAACATCCCGGCCGGGTACTTCGTCGGGTCGGCAGCGGCGTCGAAGGCGCCGTGATCGGCAGTGGTCGACACGCGCAGGGCCGTCACCGTGCCGTCGGCCCTGGCGCCGATTTCCACGTCCATGTGGTAGTCGCGCGCGAACCCGGTGCTCGTCAGGTTCTCCGTTCGCGACTCGATCCACTTCACCGGCCGCCCGAGCTTCAGCGCGCCGACGATTGCGCAGACGTACCCGGGATACACCGGCACCTTGTTGCCGAAGCCGCCGCCGATGTCCGGCGAGATTACGCGGATCTTGTCCTCGGGGATGCCGGTGACGATGGTGATGGCGGTTCGATAGACGTGGGGCGCCTGCGAGGTCACGTGGAACGTGAGCCGTCCCATGGTGTCGAACTGCGCGACGCAGCCGCACGGTTCGAGCGGTGCCGGGTGACAGCGCGGGAACCAGATCCGCTGCTTGATGACCTTCTCTGCGGCGCCGAGCGCCTGTGCCGTCTTGTCCTTGTCGCCGACCTCCCAGTGGTAGATGTGATTGGTCTTCGCCTCACGATCGGGGCGGAGCAGCACCTCGTCTTGCTTCGCGACGAAGGGATCGGCGACGACCGGCAGCGGCTTGTACTCCACTTCCACCGCCTCGGCGCCGTCAGCGGCGGCAGCGCGAGACTCCGCAAACACCGCCGCCACTTCCTGGTATTGGAAGAGCACCTTGCCGATGGCCAGCACCATCTGCTTGTCGTAGCCGTGGAACGTGGGCAGCCAGCCGAGTCCGGCGGCTTCGAGGTCCTTGCCGGTGATCACGGCCTTCACCCCAGGGACCTTCAGCGCTGCGGAACCGTCGATGTTGACGATCTCGGCGTGTGGGTAGGGGCTGCGCACGATTGCCATGTGCAGCATGCCGGGGAAGCTCAGGTCGTCGACGTAGTTGCCCTTGCCCTGGAGGAAGCGCGGATCCTCCTTGCGCTTCATCGCCACGCCCATCGAGCCCTTGGGGGTTGCTTCGATGCTCATGATGCGTCTCCCTTCGGGTCTACTTCTGGACCGGCGCCGCCTGCAGCGTCTCCGCTGCCTGGCGCACCGCCTTGACGATGTTGTTGTAGCCGGTGCAGCGGCACAGGTTGCCGGCGAGTTCCTCGCGGACCTCCGTCTCGCTCGGGTTCGGCTTGTGCTTGAGCAGCGCGTAGGAGGTCATCAGCATCCCCGGCGTGCAGAAGCCGCACTGCAGGCCGTGGTTGTCCCAGAACGCCTGCTGCAGCGGGTGCAGCGCGCCGCCCTGGGCCAGCCCCTCGACCGTGCTCACCTCGCGGCCGTCGGCCTGGGCCGCGAACATCGTGCACGACTTGACCGCGGTATCGCCGTCCAGCACCACCACGCAACAGCCACAGCTCGACGTGTCGCAACCGACGTGGGTGCCGGTCAGGCCGCAGTGCTCGCGCAGGAAGTAGACCAGGAGCGTGCGCGGTTCGACGTCTCTTTCGTGCGCGACGCCGTTGACCTTGATGCTGACCCTCATGACTGCACCCCCAGACGCGCCAACGCCTGGCGCAGGCCGCGGCTGACGAGCACGCCGGCGAGGTTCTTCTTGTATGCGACGCTGCCCCGGAGATCCGCCTGCGGCGCGCTCTTCTTCGACGCGGCGGCGGCGGCGCCGCGGATCACCTCGGCGGTGGGTTTCTGACCCTTGAGCAGCGCTTCCGCCTCGCTGACTCGAACCGCACACGGTCCCGCGGCCGACAGCGCGATTCCGGCGTCGCGGATGGTCCCATCTTCGGCAAGCGTCACCTGCACGGCGGCGGCGGCCGTCGCGAAATCGCCGACCTTTCGCTCCACTTTCTGGTACGAGCCTGCGGTCCGATCGCCGGGGACCGGAAAGCGGACGGCCGTCGCCATTTCACCCTCGGCGACCGCGGTCGTGAAGCTGTCGACGAGGAACTCGTCGATGGGCACCGTCCGACTCCCAGCCTTGCCGCGCACGACCACCTCGGCGCGGGTCGCGAGCGCCACCGTAGTCCAGTCGCCGGCCGGATCGTTGTGGCACAGGCTGCCGACGATGGTCCCCATCTGCCGCACGACGGGATCGGCCACCACTCGCGACGCGTCGTGGAGAAGGCTCCACCTGCGCTCCCCGATCCACGGCGCCCGTTCGATCGCGCAGTCACGCGCGACTGCGCCGAGGGTCAGCCTGCCGTTGTCGATGCCGATATTCGACAGTTCCTTGATGGCGTTGATGTCGATGAGCACTGCCGGACGGGCCAGCCGGAAACGCATTGCCGGGATCAGGCTCTGGCCGCCGGCCAGCACGCGCGCGTCCGCACCCAGACGCTGCAACTGCGCGAAGGCGTCGTCGGCCGATCCGGCGCGGATGTACTCGAAGGCTGCAGGGATCACGGGGCCTACCTCCTTGTGCGGGTTGGACTCGGGAGGCGCTCGCCGCTGATCGCGCGGGGGGGCACGCTCTCGGGGACATTCATATTACTCCGCAAGGCGGAAGGCGAAGGGCACAAGGCAGAAGGCAGAAGGCACAAGGCAGAAGGCACAAGGCACAAGGCAGAAGGCTTTCAACGCGGTTAGACTCCCGGGATGGTCAGCGCGGTCCTTCTTGCGGCAGGCGCGTCGACACGGATGGGAGTGCCCAAGCTGCTGCTGCCGCTGGGCGGCGAGCCAATCGTCCGGCGGACCGCTCGCAGCCTGTGCGAGAGCGGATACGACGAAGTGCTGGTAGTCTCCGGCGGTGAGCAGGCCCGGATCATCGAGGCGTTGGAGGGCCTTCCGGTCCGGCACGCCCACAATCCCGGCTTCTCGACCGGCATGGGCAGCTCGTTCCGGACTGCTGTCGAGCACCTGCCTGCGAACAGCGAGGGGGCGATGTTCGCGCTGGCCGATCAGCCGTTCGTCACCTCGGCCGAGTTTCGCGCGCTGCTGGACACCTGGCGGCTCCAGAAGCCGCTCATCGTCGGCTCGATGTTCGGCGAGGTGACCGCCCCGCCGCACCTGTTTGCGCGACCGCTGTACGGAGAGCTTGCCCTCCTGCAGCACGGCGCGCGCGACCTGTTGAAGCGGCATGCCGGCTCGATGGTCGTGCTGCACTTTCCAGCCGAGCGGCTGCTCGACATCGACACGCCCGAGGACTACGAACGCGCCAAGGTGCGGGTGGCTGCCGAAGCGCGGTGAAGGCTGCCGGTTTCACCGGCCAGGAAGCCGCCGCTGAAGCCGCTGCGGATGGCCAGGATCTCACCGAGAATCGAGAGCGCCACTTCCTCCGGCGCTTCAGCGCCGACCGCGAGACCGATCGGGCTGTGGACCCGCCCGGAGATCGCCGGCGACGGCACGCACCCTTCGTCCGCGAGCGTGGCGAGCAGCTTGTCGTAGCGCGCACGCGGACCGAGGACGCCGATGTAGGCCGGGTCCCGCTCGAACGCGAACCTCAGCGCCATCCGATCCCGTTCGATGTGATGACTCATCACGACGACGAAGGCGCCACGCGGCAGCGTGAGCGCCGAGCCGAGGCCGTCGAAGGGCGTCAGCACGAGGCGAGCGCCGGTGAATAACTCGGCGTCGAGGTATGCCGCTCTGGCGTCGACGACCGTGACCTCGAACCCGAGCGTCCAGGCCTGCCGTACCAGCGGAATGGCGTCGTGGCCCGCGCCGAGCACAACTAACTCGGGTGGCGACTGATTGACTTCGAAGAAGAGCTCGACACCGGCGCACCTGTCCGTGCCGGACGCCGTATACGTGCCTCTCAGCCGCGCTCGAGCGGCGGCGTCGGCCGCCGCATCGAGCGCCGGATCGCCGAGTTCGCCGATCGACGCGGTGGCGGCAAAGACGATGCGCCGGTTGCCGGGACCTGACAGGCGCGTCACCAGCACGGCGGGCTCGGCGTGTTCGAGCACCGCTAACCACGCCGCGGTGACCACGTCCTCACCAATTGGCTCGATGCGGATGTCCACCGCGCCGCTGCAGCCGATGTTGAGGCTCCAGATCGAATCGTCGGCGAGATCGTAGCTGACGGTGACAGGTTCACCGCTGGCGATGACTCGTGCCGCCACCTCGGCGACCGCCGGCTCCAGGCAACCGCCGGACAGCGAGCACACGTAGGTGCCGTCGGGACGTACGAGCATCCGCGCGCCCTCGCGACGGTAGGCGCTTCCATGCACGCGAATGACGGTGGCCGAGGCCGCGCGCCCGCCCGCGGCGCGGACCTCAGCCAGCGCGCTCAGGTAGCGTTCGGCCTCGCGGCGGTTCATGGGTACTGTCGATCTGCACCCTCACACGGCTCGCGCGATCAGTACGGTTTCCGGGGTTGGCAGTGGATGCGCCGTAACGTCCGCAAACCCCGCCTTCTCCAGCTGATCGCGCAGCTCGTCGAAGGTGTAGGCATCTCCGGCTGGCGTGCCTCCTAGCATCGTGAGGCTGAACCGAGCGGGGACTGGCGGCGTCACCCGATCCGCATTCGGCACCATCTCGAGGATGGCCACGCGTCCACCCGCTTTGAGCGCGCGGCGAATCTTGGCCAGGAACGACGTGCACGTGGCGTGGTCGAAGTGATGAAGGAAGTTGGTGACGAGCGCCACATCGAAGCCAGTACCGAAGTCGACTTCGAACGCGTCCCCTGGTTTGAGGTGGATGCGGCCGCCGACGCCCTGCGCGGCCGCGTTCTCTTGTGCGACCGTCAGCACCGGGGCCCAGTCCACCGCCGTCACCTCGACCTGGGGGTTCCGCTGTGCGAGGGTGATGCCGAAGATACCGTGGCTGGCCGCGATGTCGAGGACGCGGGTTGGCCCGGCCTTCTCGATGCCCAGCGCGGCGGCGATCCCGTGCGCCGCCGGGACCATCATCGGCACCATCGAGCGGGCGAACTCGATCCAGATGGGATTCTCCGTCGCGACCGTGTTCCCCGACGGGGCGACGCCGCCGCGCTGCACGGCGCCGGTCAGATCATCGAAGTTGTTCTTGACGCCAGGCATGAGCAGGAACCGGGCCATCTGCCCCATGTACATAGGAGAGCGTTTGCTCAGGAACGCGGCGGAGTCCGGCGGCAGCCGATACGTGCGATCCGACTTCTCGAGCAGATCAATGGTGGTGAGGTAGTCGCAGAGGATGCGGACGCCCCTTTCGGAGGCGCCGCAACGGCCGGCGGCAGCGGCGGCGGTGTTGGCGCCCTCGTCGATCGCGGAGAACAGGTCGAGATCGAGTGCCGTCTTGAGGGCGGCGGAGCGCTGGTAGGCGAAGAGGGTGTCGAAAACGGCCTCG
Organism: Vicinamibacterales bacterium; assembly: GCA_035495795.1. Classification (GTDB taxonomy): domain Bacteria; phylum Acidobacteriota; class Vicinamibacteria; order Vicinamibacterales; family UBA2999; genus VFZN01. The sequence continues at coordinate 27,712 of DATJFF010000044.1, forward strand.
GGTGAGGGGGGCTGGGATGTGCTCATCCGTGGAACGTACACCCTCGCGAGCACCGGCGCAACGAAATCGAGCGATGGCGCGACGGTAAGTTTCGGCCGGGTCAAACTGCTATAGTCCACACGCACACGGTCTCGTTAACCTGTCACGACGGAGGCGATCATGTCCTTCGCTCGGCGCCGATTCGCTCAATCCGTCCTCGCGCTGGTCATCCTTGCCGCCGCGCAAACAACCGCGACGCAGCCCCCGAATCCTGATCCTTTCTGGCGCATCTTTTCGAGCGGTTCGACAACGAGCGACTCGGTCCGGTGGCATCACGTCACGGGAGGCTCCGGTGACACGATCGTGCTGCTGCACGGCTGGCCACAGACCTGGTTCGAGTGGCACGACGTGATGCCGCAGCTCGCCCAGCGGTTCCGCGTCATCGCGGTAGACCTGCCCGGCCTCGGCGAGTCCGGCGATGTCGATCGCTACGACAAATGGACCGTTGCGCGCCAGCTCCGTTCGCTCCTGGCCCAGCTGCGAGTGACGCCAGTTCACCTCGTGGGCCACGACATGGGTGGAATCGTCGCTTACGCCTTCGCGAGGCAGTTTCCTGCCGATCTGCGGACCCTGACCATTGTCGATACGCCGATTCCCGGGTTGAGCGGTTGGCAGGAGCTGCGCACGCAGACACCTCGCTGGCACTGGCTGTTCCACAGCGTCCCGGAACTGCCCGAGGCGCTGGTCTCGGGGAAGGAACGCGTCTATCTCGAGTGGTTCCTCCGCAATCTGGCCTACAACAAGGCGGCGTTCCCCGACGAGCGGATCGCTGAATACGTGCGGGCCTATGCCAGACCCTCTTCGTTGCACGCGGGGTTCGAGTATTACCGGGCGTTCGACCAGGACGAGAAAGACAACCAGGACTACGCGCGCGCGAAGCTGACCATGCCGGTGCTGGCGGTTGGCGGCGAGCAGTCGAGATTGAACAAATACGTCATCGATCAGCTGAAGCCGGGCACCGAGCACCTCACTGGCGACCTCGCGCCTGGCAGCGGCCACTGGATTCCGGAAGAGAACCCGCAGTGGCTCGCCAGCCGCATGCTGGCATTCATGAGCGCGCCGTGAGTCAGCGCGTTATGCATCCCGGAACCTGGACTGCGCCGATCCTCGTGGAGTACGACGCCGCGCCAGCCTTCAGGTAGTCGCCGACGTACCACACCGTGCAGTCGTCGGCCGGATCCATCGCCGTCTGCGTGTAGTCCTCCCACCGCAACGTCGTCGTCTGCGCGGCTTCGCCGTTGGCAAGGACGCTCTCGCGGAACGTCAGGAGGCCCTTCGGGTCGGTGGCCAGCCGGGCGGCAAACCGCTGGCCGGGAAAATTCGCCGCGTCGCCAGGACGTGCGACAGGCGCAAGGACCTCCCCCGGCCTGGATGCGGGCACCGCACGATGGAAGATCGGCATCACCACGAGCCACCGTCGCGCGAGCTGGTCGTAGCGAACGACGGCGTCGCCGTTCGGACGGCTGCCGCAAACGTCGCCATGCCCGGCGAAGAAAGTGTTCGTCGGCACCTGGTTTGTTCGACCGCGGCGCTCGACGCCAAGGCCGCCTGACGCACGCCTTGCGCCAGTGGAACAGCGCTCGATGCAGCGGCCGCGATTACGGCGAGGATCCCATTTCGCAAACGGCTCATCGTCACGGCGCCGCGCGCTCGAGCGTGAGGCGCCGCGTCAGGCGCTCCGTCCCGGCCTGGATGGAGCCCTGCGCCGGGCCGAAAATCAGCCGCCCGTTGTCGAACCGGAAGTAGCGCACCTGTTCGGTCCCCACGAAGTCGGGCCGCCATGCCGCTTCCACTTTCAGCGTCACGGTGCCTTTCGCCTCGTCCACAACGCAGGGCCCGGAGTAGGCGATGTAGCTGCTGAGGAGCGCCGCCTTCATGTCTTCGCGTACCGTCGTGCCGCTGTGGAAGGAGGGCACGTCGCTCGACATGATCTGAATGTAGCAGGCGCCGCCCTCGACGACGATCGCGCCGACCGGGCGCGGACCCCATGGCAGTCGCGCGACCGAACCGTCGGCGCGGAGATCCTCAGCGGCGAGCAGCTTCCAGCGTCCTGCCAAGACGTCGGCTGATGCCACCTGCGGCCAGGCGCAGAGGAGCAGCAGGGCGAGCGGCGCGTGCCGCAGCGAGAGGATTCCCTGGTTCGTCATCGCGTCGGTTTGCGCGTATCGAGGTCGAGCCGATTGAGCGGCACGTCCCAGTGGGCGGTCAGGATTTCGAAACGCCGTTGTTCCTCGCGCGTGAATTTCGCCCGGTCTGGATACAGCTTCGCGAGGATCTCGTCGTCGGTTGGTGTGGCCGGGGCCGTGGGCGGGACCGTCAGCTCGACTGCGAAGGTCCAGTCGCCGCGGCCGTCGCCGTGGAACTCCGGCACGAAGACCCGCACCGACGAGAACTGTCCGGCCTTCTCCTTGGCCTTGAGATACGGGTAGTGATTGCGCTGGAACAAGTCGAGGAACTCATCTTGGAAGCCCCACTTGACCGTGTAGAAATACCAGGTGACTTTCGGCTCGCCGCCGCCCTGCTTTGGCGGCGCCTGCGCGCCGAGGGCCAAGCCGCCGAGCAGACACGCCACCACGATTGCCCCGAGCCGTCGTGTCGTCGCCATCACGCACCTCCTCAGCAGGCGAATTATACGGGCCGGGGCCGCGGCTTCGCGACGAGCGGGGATTGCGCTCGTCTGAGCGGCCGGCGCCCGGGAAGCCAATGTCTTCCCGGGCAGAAGGACTCACGGAATCACAACGGTCTGCGGCGTCGTCGCGGCGCTCGCGCCGCAGGCGTTTACCGAGGCGACGCTGAGCGTGTAGCTGCCCGGCCCGACTGGTGCGCTGATCGCACTCGTGGTCAGCGGGACCGACCCGACGAACGATCCGGTGACGTTCACCAGGTAGGAAGTCGGCGCGGCGCCGGTTGCCGGCGGATCCCAGACCAGGGAGATCACCGTGCCGGTCTTGTAGGCCAGGAAGTTGGCGGGCGGCAGCGGTAACCCGCTGCACGCGCCAGGGAAGGTGAGCGTGAGTGGTGTAGACGGCGAGCTTGCCCCGCCGCCGTTCACGGCGCGGACGCCCAGGGTGTAGGTCCCCGGCGGCACACCGCTGAAAGCGAACGACTCTCCAAGGCCGAGCGGAACGGAAGTGCTGATGGGCCCGGTCACATCCAGCACCATGCTGGTCGGCGGACCGCCGTCAAAGGTGTTCTTCCACGAGAGTCCGAGGTCGGACCCGTTGACGACGCCGGTGAAGTTGATCGGCGCTGACGGGCGAACCGGCAGGTTGACGATCACCGGTACCTCGTTGGAGCGGGCGCTCGTCGAGCCGCTGCCCTGCGTTCGCATCCAGGCAACCCATGCGCCGGTCGGGACGACCGCTTCGAATACCGGCGACGTGCTGTTGGTGTTGATCGAGGCCAGCACCGTCGTGCTGCTGGTGCCGCCTTCGAGCACATAGCCTTGCGGCGCCGGACCGAACAGCGGCGCCGTCCACCGGAAGCGGACCAGGCCTCCGTTCACTGAATCGACCTTGAATCCGGTGACCGGCTGCGGGTCGGTCGGCTGCAGGATGGTGATGCTCTGGGTTGCGGCGCTCGGCAAGTAAACCGCGGTCCCCGCGTAGCTGGCCGACGCCGTGCAGCCGTTGGTCGTGGTCGGCGTGGTGCAGTTGCCGGTATAGGTCACCGGCAAGGACTGGCTGAGTCCGCCCGGCCCGGTCACGGTCGCGGTCGCTGTGAACGGCGTGCCGCGGTACACGTAGGGACCGGGCTCGAACGTCACCACCGTGGTGGTTGCCGCCTGACCGACGGTGACGGTGTAGGCCTGCGCTCCGGTGCAGCCGCCGGCGGCGGTTGCCGTGACCGTGAACGTGAAGACACCGGGTGCCGTGGCCGATCCCGTCAACGCACCAGAAGAGGAAAGCGTCAGCCCTGCTGGCAGCGAGCCGCTGGTCACCGCGAACGCGTACGGCCCGGTGCCGCCGCTCGCCGTCAACGTCTGGTTGTAAGCAGCGAACGCCGTCGTGTTCGGAAGCGTCGCAGGAGTAATAGTGATCGGCGTGCAGCTCGACGGGGAGATCACGATGGCGTAGGCGCGGCTTCCCGGGCAGGCGTTTGCGTCCATCGCCCGCACCGTGAAGTTGAAGGTGCCGAGCGTGGTCGGATTGCCGGCCAGGAGGCCGCCGGACGAGAGGGTCAGGTCGGGCGGCAGCTGGCCGCCGGCTTCGACGACGAACGAGTACGGGCCGGTGCCACCGGTCGCGCCCAGCTGCTGAGAGTAGGCAACGCCGGTCGAGCCGCCGGGCAGCGAGGCGGGGGTGACGGTGATGGCGGGACAACCGGTGCCCGCCGTCCACGCGCCTCGTCCGTGAGTGAACGCGAACAGCCGTCGCGGAGCGGTCTCGTTGAAGACCAGGGCTTCGACTGGTGTCCGGGCGAACCCGGCGTTCTCGATCTGCCAGTTCGCACCGCCATCGAGCGAGACGAAGACTCCCAGATCGGTGCCGACGAATACCTGCTGAGCGTTGTCGGGGTTTACGACCACGCTCAACGCCGGAACGGACGGCAGCGCGGTGCCGCCCGATCCCATGCTCGCCGTCCAGGTGGCGCCGCCGTTCACGCTCTTGAACAGCGTCGTGCCGGTGAAAGTCGACACGGTCGCATATGCGACGTTCAGGTCGGTCGGATCCCACGCGATCCACGAAACAAAGGCCGTCGAGGGACGCGTGTTGAGCCACGTGGTCGTGCTGTCAGTGGTCAGCCCGCTCGTCGTATACAGGAGGTACCCGTCGGACATGCCGACGATGACGCGGTTGCCGTCGAGCGGGTGGGCGGCGAGCGCCGACACCGAGCCGCTGCCTGGCGTGGTCGCCGACGCGCGGACCCAGTTGGTCGCCTGGTTGACCGTCCTCCAGATGAAGAATCCGCCGGTCCAGAGCTGCTGCTTGAACCCCTGGTTCATCGTGAACGGCGCGATGAAGGCAAACCCGGAGTCGCCAGTGATTCCTGTGGACGCGTTGGCGAAGCTGGCGCCGCCGTTGACCGAACGCTGGATCGACAGACTGGTGTTCTCCGCGAACAGGACGTCGTTGGCGCTGTTGGCGTCGCCGAGCGTGTCGACGGCAGCGTAGCCGCCATCGCCCCCGATCAGCGAAGCCCAGAGCTGCGAGCCCGAGGCGCCGCGCTGGGTGCCGTTGTCCTGCAGGCCGCCGAAGTAGGTCTGCCCGTTCGGATAGGGAACGCCGGCGTAGAACTGGGTCGTCACATATCCATTGTTGCGATCGACCCAGGCGCCGCCGCCGCCGACCGGCGTGCCGCAGATCTGGGTGAGTGTCGTGTTGACCGCGGCCCGCGCGTTGTCGATCCGATCGACGCCGCCATCGCTCGTCGAGAACATGACGAGGTTGCTGGTGCCGTTGAACTGCGGGTGAAAGACGATGTTGTGTTGATCTGCGTGGTGGTACTCGGGATCGATTCCCTTGTCGAACCACCAGAACCCGGCCGTGCCCCAGTCCACGCCGGCGTTGTCGGACCGCCACAGGTCGACGCCGCCGGCCCAGACTCGGTTCGGGTCAAGGGGGTCGACCGCGATGACGTTGTCGTACCAGCCCTGGTTGAGGAACTGGTTCGAAGGCCCGAAACCGCAGTCCGCCAATAGCCCGTAGACCGGGTTGGAGAGGAGCAGCTGGTTGATCCGCTGCGCGGTCGTCGTCGGAGCCACGTTGCCCTGGCGCTGCGTCGTGAACGAGCCCGGATCGCCGTTCGAGATCGAACGGTAGACGCCGTGGAGGCCGTGCGTGCCGGGGCCGCCGCCATTGGTGGCCTGCGCCGACAGCAGGTACACGATGGCTTCGTTCGACGGTGCGACGGCGATCGAGGAGCGGCCCTGACCGGCGGTGGAGAAGATCGGTTCCTGGGTCGCGGTGTCGTCGTCGAGGATCCGGTAGACGGTCCCCTGCGCGAAGTTCCCGCAGGAGAAGAACACATACCCCGTCACGCCCTGCACCTGCATCGCCATGTCGGTGCAGCCGTTGACCCCCGTGGAGGTGACGATCTGCGACCACGAGCCGCCGCCATCG
>DATJFF010000045.1:0-30326 GCA_035495795.1 Vicinamibacterales bacterium
CCTCCTCACCGACTACACGTTCGGCTTGTGGCACGAGGGCGAGCTCGTGCCCGTTGCCAAGGCATATTCTGGTTTGAGCAACGACGAGATTGCCGAGATGGACCGCTGGATCCGACGGCACACCCTCGAGCGCTTCGGCCCAGTGCGCCACGTCGAGCCGGTGCACGTGTTCGAGCTCGGCTTCGAGGCTGTGGCCCGCTCTTTCCGCCATCGCTCGGGCGTTGCGGTCCGGTTTCCGCGCATGCTGCGATGGAGGAAGGACAAAACGGCCAGCGACGCCGACTCGCTCGAGACATTGCTCCGGATGGTACCCACGCCCTGAACTTTGCCGTCCTGTTCAAGTCACATCAACTGTGCACTGTGAACTAGGACTGTGAACTGTGAACTCTGAACTGTGAACTGTGCCTTTGATGCTGTTCGAGCCCGCTCTGCCGCCCGGCATGCGCTACGAGGAAGGCTTCCTGACCGTGGAACAGGAAGCCGCGCTGCTTGCCTCCATCCAGGACATCACCTTCTCGACGTTCGAGATGCACGGTGTGGCGGCCCGGAGGCGGGTGTCGTTCTACGGCCAGACCTATGACGAGGCGCTGCCCGGCGCCGACTTCCCGCAGTTCCTGCTGGAGTTGCGCGCTCGCATGGCGCCGTGGGCCGGTGTCGAGCCCGGCGCGTTTGTGATGGCTCTCATCAACGAGTACCCGCCGGGCGCGCCAATCGGCTGGCATCGCGACGCGCCGCAGTACGGCATCGTCGCCGGGCTGTCGCTGCTCTCGAGCTGCCGGATGCGACTGCGGCCGTATGTATCGCCGGCCGATCTGCCCGCACGGACCGGCGGCGCTCGACGCGCGACCCACGAGCTGACGCTGGTCCCCCGGTCCGCGTATCTCCTCGCCGGCGAGGCCCGGTCGCGCTACGAGCACAGCATTCCGCCGGTGAAGGATCGGCGCTACTCCATAACGTTCCGGACGCTCCGCACCCAGTCCAGACGCTGACCAGTGACGTCGCGGCAACTTTTTCGCCGCCCATCCCGTCTACTCCTATGGCAAACCAATAGGAGCCGCATGACCCAGTTCGACCGCAACGCCGTCTGGCAGGGCACGCTGTCGCTGATGGTGCTCCGGACCCTGCTCACGATGGGCGAGCAGCACGGGTACGGAATCGCGCGCCGCATCGAGCAGACGAGCGGCGGCCTGCTGTCCATCAATTACGGGACGCTATATCCCGCGCTCCTCAAGCTCGAGCAGGAAGGGCTCATCGCCTCCGCCTGGGGCGTCTCTGAGAACAACCGCAAGGCGAAGTTCTACAAGCTGACCCGCGCCGGCGTGAAGCAGATCGAACGCGATACGAAGCAGTGGGAGACGACCGCGGCGATCATGGCCCGGTTCCTGTCCCCCGCCGAAGACTGACGACACATTCGAGGGCACGATGAAGTACCTGCGCGCGTCATGGGCGCGGTTCCGGGGCATGTTTGCCGGACGCCGCGCGGATCAGGACCTTTCCGACGAGCTCGAGAGCCACATCCAGCTCCACGCCGACGATTACGTCCGGGCGGGTCTGTCGCCGGAGGAGGCGAGGCGACGAGCGATTCTCGCTCTTGGCGGAGTCGAATCGACAAAGGAGGCGTACCGCGACCGGCGCGGCGTGCCACGGCTCGAGTCCTTCGTCCGGGATCTCCGGTACGGCGGGCGCACGCTCCGCCGCAGCCCGGCGTTTCTTCTCGCGGCGATCGCCATCCTCGGGCTCGGCATCGGCGTGAACTCGGCGATCTTCACCGTGGTCAACGCTGTCGTCCTGCGCCCGCTCCCCTTCGCCGATGCCGACCGCATCGTCCGCCTCTGGCACACGCCGCCGCAATCGACGTTCCCCGGCATGCGCACGTTCTCGCTGTCGCCAGCGAACTTCAGGGACTGGGAGGCGCAGTCGCAGTCGTTCGAGGCCATGGCCATCTACCGCGGCGGACGCCCGAGCCTCACCGGCCATGGCGAGCCGATTGCCGTCCAGAGCATTCGCGCCTCGGCCAGCTTCATGCCCATCTTCGGCTTGCAGCCGGTTGTGGGCCGCGGGTTCACCGCCGCTGAAGACGACGAGAGCGCGCCGCAGACCGTGCTCATCAGCGAAGCGTTCTGGCGGACGCGGTTCGGCGCGGACTCGTCGATTGTCGGACGGACCATCCTTCTGGATCTGGCGCCGTACACGGTGATCGGTGTCGTTCCGGCGCCGTCGTTTCTCGAGGAGGTGCAGGTCTGGCTGCCGCTCCGGTGGGGTCCGAAGGACCGCAGCGAACGGGCGAATCACAACTACCGGGCGGTCGCAAAGCTGAAGTCAGGCGTCGCGGTGGCAACAGCCCAAGCCGAGCTCGACGCGATCTCGCGGCGCCTCGAGCTGGAGTACCCGGCCGACAACAAGGACTGGGGCGCGCTCGTCCTGCCGCTCCACGAAGATCTGGTCGGCGACGCGCGCCTGTCGCTGCTCGTTCTCCTCGGCGCCGTAGCGCTGGTTCTCTTGATTGCCTGCGCGAATCTGGCCAACCTCATGCTGGTGCGGACACATTCGCGGGCCCGCGAGATCGCGGTGTGCGGCGCGCTTGGAGCGAGCCGCGGCCGCATCATCCAGCAGCTGCTGGCAGAAGGCCTGTTGCTTGGCGTGGGCGGCGGGCTGGCCGGCTTCGCGGCCGCGACGTGGGGAGTCCGTTGGCTGCTGACGATATTCGGCACGGCGCTGCCGCGCTCGCAGGACGTTGCCATCGACAGCCGCGTGCTGGCGTTCACGACCGCGACTGCGCTGGTGACGGGCCTCCTCGCGGCGTTCGTGCCGGCCTGGCAGTTGAGCGGCCGTGACGCGAACACAGTACTCAAGCTCGGCACCAGCCGCGGCAACTCGGCCGGCGGCGACGGGCACGCGCGCCAGGCGCTGGTCGTATCCGAAGTGGCCCTCGCCCTGATGCTCCTCATCGGCGCCGCGCTGCTGATGCGCAGCCTGAGCAGCTTGCGTGCTGTCAACCCCGGATTCGACGCGCAGAACATCCTGACCGCATCGATCGGGCTTCCCCGCGCCAAGTACCCGACCGCCGAGCAGCAGGTCCCGTTCTTCAATCGCGTCCAGGAGCGCGTCAGCGCGCTGCCTGGCGTTGTCGGCGCCGCGTGGATCGACACGATCCCGGTGCAGAACAGCGGGTCCACCCAGTACGTCGTTCCCCAGGGCGCGCCGCCGATGCAGGACTCGGAGCGGCCCACGGTGGCGGTGCGCATGTCGTCGCCGGGATACTTCAAGGTGGCTCGCATCCCGATCGTCGCCGGCCGCGACTTCAACGCGGGCGACGTGGAGGGGAAACCCGGCGCGATCATCCTGAGTTCACGCACCGCCGAACGATTCTGGCCGGGCGAGAATCCGCTCGGCAAGCACGTCACCCTCAAGATGATGTCGGACGAGCCGCGGGAGGTCGTCGGCATTGTCGGCGAGGTGAAGATGGGCTCGCTCGACGCCGGAATCGCGGAGTCGGAAACGGCCATCTACGCGCCGCTGGCGCAGTTTTCCTTCGGCGGTTCCCAGATCATGATTCGGACCAGCGTTGCCCCCGAATCGCTGACCGGCGCGATGATCGCCGCCGTGCACTCGATCGATCCCGAGCAACCGGTGCTCGACATCGCCACGATGGACCACGTCATCGACGAGTCGCTCGGGCAGCGGCCGACGGCAATGAAGCTGCTGGCCGGCTTCGCAGGCCTGGCGCTGCTGCTCGCCTCGGTTGGCATCTACAGCGTGCTTGCGTATACCGTTCGCCAGCGTGTTCGCGAGATCGGCATCCGGATGGCCTTGGGAGCGCCGACCGGGAGCGTGCTCAGAATGGTTGTCGTCGAGGGACTGAAACCGACGCTCGTCGGCGTCGGCGTCGGGCTGATCCTCGCGGCAGCGCTGGTGCGCGTGCTGGCGGCCTTGCTCTTCGGCGTGAGCCAGCACGATCCCGGCACCTTTGCCGGAGTTCCGGTGCTGGTGATTGCGGTCGGTCTGCTCGCCACCTGGATTCCAGCCTGGCGCGCGACGCGCGTCGACCCGATCGACACGCTGCGGGCGGAATAATTCGTCGGCGTCGCCATGCGACTCGCGCGATCGGCGCAGCTTGCGGATAGGATCTTCAGGATGCTGCGACGACGCGATGTTCTCGTGACGGCGATGGCCACGCTGACGGCGCCGATTCTGGCGCGTGCGGCCCGCCAGGATGCCAGTGCCGCACTGAAGTCATTGGAGTCAAGGGCTGGAGGTCGGCTGGGTGTCTGCTTCCTCGACACCCGGACCGGCCGCATTGCCGGCAACAGGCTCGACGAGCGCTTTGCCATGTGCTCCACGTTCAAGCTGGCGCTTGCCGGCTGCATCTTGCGCGAGGGCGATCAGGGCCGTCTGCGCCTCGACGAATTGGTTAGATACTCGAAGAAAGATCTGCTGTCCTACGCGCCGGTTACCAGCAAGCACGTGCAGGAAGGCATGACGATCGCAGCGCTCGCAGAAGCGGCGCAGCAGACCAGCGACAACACCGCGGCCAACCTGCTGCTGGCGAAGCTGGGCGGCCCGGCGGGATTTACGAAGCAGCTGCGCGACCTCGGCGATCGGCAGACGCGCCTGGATCGGCTCGAGCCCGAGATGAACCTCGTCCCTGCTGGAGACGAGCGCGACACCACCACGCCGCGGGCGATGGCAGGGACCATGGCGAAATTCCTGACCGGAGATCTGCTGAAGCCGGCGACGCGCGATCGCCTGATCGACTGGATGGTGCAGACGAAAACCGGCGACAAACGGATTCGCGCCGGGCTGCCGAAGGAATGGCGAGCCGGCGACAAGACCGGCACCGCTCAGGCCGATTCGATGACCGACAAGGTCAACGACCTCGCGATTGTCTTCCCGCCCGGCCGCGGTGCGCTGATCGTGGCGGCGTACTACGACAGCGACAAGCGCACCAAGGACACGCGGGACGAGGATCAGGCACTGCTGGCCGAAGCCGGGCGGATCGCAGCGGACTGGTAGCTGCGGACGCCACGGGCGCCAGGCGGCCGGTCGGTGTTATCGTCGGAGGCCATGGCCAGACTCCCACGCCTGCCGCTTGCCGTCCTGACCGCTGCGACTCTCGCTGGCCTCGTCGTCACGCAGGGGGCACCGGCAGACCTTCCTTTCGAGGCCGTTCAGCGCGACCAACTCGCCGTCCCCAACTCGCTCTCGAACGCCTGGGGCGACTACGACAACGACGGCGACCTCGACCTCGCGGTGTCGATCGGCACGGGTGAGATTCGACTCTATCGCAACGACGGCGGTCGCCTCGTCAGCGTCGGCGCCGAGCTCGGGATGCCGCAGAAGGGCCAGGAGTTCCGCGGCCTGAGCTGGGGCGACTACGACGGCGACGGCTTCATCGACCTGCTTGGCGGCGCCACGGAGAAGACCGCCCTATCGGTGGTGCTCCACAACGAAGCCGGCAAGCACTTCACCGACGTTGCCGCGTCGCTCGGCCTGACGATTCCGAATCGCTCGGCCCGCCAGAGCAACTGGGTCGACTACGACAACGATGGCGACCTCGATCTCTACGCCACCGATCGCGCCGGCGAGAACCGCCTGTTCCGCAACGACGGCGGGCGCTTCACCGAAGTCCCCGCCGGGGCCGCGCCGGCCGATACCCGGCCCACCGTCGGCGCCTGCTGGCTCGATATCGATGACGACGGCGACCTCGATCTGTTCACGGCCAACCAGGCCGGCGCCGCCGACGGGATGTGGCGCAACGACGGCGATCGCTTCACCGACATCGCCGCGGCGATGGGCATGACCGGGCCGAAGCGGACGACCGACGAAGGCGGGGTCGGTTGCGCCGTCGGCGACTTCGACAACGATGGTGATTTCGACATTTTCGTCCCCAACTACGGGCACAACCAGCTCTATCGCCGCAACGCCGATCGCACCTTCACCGAGGTGGCAGCAACCGTCGGCCTGGCGGTCGAGAATCACGCAGTCGGCGCGGACTGGGGCGACATCGACAACGATGGCGACCTGGATCTGTCAGTGATGTCTTACGAAGGGCCGGTCGGCAAGCAGGCGCCGCTCAACGCCCTTTTCCGGAACGACGGCGCCAAGGGTTTCGTGAACCTGCTCACCAGGGACAGTCCGCTGAATGCCGGCGATCACGGCACGCAAATGGTGGACTACGACAACGACGGCGGCCTCGACCTCAGCATCACCGATGGCTACACCGACGTGGGCGGACACTTCCTCTTCAGGAACACGATGCCCGACGACGCGAAGCGGCGGAGCCTGAGCGTGCTCGTCCTCGACGCCAAGGGGCACCAGACCCGCTTCGGCGCCGAGGTGAGGCTGTTCGACGCGAGCGGCCGCATCATCGCGGCGCGCCAGGTCGTGACCGGCGGCGGCTACAACACCCAGCGTGCCGCGCCGGTCCACTTCGGGTTGACGTCGCTCGCCCCGGTCACCGTGGAAGTCACCTTCATGTCGAAGAAGGGCCGCGTGAAGCAGACCATGAAGAACGTCTCGCCGGAGGCCTACCGCGGCAAATCGCTCATCGTACGCGAGAGCTAGCGTTCGCGTTGGTTCACACGCTCACCGGTGCCGACGCGGAGCACCTTGACCTGCGCCGGCTTGCGGCCGAAAGCCTTCGCCTGTCCGCAGTCGCGCATGAAGATGTCGAGCTCGCGCCCTTTGATCTCGCGGCCGGTGTCTTCGACTTCGTAAATGCCGTCGAGACCGCGGCCCAGCCCCTGGACGCGGACACGTGTGCCAAGCGGCAACAGGTTGGGATCGGCCGCGACAATCCCCCGACGGGTGTACGCGCCGGAGGCGGTTTCGCCCCGGCTGCAATAGGCCGTCACCTCTACCTTGAAGACGGCGTTCCGCTGCGGCCGCGCGTCGACTCCGTCGCTTCCCAGAGCACCGATCAACCCCAGCAGGACCAGCCAACTGCGTCGGCCGTTCATGGCCGGATCGTATCCAAGGACAATGCCACGGCCGTCGCCGGCTCAGGCATTGGCTTGACAGCTGACGTGCTGCATGGGATAACTCGGGACATCGTGTTCGCGGTCCAGACCTGCATGTGTTGTCGCGGAGCCAATGCCTCCGACACTCGTGCTGTGTCTTCGTGGATCGTGTCTCCCTAGATCGTTCGGCACACGAACCCGTTTTCACTTCGAGGCCCGGAGGGTGGTAACCACCTTCCGGGCCTTTTGTCGTTTGTGGCGAAGGATCGAACTGTTACCGGTGATGAACCCATGAGCAAGCTGAACGTCGAGCAAGTGAAGCGCGAGAGCGCGGGGCTGCGGGGACCTCTCGCAACCGACCTGGCATCGTCCGACGCGTTCCTGAGCGAGGCCGGCAAGGTCCTGATCAAGTTCCACGGGTCCTACGAGCAGTCCGACCGCGATCGGCGGAGCGCCAGGGAATACGCGTTCATGGTCCGCTCGAAGCTGCCAGGCGGGCAGCTGAGCGCCGCCCAGTACCTGGCTCACGACGCCATCGCCGCGACCCACGGCAACGGCACGCTGCGAGTGACCACGCGGCAAGGCATCCAGTTTCACGGCGTGATCAAGGGCGAGCTGCGCGAGACGATTCGCGCCATCAACCACTCGATGGCGACCACGTTCGGCGCCTGCGGTGACGTGGTCCGTAACGTGATGTGCTGCCCCGCGCACGCCGGCGATGCGGAGCGCGATCGGATCCAGCGGCTCGCGCTCGAGCTAAGCCGCGCGACGCTCCCGCGGACGCGGGCATATCACCAGATCTGGCTCGACGGCGAGCCGCTCGTCGATGACGGCGATGAAGCCGAGCCTCTCTACGGCGAGACCTACCTGCCGCGGAAGTTCAAGACCGGCATCGCCCTGGCCGGCGACAACTGCGTCGACATCTTCACCCACGACGCCGGCTTCATTGCCCTCTTCGACGCGAACGGGCGGCTCCAAGGCTTCAACGTCCTCGCCGGCGGAGGCATGGGCCTCACCCACAACAAGGAGGAGACCTTCGCGCGGCTCGCCGACGTCGTCGGATTCGTCGCGCCGGATCGCGTCCTCGAGACGCTCATCGCCATCGTGGGGGTCCACCGCGACTTCGGCGATCGGACCAACCGCAAGCGCGCGCGCCTGAAGTATGTGCTCCACGAGTGGGGGCTGGAGCGGTTCCGCGCCGAGCTCTCGGCCAGGCTGTCGTTCAACCTGCTGCCGCCGCGGCCTCTCCCGGCGTTCGAGGCGCGGGACCATATGGGGTGGGAGGCGCACGGTGACGGGCAGTGGTCGCTTGGCCTGCCGATCGAGAGCGGTCGTATTGCCGACCGCGCAGAGCATCGGACGCGGGCCGGACTGCGGACGATTCTCGAGCGCACCGGCGCGTCGGTGCGCCTGACCCCACAGCAGAACGTGCTCCTGGTCGGGATCGCCGACCGGGACCGTGCTTCAGTCGAGCACGCGTTGCGAGAACACGGGATGCGGACCATCGATCGCATTACGCCGGTGGAGCGGCTGGCCCTGGCCTGTCCGGCGCTGCCCACGTGCGGCCTCGCGCTGACGGAAGCCGAGCGCGTGCTGCCGGGCATCCGCGCTGACGTCGATGCCGCACTCGCTGACGCGGGGCTGCCCGGCGAGGCCGTTTCGGTCCGCGTGACGGGTTGTCCGAATGGGTGCGCGCGTCCGTACGTGGCGGAGCTCGCCCTCGTCGGCCGTACCGGCAATCGATACCTGATCTACGCCGGCGGCAATCGCGAGGGCACGCGGCTCGCCCAGCCGCTGTTCGATCTGGTGCCGGTCACCGAGCTTCGGACACGACTCGGCCCGCTGTTCGTGCGTTACCGGCACGAGCGCACCAGCGGCGAGTCATTCGGCGATTTCTGTCACCGCGTCGGTGTGACCACGCTGGCGGGCGAGGTCGTGTCATGACGGCGCCCAAGCGCTTCTACCCGGTGTTCCTCGATCTGCGCGGCCGCGCCTGCCTGGTCGTCGGCGCGGGACCGGTGGCGGTCGGCAAGATTCGCGGGTTGATGGAGGCGGGGGCCGACGTGACGATCGTGGCGCCAGCCGCCGCTCCGCCGGTTCCGGCGTGGTCCGAAGAGTGCCAGGTCCGCTGGCTTCGCCGCGAGTTCCGTGATGACGATCTCGACGGTTGCTGGCTGGCGATCGCGGCGACCGGTGACGGAGCGGTAAACGCCGCGGTATTCGGCGGCGCAGAACGACGGCGGCTGCTCGTCAACGCGGTCGACGACCTCGCTCATTCGACCTTCATCGCGCCGGCGACCGCGCGCTCCGGCGCCGTACAGGTTGCCGTCACAACCGGCGGCAACAGCCCCGCCCTCGCCAAGCGGCTCCGCGATCGGATCCAGGCCGAGGTGCTGTCGGATGGCGTGGCACGACTCGCGGCGGTGCTCGGATCGTGGCGGCCAGCGGTCAAGGAGGCGCTCGGCGGGTACACGAAGCGGCAGGCCTTCTGGGAAGGCGTGCTCGACAGCTGCGTGCCGGCGTTGACCGAGTCTGGCGATGTGATGAGAGCCAGCCAGGCTCTTGAAGAGGCGCTCCGCCGCCGTGTCAGCGCAGAGGCTCGTCGTGACTAGGGGTTGCGTGTACATCGTTGGGGCCGGACCGGGTGCGCCCGATCTCATTACCCTGCGCGGGATCCAGATGCTGAAGCGCGCCGATGTCGTTCTGTACGATCGCCTTGTCCATCCCAGCCTGCTTGATCACGCGCCGCCGCACGCCCAACGCGTGTACGCCGGTCGTGCGCCCGGCGAGCCCGGCACGGGAAGACAGGACGGGATTCACGAGCAGCTGATCGCGCACGCCCGGGCCGGCCGCACCGTGGTGCGGTTGAAGGGCGGGGATCCCTTCGTGTTCGGGCGGGGCGGTGAGGAAGTCCAGGCGCTGTCGGACGCCGGCGTGCCCTGGGAGGTCGTGCCGGGTATCAGTGCGGCGATCGCGGCCCCTGGATCCGCGCTCGTTCCAGTCACCTACCGCGGTGTCTCAGCCGCATTTGGGGTGTTCACCGGCCGCGAAGCCGGCGACATCGCGACTGCGAACGTGGACTGGGCGCTCGCCGCGGCCATGCCCACCGCGATCATCATGATGGGAGTGCAGCAGCTCGACACAATCGTCGCCCGGCTGATCGACCACGGTCGCGCGGAAGATGCGCCTGCGATGATCGTCGAGCGTGCGACCTGGCCCGATCAGCGCGTGATCGTTGCGCCGCTCGCCGAGTTGCCCGGTCGGGCCCATGGCATCAGCGCTCCTGCCACACTTGTCGTCGGCGAGGTCGTGCGGCTGCGCGAAGCGCATCGGGGCGCTCACGCCGGCATTACCGCAGTGCCCTCGATTTCAACCAGCGCCCGATCCTCGAGGAGACCGGCAACAACAACCAGCGTCATCGCGGGGAAATGCCGCCCGATGACGCGGCGGTAGACCTCCCCGATCTCCCTCCCGCGCGCGACGTATTCGCGCTTGTCGGTGACATACCACGTCATGCGGGCGAGGTGCTCGGGCCCCGCGCCGCCGGCGCGCAGCACGGCCACGACGTTGATGAGCGCCTGCTCGACCTGAGCGACGAAATCGTCGCTCTCGAACTCGCCGCGCGGATTCCAGCCGACCTGTCCGGCCACGAAGATGGTGCGCCCCCCGGCGGCAATGCCGTTCGCGTAGCCTCGCGGCCTTGCCCAACCTTCCGGCTGGAGCACTTCGAATTCGGGTGATTTCATCGTTCACCCTCGCGGATTCGAAACCGTTGGATCTTGCCGGTCGCGGTCTTCGGCAGCC
The DNA here is from genome assembly GCA_035495795.1 of Vicinamibacterales bacterium. Lineage (GTDB taxonomy): Bacteria > Acidobacteriota > Vicinamibacteria > Vicinamibacterales > UBA2999 > VFZN01. The sequence continues at coordinate 10,764 of DATJFF010000045.1, forward strand.
GGTCCACGAACGTCACCGCGCGCGGATACTTGTACGGCGCGATCGTGGCCTTGACGTGCTCCTGCAGGCACTTCGCCATCGCCTCGTCGCGCGTGACCCCGGAGCGCAGGACGACGAACGCGGCGACGATCTGTCCCCGCTCCTCGTCAGGCTGGCCAACCACCGCGCATTCCGCGACGTCGGCGTGGGCCAGGAGCGCCGCCTCCACCTCGGGGCCGGCGATGTTGTAGCCGGCGGAGAGGATCATGTCGTCGGTGCGGGCGGCGAAGTGGAATCGGCCCTGTTCGTCCTGCGAGAACGCGTCACCGGTGAGGTTCCACCCGTTGCGCACGTACGACGTCTGCCGCGCGTCGGCCAGATACCGGCAGCCGGTCGGGCCGCGGACGGCGAGGCGTCCGACCATCCCCCGCGGCAGCTCGCGCATCTCCTCGTCCACGATGCGCGCCTCGTACCCCGTGATTGGACGACCGGTGCAGCCGGCGTGCGCGTCGCCGAGGCGATTGCTGATGAAGATGTGCAGCAGCTCGGTGGTGCCGATTCCGTCGAGGATCGGCGTCCCGGTCCGCCGCACCCACTCGTGGAACACTGGCGCGGGTAGCGTCTCGCCCGCCGACACCGCGACGCGGAGCGACGAGAGGTCCGCGCCCTCGTCCATCGCCGCCATCATCGCGCGGTAGGCGGTCGGAGCGGTGAAGCAGATCGTCGCCTTGTAGGTCTCGATGATCCCGATCATGTTCGCCGGCGAGGCGTTCTCGAGCAGCGTCGCCGTGGCGCCGAAGCGCAGCGGAAACACCGCCAGGCCGCCGAGCCCGAACGTGAACGCGAGCGGCGGCGATCCGACGAACACGTCGTCCGGCGTGACGTTCAGCACCTCTTTCGCGTAGCCATCCGCGATGATCAGCAGATCGCGATGGAAGTGCACCGTCGCCTTCGGCTCGCCGGTCGTCCCGGACGTGAAGCCGAGCAAGGCGACGTCGTCCCGGCTGGTCGGGACCGCCTCGAAGTGGACGTCCTTGTCGAGCGCGACGCGATCCAGTTCCGCGTCGTGATTGTGCGTGCCGTCGAACGGCACCACCTGCTTCAGGGACCGGCTCTGTTTCGCGCACGCCACCAGCTCGTCGGCGATGCGGCTGTCGCTGAGGGCGAGGCTGATTTCGGCCTTGTCCACGATCTTCGACAGCTCACCCGCGCGCAGCATCGGCATCGTGTTCACGACCACCGCCCCGGCCTTGGTCGCGGCCAGCCAGGCGGCGACGAACGCGGGGTTGTTGCCGGAGCGGATCAATACCCGATTGCCCGGCTTGACGCCGTAGTTCTCGACCAGGGCGTGAGCGAGGCGGTTCGACCAGTCGGCGAGCTCCTTGTAGGTCCGCCGCCTGCCGTTGCCGATCAGCGCGACGTGATCGCCGAAGCCGCGATCGACCATGCGATCGGTCAGCTCGACGCCGATGTTGAGGCGATCGGGATACTGGAACTCCGCGCGATCGAGGATCAGGTCGGGCCATCGATCCGGAGACGGCAATCGATCGCGGGTAAACGTGTCGACGTGCGCGCTCGGGCCCAGGCGGACGGTTGGACTGCTCATTTCACCCTCGTCCGGCGCCGTCCCCGGCGAGGACCGCGCGCGCGATGATCACGCGTTGCACATCCGAGGCGCCCTCGTAGATGCGAAGCGCCCTGACCTCCCGGTAGAGCCGCTCCACGACATGGCCGCTGCGAACGCCGTCGCCGCCATGGAGCTGGACGCTCGTGTCGATGACGCGCTGCGCCGCCTCAGTCGCATACAGCTTCGCCATCGCGGCTTCGCGGGTCACGCGAGCGGCACCGGCATCTTTCGCCCACGCCGCACGGTAGACGAGGAGCGCGGCCGCGTCGACGTCGAGCGCCATGTCGGCGAGATGCCCCTGGACGATCTGCAGGTCGGCAAGAGTGCCGCCGAACCTCCGGCGCGTCTGGCACATCGCCGCCGCTTCGTCGAGCGCGCGGCGGGCAAGGCCAAGGGCTGCGGCGCCAACAGTTGCGCGAAAGACGTCGAGCGTCGCCATGGCGATGCGGAATCCGTCGCCGGGGGCGCCGATTATCGCCGACGCAGGGACGCGGCACCCCTCGAAGCGCAGACGGGCAAGCGGATGCGGTGCAATCGACTCGAGCCGTTCCACGATCGCGAGACCGGGCGTCGCGGCGGGAACGATGAACGCGCTCAGCCCCTTCGCCCCGGGCGCCTCGCCAGTGCGCGCGAAGACGATGTAGACATCGGCAATGCCTCCGTTTGAGATCCAGGTCTTCTCACCGGTCAGCACCCACGCATCCGCGTCGCGACGCGCCGACGTGTCGATCGCGGCAACGTCGGAACCAGAATCGGGCTCGGTCAGGGCGAACGCGGCAATTGCGGTTCCGGTCCGGGTACGAGGAAGCCATTCGCGGCGCTGCTCGGCCGAACCGAACAGCGTGATCGGACCGGCGCCAAGCCCCTGCATCGCGAACGCGAAATCGGCGAGGCCGTCGTGGCGCGCGAGAATCTCTCGTGACAGCGCCAGCGTTCGCACGTCGAGACCCGCTTCGCCAGCGTCGAGCAGGCTCGCCGTCGATTCCAGCCAGCGGTCCCGTCCGAGGCGGGACACCAGATCGCGGCACGCCGCATCGACATCCCCGTGGTCGATGCCGTCGAGTGAGCGCGAGGCCCATTCCTCGAGCCTCCGCGCGTGGTCACGATGTGCCGGCCCGAAGAACGGCCACGAGAGGTAGCTCGCGTCGGCCATGTCCGTTCCTCAGTTCCCCTCGAAGCGCGGCGCCGTCTTCGCGACGAACGCGTCGTAGGCGCGACGGAAGTCGCGCGTCCGCATGCAGATGGCCTGGGCCTGGGCCTCGGCCTCGATCGCCTGGTCCACGCTCATCGACCACTCCTGGTCGAGCATCGTCTTGGTCATCGCGAGGGCAAAGCCCGGTCCCGCCACCAGCCGCGCGGCGGCCTCGTGCGCGGTCCCGTCGAGGGCATCGGGTTCGACGATGCGGTTGAAGAAGCCCCACCGCTCGCCTTCCTCGGCGGCCAGCGTGCGTCCGGTGTAGAGCAATTCCGCGGCCCGCCCATGGCCGATCACCCGCGGCAGCATCGCGCACGCGCCCATGTCGCAGCCGGCCAGACCGACCCGCGTGAACAGGAACGCGACGCGCGCCCCTGGCGTGCCGAACCGGAGATCCGCGGCCAGCGCGATCATCGCGCCGGCGCCGACGCACACGCCATCCACCGCGGCGATCACCGGCTGCGGGCACGCCCGAATTGCCTTGACGAGGTCGCCGGTGAGACGCGTGAACGCGAGCAGGCCCTTCATGTCGCGATCGAGCAGCGGCCCGATGATCTCGTGCACGTCTCCGCCGGAGCAGAAGTTCCCTCCGTTCGACCCGAAGACGACGGCCGCCACATCGTCGACGCTGGCCAGGGCGCGAAACGTGTCGCGCAGCTCGGCGTAGCTGTCGAAGGTGAGCGGGTTCTTGCGCTCCGGGCGCGCCAACCGGATCGTCGCGATGCCGTGATCGAGCCGCCACTCGAAGTGGCGCGGCGCGAAGTCCGCCATGCTCATGCGTCTCGCCCTCCCTCCCGGATGCGGCGGGCCAGGCCGTCGAGGTGCCCGATCAGCACCTCGGTGTCGGCCCGCGTGAATTCCGACAACAACTCGTCGACCCAGGCTTCGTGGGCCGTGGCCATCGCGGCGAAACGCTGCCGGCCGAGCCGGGTGAGGCTGACGTGGAAGGCACGCCTGTCCCCGGCGGCCGGCTGCCGCGCGACCAGTTTCTCCCCTGTCAGGCGATCGACGATGCCGGTGACGTTGCCGTTCGAGACCATCAACAGCCGTGACAACTCGGTCATCGTCATCCCCGAGCCGGTGCGCGCCAGCGCCGCCAGAACGTCGAACTGCGGAAGCGTCATGCTGAACGTCTGGCGCAGCCGCTCGCGCAGCGTGCCTTCGATGGCCCGCGCCGCGCGCAACAGGCGCAGCCAGAGCCGCAGCCTTTGCTTCGAGGCGGTCCGCGGCACGTGCGCCACCCGCGCTCGCGGAGCCAGGGCGCTCATGCCTCCGGCTCCGGGACCTGGATGGCCTGCCCGGTCACGGCGGCCGCTTCCCTTCGACAAAGATCGCGCACCGCAGCTGCCACCTCGCCAGGCGTCACGAGGCGGCCGCCGGGGTTGGCGGCGACGAGCATCGCGCGCGCCTCTTCGCGACTGCGCCCGGTGGCGCTGACGATCGCGTCGAGCGAGGTCTCGAACATCGGGGTTTCGGTGTAACCCGGGCACACGGCGTTGACGGTAACGCCGGTGCGCGCCAGCTCCACGGAGAGCGCCCGCATCAAGCCGATCACCCCGTGCTTGGCCGCGCAGTAGGCGCTGACATAGGCAAACCCCTGCAGGCCGGCCGTGGAGGCGACAAACACCACGCGCCGCACCTGTGCGGGGGCCGCGTCGCGACGGGTCAGCTGCGGCAACGCCGCGCGCACGGTCAGGAAAGCACCGGTCAGGTTCACGTCAAGCATCCGCCGCCACAACGCCAGATCCGTCTTCGACGCCGGGGCGCTCTCCGCACCGCCGGCGTTCGGCACCACGATATCGATCGGCCCAAATGAAGATGCCGCCGCGATCATGCGAGTGCAGTCGTCCTCGTTCGTCACGTCCGCGACCACCGCCTGTGCGCGCGGCAGTGCGCGGCACACGTCTTCCAGCGGCCCGTGCCGACGACCCGCAACCGTGACCGCCGCCCCTTCACGAGCGAGCGCGGCCGCGATTGCCGCTCCGATCCCGGTGCCGCCACCAGTCACGAGTGCGTGGTGTCCATCAAGCGTGCCGCCCACGGCCTCCCCTCATCTCGCTAAACGTCAAGGCAAAAGGCACAAGGCAGAAGGCACAACGCATCGTGGCGCCTCGCACCGTGCACATTGCACCCTTACAACCCTGCACATTTGCACCCTGCACCCTTGCACCCGCGTCAGACTTTTCCGGTCATCGACTCGCCGCGCGCGGCGAGCCGATGCAGCTGATCGCGCCCGCGCAGATATGGTTTCGGCCAGATGGTGCCTTCGTAACCAAGCTGCGCTGCCGCGTGCAGCGTCCAGTACGGGTCGGCCAGGTGCGGCCGCGCCAGGCAAATCAGATCGGCACGACCCGCCATCAGGATCGAGTTCGCGTGATCGGGCTCGTAGATGTTGCCCACCGCCATCGTCGCCAGCCGCGCCTCGTTGCGGATGCGATCCGAGAACGGCGTCTGGAACATGCGCCCGTAGACCGGCTGCGCGTGAATCGAGGTCTGGCCGGCCGAGACGTCAATCAGATCGGCACCGGCCGCGGCAAACAGCCGCGACACTTCGACCGCGTCCTCGGGCCTGATGCCGTCCTCCCCCACCCAGTCGTGTGCCGAGATGCGCACCGACATCGGCAAATGGTCCGGCCAGACCGCGCGCATCGCGCGAAAGACCTCCAGCGGAAAGCGCATCCGGTTCTCGAGGCAGCCGCCGTATTGGTCCCGCCGCTGATTGGTCAGTGGAGTGATGAACGCTGAAAGCAGATAACCGTGGGCGCAGTGCAGCTCGAGCCAATCGAACCCGGCGCGAGCCGTCATCTCCGTGGCGGATACGAACGCGTCGCGCACCTCGTCCATGTCACGGTGCGTCATCTCTCGAGGGACCTGATTGACCGGCGACCACGGGACCGGCGACGGGCCGATCACTTCCCAGTTGTCCGCCGCCAGCGGCGCGTCGCTCTCCTCCCAGCCAAGCTGCGTCGATCCTTTGGGGCCGGAGTGACCGAGCTGCATGCCGACCTTCGCCGCCGTTTCGGCGTGCACGAAGTCCACGAGGTGCTTCCAGGCGCGCTCGTGCTCCGGGGCGTACATCCCGGTGCACCCCGGCGAGATCCGCCCCTGGGGCGTCACGCAGGTCATCTCCGTCATCACGAGCCCGGCGCCCCCCTTGGCACGCTCGGCATAGTGGACGAAGTGCCAGTCGCCCGGCGTCCCCTCAACCGCTCTGTACTGATCCATCGGGGACACGACGACCCGGTTGGCGAGTTCCACGCCGCGAACCTGGAATGGCACGAACATCGGCGGCCGCGACCGCGCCGGCTGCTGGCCGGTCTCCTGCTGCTCGAACCAAGCTTCAGCGCCGCCGAGCCATTTCGGATCCCGCTGCCGGAGGTTCTCGTGGCTGATCCGCTGCGACCGCGTGAGCAGGGAGTAATTGAGCTGCACCGGGTCGAGGTGAAGGTAGCGCTCGACGTTTTCGAACCACTCGACGGAGTTGCGCGCCGCGCTTTGCAGCCGGAGCACCTCGACGCGGCGCTCGTCTTCGTAGCGGCGGAAGGCCGAGGCCAGATCCGGCTCGGTGGTCACGTAATCCGCGAGCGCAATCGCGCTTTCCATCGCCAGCTTGGTGCCGGAGCCGATCGAAAAATGCGCCGTGGCGGCCGCGTCACCGAGGAGCACGACGTTCTCATGGCTCCAGCGCTGGCACAGCACCCGGTTGAAGTTGAGCCACGCCGACCCTCGCAGGTGGCGGGCGTTGGTCATCAGCCGGTGGCCGCCGAGGTTGCTGGCGAAGATCCGCTCGCAGGCGGCCGCCGTCTCCTCTCCGTCCAGGCGATCGAACCCGGCCCGCGTCCATGTGGACTCGGAGCATTCGACGATGAAGGTGGCGGTGTCGGCGTCGAACTGGTAAGCGTGGGCCCACACCCACCCGTGCGGCGTGTCCTCGAACACGAACGTGAACGCGTCGTCGAACTTCTGATGGGTACCGAGCCAGATGTACTTGCAGGCGCGGACGTCGATCTGCGGCTCGAAGACGTCGGCGAGCTCGGTACGGACCCTCGAATTGGCGCCGTCGGCGCCGACGATCAGGTCCCAGTCGCGCCAATCGGCGAGGCGGGTGATTTCGGTCTCGAATCGCAGCTCGACGCCAAGCTCGCGGGCCCGGTCCTGGAGGATGTTGAGGAGCCGCTTGCGGCCGATGCCGGAGAAGCCGTGTCCGCCCGACCGCATCACCTCACCGCGGTAGTGCACCGCGATGTCGTCCCAGTAGACGAAGGCGCCGCGAATCGCCGCGGCCGTCGCCGGATCGTTGCGATCGAGGTTGTCGAGCGTTTCGTTCGAGAGGACGACGCCCCAGCCGAACGTATCGTAGGGGCGGTTGCGCTCCACGACGACGACGTCGTGGGCCGGGTTGCGGAGCTTCAGCGAGATGGCCAGGTACAGGCCTGCTGGACCCCCGCCGAGACACGCCACCCGCATCGCCAGTCCCGACAGCATGCCGCAGCCGGCCGAATACTACAAGCTTGAAATATTCAGACTTGAAACGTCTCGGCGGCGGCGAGCGGCGCCGGGCGCCGGCCCAACCACTCGGGTGCGGCGGCGATCGCGCGGACTGCGCGGAGCGGAAACGGAAACCGCCAGCGCGGCCGTTCCGGACCCTCCATCCGCTCGGCGAGCAGCCAGATGAACGCGCCCGCCATGGCCGCCAGGTGCGCGCCGGGCCAGCACAGGGCCATGAGCATCACCGCCCAGCACGATCCGACGCACCACGCTCCGTGCGCGACACCAAATCGCAATACGGCGAGATCGGCACCCGCGCCGGCTGGCGCAAGCGGCGGATGCGCGTGGCCCCGGTTGAAGCAATGCTGCCGCGCGGGTGAAGACTGCCATGCGACAGCCGAGACGACGACCCACAAGGCGACGACCGACTCACCTGCGGCAAGTCCGGACGGAACGAGAATCGAGCCGGCCAACATCCAGGGCGACGCATATCCAAGGAGAAACAGTGCGGCCGCGCGGGGTCGGCGCCGCGCGAAGCTGCGGTCGCGCACGTGGCGGAGCGGCGCCATCAGGAGCGGCAGCATCATCGCGGCCAGCATCGCCGCCCAGCCCACGCCCCGCGCCGCAACAGGCACGAGGACACCGCCGTGAACGTGAGGAGACAGCATCTCCGGCGCCGACGCGAGGACCGCCCACGCGCCGGCGCTGACGACGATCACCGGCAGTCGAACCCGCAGCCGCTCCCGCGCCGCCGTCGTCATGGCACCGCGCGATCACTGCCCCTGCCGGAACACGCTTATCCGGCCGATCGAAATCTCGGCTTCCTCCGGTACCGGCCTGATGGGAACGATCCGAACGTCGAGGGCGTCGGCGTCGAACCCGTCCTGCAAGTGAAGATCGTCCACCAGGTCGGTGATCTCGAGCACGTAGGTGAGCCCCTCGCCCGCCTGCGGGCCGTCAGGGCTGGTCGCCTTCCGCACCCCGAACAGCGCGACGCTGCCAGCCAGCAGCTCGCGCGGGCCGCCGGCGCCGGCATTCCTGACACCGACGTACACCTGGAAGGCTGTTGCGTCAGCCAGCCCGCGCACGTTTTCGAGGTTGAGGAACACGCGGTCCGGGTCGGCGGTATCGGGAGCGGCCGTCAGGCTGGCTGCAACCTTCGACCGCACCTCCTTGTCGAGCGGAACGGCCGTGCGGGCTTCACTCCCGACGATCCGCACCGCCTGCTGGTTGGCGCCGACGAGTTCAACGTTCTTCCCGCTCGCCATAGGCTGTACTCCCGCTGCGATGGCCGCCACCCGGTCCGGCGCCAATCGCGTGAGCCGCTCGGTCAGCTGGTTCGGCGCGACCGGCGCCGCCAGGTCGTCGTAGTCGTATCCCAGAGTCGCCAGTTTCGCGACGTCCGCCGGCGTGTAGTCCCACCGCGTCCCATCCGGCATCGGCATCGAGAAGACGCGTCCGCCGCTGGCACCCGGCCCCTTGGTCCATTTTGCCTGCGTCGGGTCGACATGCGTCGGCGGATGCTGGCGCCACACTTCCCACAGGCGGTCGATGTTGGCGTGATGCAGCCAGAAGATCGGGTCCAGCGCGGCCGTGTCCGGATCGGACATCAACCCCGGTAACCGCGAATCCGTGGGGTCCGAGCCGCCAATCAACACGTGGACCCAGTCGTGCGGCTGGCTTTCAACCCTTCCGTGCACCCGGCCGCCGTGCTCGAACCCGGTATCGACGCCGCCGAACCCGGGGCTGCCGCCGCTGGACACGCCGGCGAAGTCCGGCTCGCTCAACGCGCGCAGGCTGATCTGATCGACGGGAATCACGACGGTGCCGTCGTTGTCCGGTCCGTAGCGCTGGGGCACGAACAACGGGTTGTCTCCTGTCCCGTCGGGCCAGTCCGGCGAGGCGAAGGCCGGAGGCAGCGCCGCCTGATTCGGCTTGAAGTAGTTCCAATACGGCAGCGCCCATTCCGGCGGCCCATTGAGCGCTACCACCTCGGCACGGACGCTCGCCTCGAACGCCAACAGATATCCGCGGTGCCATGGCAGGAAGTACCAGCTGCCGTGCTGGCACTGATCCCAGAATCGCGCGATGTCGGCGTTGGGCGGCCGCGTGTCGGACGCCGAGAAGTACCCGTACAGCTCCCACAGCTGATCGAAGAAGCCGTGCATGGCCGCGTAGAAGCGCCAACTGGTCCGCTGTTTCAGCGGATGCGCTTTCATCGCTTTCACGCCTCGGGCGTACCAGAGGATGTCGTCGGCCCAGTCGTTGCCCAGCTCCCATACGTTCCGGCGGTGCTTCGTTGCCATCTCAGCCTCGGGTGAGTTTTGAAGAATCGGAGGGGGGCGACTGCGCTACATCATGAACGGCGGTCGGGTCACCCGCAAGCACGAGTTGCGGGTAGACTCCTCAGTGCCGCCGTGACCCAGACTCTGCTCGATCGCTCCGCTGTTGCCTTCCTCACGCTGCTCGTCGGTACCTGGGCTGCACCTGCATACGCCGACCGCGATCCGGTCTCGGCTAGTGCCCGCGCGAACGTCATCCAGACACCGGCTCAGCAACCCGGCGATACCGCCGCTGTCGTAGTCACAATCACTGTCGAGGGCTTACGTATCCCCGCCGTGCGCGTCGAGTTGCATAGCGCCGATGCCAATGTCGTCATCGCCGAGACCACGAGCGACGGAGTGGGACAGGTCACGTTTCCCGATGTGCCACAGGGCCGCTACTTCGTGCGTGCGTTTCGCGACGGGTTCGCTGATACCGAGACGACGGCATTCACTGTGGCGGGCGGCGTAACCGCACAGGTGCTGGTCGAAATGCGGTTGACGTTCGTTCGCGAGAGCGTGGAGGTCGTCGCACCCGGCAACTCGCCAACCGAGAGCCTGCAGCCGGTCGCCGTCAGCGATGTCTTGAGCGGGGCCCGCATGGACGTGCAGCCGCTGGCCGGCGACGACTTCCAGTCGCTGCTGACCACGCTGCCCAGCATTGTCCGCGGTCCGGACGGGCGCCTGCGCATCAAGGGAGGCAATCCCACCACCGGCGCGCTGCAAGTGAGCAGCGCCAGCCTCAACGACCCGTCTACCGGAGACTTCGATCTCGAGCTGCCAAGCGGCGCGGTCGAATCGGTCGAGGTGCTGTCGAATCCCTTCGCGGCAGAGTACGGGCGTTTCTCGACGAGCGTCACGCAGGTGCGCACCAAGCGCGGCACCAATGAATGGCTGGTCAAACCGGACAACCTGGTGCCCGGGTTCGGCAAGGGCTTCGCGTTCATCAACAAGTTCGAGCCGCGGCTGTCGATTTCCGGTCCGCTCAAGCAAGACCGCCTCTTGTTCGGCCAGTATTTCCAGTACCGGTTCGCGCAGACCCCGGTCCGCAGCCTGCCAGGCAATCCGCAGCTCGGGCTCGAGAGCTTCGATTCGTTCACCCGCGTCGATGCCGTGTTTTCACCGCGCCATGCCCTGACCGGCGGCGTGATCTACTACCCGCGGAAAATCACCAACGCCACGCTCTCCACGTTCCGGCCGGTGGAAACCGCGACAACGTTCACGCAGGAAGGTTTCTCCACCGGCATTACCGATCGGCTCATCCTCACCGCCAGTCAGGTCCTCGAAACGACCGTCGCGGTGCGATCGTTCGAGGTGGACCTCAAGCCGAGAAGCGCGGGGCCGATGATTTATGCGCCGCAAACCCAGAGCGGCGGGTTCTTCAACGGTCAGGACCGGACCGTGCACAGCATCCAGGCCGTCGAAGCGCTCACCATCTCGAAGGACCATTGGGCCGGGCAGCACGTATTCAAGTTCGGTTTCGACATCCAGCACTCGCGTTTCCACGCCACCGACGTCAACCAGGAAGTGCTGGCCGTGCGCGCCGACGCCACCGTGGCCGAGCAGACCCGGTTTGCGGTCGAATCGCAGCCCGTGCAGACCAACGCCACCGAGGTATCAGGGTTCGCGCAGGATCGCTGGCGGGTGAACGACCGGCTCAACCTCGAGCTCGGCTTCCGGGTGGACCGCGACGGCGTCACCGAACAGGTCAATTACTCGCCGCGCGGGGGGGTCGCCGTCAGCGTGCTGCCCGAAGGGCGCGCGATCCTGCGCGGCGGCGTCGGCAAGTTCGCCGAGCGCACGCCGCTGACGATCGGCGCCTTTACCCAGTTCGCGCCGCGCATCGCACAGCGGTTCGATACGATCGGCGCGCCGCTCGACGCGCCAATCACGTTCGCGCATACCCTCCCCTCGCCTCTGCTCACCCCGGAGAGCATCGTTCAGACCGTCGCCTGGGATCAGCGCTTCCGGCGCCGGATTTTCTTCAAGGCGGCGTACCTGCGGCGGAACGGCTCGCACGCTTATGTCCTGGACCCGAACGCAGGCGCGGGCACGCTGGCCCTGACATCGTCGGGTGAGTCGCGATACTGGGAGCTCGAAACGACGGGACGGTGGCTCTCCAGTCAGTATCGGGACGTCAGCGTGTCGTACGTGCGCTCGCACAGCACGCGGGATCTCAACGATTACGACCAGTTCTTCGGCACATTCCGGAACCCGATCATCCGGCCCAACGAGAACTCGCTGAGCCCCACCGACGTGCCGCACCGGTTCATCGTCCGTGCGGCGCAGGGACTACCGGGCCGATGGGTGTTCTCGCCGATTTACGAGTGGCGGAGCGGCTTCCCGTGGTCGGCGGTGAACGAGTTCCAGGACTTCGTCGGGACGCGCAACGAGACCGGCAGGCTGCCATCGGTCTCGACGTTCGACTTCACGCTGGCACGACCGCTGCACTTCAAGAAGTACCGTTTCACGGCCGGGATCAAGGTCTACAACGCGTTCGACACCGGCAACGAGCGTGACGTCCAGGCCAACGTGACCGCGCCCGACTACCGCTCGTTCTACAACCCAATTCAACGGTCGATTGGGTTCCTCGTCACGACCAGCCGGCCCTGAGGGAAGGACAAGGCAGAAGGCAAAAGGCAGAAGGCAAAAGGCAGAAGGCAGAAGGCGGAAGGCCGAATATGGAATTCTCGACCGACGTCACAGCCTCCACAACTGCCGGGCGCGCCGACCTGCGCGCGGCTGGCCCGATCGCGGTGCTCGCGTTGGGAACCGCCTGGCTGGGAACCGCGACGGGTTGGCGGCAGGCAGCGCTCCTCGTTGTTGGCGCAGCCGCGGGCATGGTGCTCTATCACGCCGCGTTCGGCTTCACCTCGGCCTGGCGCGTGCTGATCAGCGATCGCCGTGGCGCGGGAGTGCGGGCGCAGATGCTGATGCTGGCCGCAACCTGCCTGGTCTTCTTTCCGGTCCTCGCCTCGGGATCGTTCTTCGGCCAGCCGGTTCGCGGATCGATTGCGGCGCCGGGCCTCGCGGTGGTGGCCGGCGCTTTCATCTTCGGCGTCGGGATGCAGTTGGGAGGCGGGTGTGCCTCCGGAACTCTCTACTCGGCTGGTGGCGGCAGTACGCGCATGCTGCTGGTCCTTGCGGCCTTCATTGCCGGATCGCTGTGGGGCACGGCCCACGCAACGTGGTGGAGCGCGCTGCCGGCCTGGGCCCCGACGTCCATCGTCCAGATGTGGGGACCGCTGATCGCCCTCGCCGTGAGCGCCGCTGCGTTCGGCGGAATTGCGTGGTTGACGATGCGGGCCGAGCGGCGGCGGCACGGCCGGTTGTTGCCGGCCGATCCCGCCGAGCCTGATATCTGGCGCGGTCCCTGGCCGCTGGCGGCCGGCGCGCTCGGCCTGGCCCTGGTCAACATCTCGGTCCTGGCAATCAGCGGGCGGCCGTGGGGAATCACCGGCGCGTTCGCGTTGTGGGGCGCGAAGGTCGCAGCTCTCATGGGAATCCCCGTTGAGACGTGGCCGTACTGGTCCGCGCCGGCCCAGGCCGCGGCGCTCCGCGCGAGCGTGCTTGCCGACGCGACCTCGGTCACGAATGCCGGCATCATGATCGGCGCCTTGATCGCCGCGATGATGGCCGGCCGGTTCGCGCCGGCGTGGAAGGTGGCGCCGCGCTCACTCGTGGCGGCGGTGATCGGCGGGCTGCTGCTCGGCTACGGTGCGCGCGCCGCCTCCGGCTGCAACATCGGCGCGTACTTCAGCGGCATCGCCTCGGGAAGCCTGCACGGCTGGATCTGGCTTCCCGCCGCGTTTGCCGGCAACATCCTCGGCACGCGCCTGAGACCCTGGTTCGGACTGGGAGTGGAGCGCACGCCCAGCTCGTGTTGAGCGCTGCGTCGCGCCTTACGTCCTTCCGGCTGGCTGGTACTCGCCCGGCATCGCGCGGGACGCAATCGACAGCCGGTTCCACGCGTTGATCGTGGCAATCACCAGGGTCAGGTCGGCGAGCTCGCACTCGCTGAACTGCGCGCGCGCCTGCTCGTAGACCTCGTCGGGCACTTGATCGTGCGCCACCAGCGTCACGGCTTCCGTCCACGCCAGCGCGGCGCGTTCCCGCGCGGTGTATTGAGGGCTCTCGCGCCACGCGTCGAGCAGGTAGAGACGGAGCTCGGACTCGCCGAGCGCACGCAGGTCCTTCCAGTGCATGTCGAGGCAGTAGGCGCACCCGTTGATCTGCGACGCCCGCAGTTTCACAAGGTGCACCAGCGGCTGCTCGATCGTGCAGCTCGCCAGGTACGACTCGAGGCCGCGCATTGCGTCGTAAGGGTTCGGCGAGGTGGCGGTATATCCGAAGCGGGGAGTCATCGGCGCGCCTCCGCATCCGGGGTCCGGATCGCGCCCGGCGGAGCCGGCATAGTGCGCGGGCCGTCGTTGTCGCAGGCGAAATAGGCCAGGAATCGCGCCGGCTTCGTCTCGCTCGCGTTCGACGAGACGACGTGGACGTCGCCGGGCGTTTCTGTGAAGGTCTGTCCGGCGGTGTAGACGCGTTCGGGCTGGCCGGCGAGCTGCATCCGGACCGCCCCCTCCAGCACGTACCCGACCACCGGACAGGGATGCTGGTGAGACGCCGACCAGCCGCCAGGTTCGTAGCTCACCTCGACGACCTGCATCCGCAGCTTCGTCCCGTCCAGCGGCGGAACCGGGTGAGTGACCAGCTCGCGGGCCGCGGCGCCTGCAGGTCGCTGCCGGACGAACACGCGATAGACGAACCCCTTGTTGTCGTCGGAAATATAGAGCGCGCCATCCGCGCCGGTGACGATCCCCACCGGCCGGCCCGAAACGGTGTCCCCGTTCAGGAAGCCAGTGACGAAATCCTCGGCGCGAACGGGGCGCCCGTTCTCCATGACCAGCCGCACGACTTTGTAACCTGACTTGGTCGAGCGCGTGGACGAGCCATGCAACGCGACATACAGCGAAGAGCGGAACGCCTCTGGAAAACGCGTCCCGGTGTAGAACGCCACGCCCATCGGTGTCGCGTGCGCGGGCAGCTCGAAGACCGGCGCGATCGCGGTGTTCGCCGCGGGCCGCTTCGCGTCTTTCAGTTCCGGCAGCTCGGTCGGCCGCGAGGCGCTGTTGAAGAACGGGTGACCGTAGTTCTTTCCCTCCTCGATCAGGTTGAGCTCGTCGGACGGCGCATCGTCACCGAGTCCGTCGATGCCCGGCTCGCCACCCCACAACCGGCCGGTCCGCGGATCCCAGTCGAAGCCAATCGTGTTGCGCAGGCCGGTGGCGAAGGTGCGTCCGTTCTTCCCGTCGGCGTCGAAGACCATGATCGTGGTCCGGCGCGCATCGGGTTCGACGCAGGCATTGCACGAGGAGCCCACCGCCACATACAGCCGCCCATCGGGCCCGATCCGCAGCGTGCGCGAGGTGTGCAGCGAGGGTTTGTCGGACGGCAATTCGACAATCGGCTCGGGCTCGCCGACCGGGGCGCCGTTGGCCCAACGCACCCGCAGCACGGCGGGCGTGGTCGCGATGTAGAGATACCCATTTGCGAACGCCACGCTGTGCGCGTAGGTCATGTTGGCGAACAGAACGTGCGGCTCTGCGACGCCGTCTCCGTCGGCGTCAGGGAGCGCGACGACCTCGGCACGGCGGGCGACGACGAGAATGCCTTCGGGGCTGACGGCCATCAGCCGGGCACCATTGAGGCCCGACGCGAAGACGGATACGCCAAAGCCCTCGGGCACGGTCAGCGAGGCGGGCACGGCCGGCGCTGGCGGCGCCGGCGTCTGGCCGCCGGCGGCTGCCGGGGCGACCGTCAATGCGGCCGCGGAGAGCGCAAGCGGCAAGACGAGGCCGTAGGGGAGACGAAACACCGCAGATCGGATGGACATGCGGCTCACGATACGCGCAAAATGGTCCGCCTCACAGAGCCAGATACGTTGTGTTCAACAGGACCACTTTGCCATGCCCCGACGCGCCACGTCGCTCCCGCTCACGCTCCCTCCCCGATCGCCGGGCACGGCTGCGTATGTGTGGCTCTACGACACGATTCGCGAGCAGGTCGTGAACGGCCGGCTCGAGCCGGGCTGCCGCCTGCCGTCCACTCGCGACCTCGCCCGCCAGTTCGGCCTGTCGCGCGGCACCGCAGTCACGGCCTTCGAGATGCTGCTCGCCGAAGGCTACGTCGAGAGCACCAGCGGCTCGGGGACGCGGGTCAGCCGGGCGCTCCCGCGGGCCTGGAGGACGACCCCGGCAGCGGCCGTCGCTCGCGGCGGAGCCGCCCGCCGCCGGCTATCCGCCGCGGCACGGCGCATCGTCGCGTTTCCGCAGCACGAGGCCGCTTCGCATCGCGCGTTCCGCGCCAACCAGCCGGCGCTCGATCTCTTTCCGACGCAGGACTGGGCGCGCGCGGCGGCACGCACCTTCCGCACCGCGTCCGCGTCCCTGCTCGCCGGCGGCGATCCCCTCGGCTATCGTCCGCTGCGCTCGGCCATCGCCGAATACCTCGCGATCTCGCGCGGCGTGGTGTGCGAGCCCGATCGCATCGCGGTCGTGTCCGGCACTCAGGAGGCGCTGGCCACCATCGCCACGCTGCTCGTCGATCCCGGGGACACGGTCTTCATCGAGGACCCTGGCTACGGCGGTGCGTCACGGGTGATGCACGCCATCGGCGCGCGCGTCCAGTCCGTAGCCGTGGACGAGGACGGCGCCCGTGTCCCGCCGCAGCGAGCGCGAGCGACACTCGCCTACCTGACCCCCGCCCACCAGTTTCCGCTCGCGGTGTCGATGACCATGACCCGGCGGCTGGCGTGGCTGAAGTGGGCGCGACACTCTGGCGCAGCCATCTTCGAAGACGACTACGACAGCGAATTCCGCTACGGCGGACATCCGGTCGCAGCGCTGCAGGGGCTCGACCGCGATGGATCGGTCGTCTTCGCCGGCAGCTTCAGCAAGGTACTCTATCCGTCGCTGCGCCTGGGCTACCTGGTGCTGCCGCAGGACCTCGTCGATCCGGCCGCGGCGGCGCTGTCGGTGATGAGCCGTCACGCGTCGCTATCGAACCAGGCGGTACTCGCGCGGTTCATGGCCGACGGTCATTTCGCACGCCACCTCCGGCGAATGCGCGACGTGTATGCCGAGCGGCATGCCGCGCTGATCGAGGGAGCGCACCGTTGGCTCGACGGACGGATCCAGGTGCGGCCGGTGAACGCCGGGCTGCAGACGGTTGGAATGCTGCCCCGCGGCATGGACGGCGCGGACTTGGCTCGGCGCGCCGCGGCCCGCGACGTCGAGACCGTCTCGATTCGCCGCTACGCTCGCACGCCTCTCGAGCAGGACGGCCTGCAGCTTGGCTTCGCAGCTGTACCGCCGGAGGAAATCGCCCGCGGTCTACAGGTGCTCGCGCGTGTCCTGGGACCGTAGCCGGCGCCCGCAGGGCGCGCGGGTACAATGCCCTCCCGTGGACGCCACATGATCGGCCAGTCGATCGGACGATACGTCGTCGAGTCCAAGTTGGGCGAGGGCGGGATGGGCGTCGTCTACAAGGCCCGCGACACCCAGCTCGAACGCACTGTCGCGCTCAAGCTCCTGCCGCCCGCCGTCGTCGCTGACGACGATCGCAAACGGCGCTTCGTACAAGAGGCGCGAGCTGCGAGCGCCCTCAATCACCCGAACATCGTCACCATCCACGACATCGGTTCCGACGCGGGCCGTGACTTCATCGTCATGGAATACCTCGCGGGCGGCACGCTCGACCGCCGGCTGCCGCCGGCAGGCCTCACAGCGAAGCAGGCGTTGCAGTACGGCGTGGCCATTGCTGATGCCCTGGCCGCCGCGCACCAGGTCGGCGTCATCCATCGCGACCTGAAACCGTCGAACGTCCTGGTCACCGATGACGGCCGCGTCAAGGTGCTCGATTTCGGACTGGCCAAGCTGCTCGAACCAGGGGACTCGTCCGAGCACGCGACGACGGTCGCCGCCACTGACCCGGGCATCATCATGGGGACGGCCGGCTACATGTCGCCAGAACAGGCCGAGGGGAAACGTCTTGATGCCCGATCGGACATCTTCAGTTTCGGATCGGTGCTGTACGAGATGACGACCGGGCGGCCTCCGTTCGGAGGGGCATCGCGCCTGTCGGCCCTGGGCAAGGTGGTCAACGAGGATCCCGTCGCGCCGCGTCAGTTGAACCCTTCGATACCGGTAGACCTCGAGAAAGTCATCCTCCGATGCCTCCGCAAGGATCCGGGCCGGCGCTTCCAGACGATGGCCGATCTCAAGGTGGCGCTCGAGGACCTGGTGATCGAGTCGGCAACGATGGCGCAGGTGAGCGCTCCTCGACAACGAGAATGGCTCAAGTGGGCGAGGGGTGCAGCCGCGCTCCTCTCCATCGCTATCGTTGCCGGCTACCTCGCAACCCGCCAAAGGCCGGCCCCACGCAGCGATACGCAGCGGCCGGTTCCGCTTACCTCCCTGTCAGGAACGGTCCGCCATCCGACCCTCTCTCCCGACGGCGAGTACGTGGCGTTCACCTGGAACGGGAGCAATCAGGACAACCCCGACATTTACGTCCAGCAGATCGGCAGCGGCACACCGCTGCGGCTGACCACCGACGCCGCGAACGACCACAGCCCGGCGTGGTCACCCGATGGGCGGGCGATCGCTTTCCTCCGCCGGCGCGATGACTCGTCAGTCCACGAGGTTCGGTGGGTGCCGCCGCTCGGAGGGCCGGAACGGGAGATCGCGGAGATTCACCCCGACGGTGCTTTGTATCGCCCCCTCACACTCACCTGGTGCCCCGATTCATCGTGTGTGGTCGCGACCGACACTCAGGGCGATGGCAAGCCGAACGCGCTCTTCGCTCTCCCGCGCGATGGCGGAGAACGTCGCCAGATCACGTTCCCGACGACGCCGGCGATGCTGGACACGGATGCGGCATTCTCTGCCGATGGCCGGTCGCTGGTCTTCCGTCGTGACCTCACGCCCTTCACCGGAGAGATGTACAGGCTCGGGCTCACCGGCAACCTGAGTGCGAGTGGGACTCCAATCCGCCTCACCGACGTCACGATGAGCAGCACCAGACCGGCATGGATGCCAGATGGCCGGCACATCGTGTTCGCGGCTCGCGGGGGACTGTGGCGGATGGACGCGTTCAGCGCTGTTGCCCCCGAGCGGCTGCCATTCGTCGGTCAGGAAGGAGGGATGCCAACGGTCGTCGGCCGTGGCGGCGAGACGCGAATGGTCTTCGTGCGCAGCACCGTGGACACGAACATCTGGCGGCTGGACCTGGCGAGCGCCGGCGGCCCGCCGGCGGCGCCGCCGCAGATGGCGATCGCCTCGACACGAGCCGATCATCTCCCGATGCTGTCCCCGAACGGGCGTCGCGTCGCTTTCTTCTCTGGACGGTCGGGTGAGTTCGAACTGTGGACTGCCGACCCCGACGGATCCAACGCCATCCAGCTGACGACCCTGCGCTCAGCGCCGGGTTTCCCACGATGGTCGCCAGATGGCGAGACCATCGCCTTTCACAGCGACCCGGAAGGCCATGCCGACGTGCTCACGATCGCCGCCGGGGGCGGCAAGCCACGAATCGTGACAAAGGGGCCGATGATCGGCGGATTTCCGAGCTTCTCGCGTGACGGGCAGTGGATCTATTTTTCGGGGCCTGGACCCGCCGGAACCACGTCTGGGCAGCTGCGCGTCTGGAAGATCCCGGCGGCAGGAGGAACACCGACTCAGGTAACGCCAGGCCAGGGCGCGGTCACGGTCGAGAGGTATGACGGGCAGGAGCTCTATTTCCTCGAGGTGGGAGAACGACCGAGCGCCCTCTGGCGGATGCACACATCCGGCATTGAGACGCCGGCGAAGATGCTCGACGGGGCGATCAACGCCAGCTTCGATGCATGCGAAAACGGAATCTATTACGTCGATCGCGCGCCGACGCCCGCG
>DATJFF010000046.1:0-7588 GCA_035495795.1 Vicinamibacterales bacterium
CACTCTTCTCACGCTATCGTCGGCGGACCTGAGCCGCGCCCTAAAGATGCGCCGGCAGATCGCGCGCGAGGGCTGGTGGAACTAGGCTGTCCAGACTCGGAATAGTGTTGACACTTGCGGTGAACGAAGACGAGGGCCATCGGCTCTATCTTTCCCAGAGTGCTTACCCGGCCAAGGGAACCACTGTGGGAGGACAGAGCGATGACCCTCGACGAGAGCGTACACGGAATGCGCCTGCGCGTCATCGAGCGCGCGCAGGTGCTCGGCAACGTCAGCGCGGTGTGTCGGGAGCTGGGCATTTCGCGGACGCTGTTCTATCGCTGGCGCAAGCGGGTGGAGCAGTACGGGGCCGATGGCGTGCATCCGCGCCGGCAGCGGGCCCAGCCGGGACGTCCGGCCAGCACGCCGCCGGAGGTCGAGCGGCTCGTCCTGGGGATCGCGATCAGTGCCGCGACCTGGGGCTGCCGCCGGATCGCCGCCTACCTGGCCCGGACCTGGCAGCTGCGCCTGGCGCCCAGCACCGTGCAGCGGCTGCTGCGCCGGGTCGGCTTGGCCACGCGGCGGGCTCGGCTCACCGTGCTCGAGCAGCAGGCGGCCCGCACGGCCGGACTGCTGACGCAGCGGAGCCGGGAAGCGCTCTGGCGCGCTCGCCACGGCCGCACGCGGCACGTCGAGGCCACGGCGCCGGGCCAGCTCGTCTGTCTGGACACCTTCTACATCGGCAACCTCAAGGGCGTGGGCAAGGTGTGGCAGATCACCGCCTGCGATGCCGCGACCTCCTACGGCCTGGCCGGCTTGCTGCCGGCCCACGACGCGAACGCCGCTGCCACGTTCCTGCGCGAGGTGGTCGTGCCGCATTTCCGGCAAGCGGGCTGGCCAGTGCAGCGCGTGCTCACCGATGGTGGCCCGGAGTTCAAGGGCGCCTTTGATGTCGCCTGTCGCCACTTCGGCCTGCGGCACACGCGGACCAAACCGCGGCACGCCTGGACCAACGGCTTCGTCGAACGCCTGCAGGGCACGATTCTGCAGGAGCTCTGGCGCGTGGCCTTCCGGCGCCGTTACTTCACGACGCGCGCGGCGCTGCAACGAGCCCTCGATGGCTTCATGCGCTACTACAACACCGAACGCCCGCATCAAGGCTATCGGCTCCGCGGCCGCACACCCGCCGCGCTGGTCTGGGGCGTGGCGCCTCAATGAGTCCATTCATCACCACTCTGGGATCGCAACAGTGTCAACACCGTTCCGAGGCTGGACAAACTAGTCTAAGGACTCCGCGCTTCCCTGTCCTGGCCAACGTGCGCGACGGCCCAGGCGGAGCCACCCATCGTAGGAGGGTGAGAGCACGACGTTCGCATCCTCAGCACCGCGATCGAAGATCGAGCACGGTGTGCTTCTTCTCGGCGACCGACGTCTATTCTTGGATAAAATGCCCCGAACCAGCGGAAACAGATAAGGGACGAGATGCCTCTTGAGGTGAAACTTCCCCCGGTTTCCGTCTCCAGAGCGGCCTCGATTGCTGTCTCGGCGTTTGTCGTCACTGCCGTCTTCGCGGCTCCGGCGACTGCACCGCCCCGGGAGCCGATCAAGATCGGCTACAGCATGGCGCTAACGGGCGGACTCGGGCCCAACGGGAAGTCGGCGCTGCTCGCGCGGAAGATCTGGGAAGAGGACACGAATGCGAAAGGAGGCTTGCTCGGCCGCCGCGTGAAGCTTATCTATTATGACGATCAGACCAAACCCGGCGGCGGTACCCGGCATCTACACCAGACTGCTCGACGTCGACAAGGTCGACCTGATCATCGGCAACTACGGCACCAGCATGGTGGCAGCGGCACTGCCGATCGCCATGCAGCGAAAGAAGGTGTTCATTAGTCTGTTTGGGACCGCAGTGAACAGTGCATTCAATTATTCGAACTACTTCAGCATGATCCCAACCGGGCCCGACTCAAAGCGATCCTATACCGAGGGCTTCTTCGAGCTGGCGCTGCGGCAGAACCCAAAGCCGCGGACGGTCGCGATCGTCGCGGCCGACACCGGTCACGGCCTGTCTGCCTGTGAAGGCGCGCGCCACAACGCCAAGGCGACCGGCCTCACCATCGTCTATGACCGCAGGTATCCAGCGTCAACGACCGACCTCGCGCCGGCCGTCCGGGCGATTGCCGCGACGAATCCGGACCTCGTCATCATCTGCTCCTATCCGCCCGATTCGGTCGGCTTCGTGCGCGCGGTCAACGAGATCGGCCTCAAGCCGAAAATGATCGGCGGCGCAATGGTCGGCCTGCAGAGCACGGCGATCAAGCTTCAGCTCGGTCCGCTGCTCAATGGCTGGACCAATTTCGATTTCTGGCTGCCGGTTCCGAAGATGCAGTTCGCAGGCGCGCCTGAGCTGATGAAGAAATACCAAACACGCGCGCCAGTCGAAGGTGTGGATGCGCTCGGCTACTACATGGTGCCGTGGAGCTATGCCCAGCTCCAGATCCTCCAGCAGGCAATCTCAGCGACCAAGAGTCTCAATGACGCCAAGCTCGGCGACTACGTCCGCACCCACAGCTTCAAGACTGTGGTCGGCGACGTCAGATTTGGTGCCGGTGGCGAACTGGCGGAGTCGCGCCTCCTTCAGATCCAATTCCGGAACATCAAGAGCCATGACCTCGCCGAGTTCAAGGATATCTCGACGCAGGTCGTGGTCTGGCCTGCCGAATACGAGTCGGGCAATTTGATCTACCCGTACGAGAAGGCAAAGTGAGCATTGAGAGGTCTCATTCGATAATCTCGTCGGCGCGAGCTGACAGGGCGGGCGGCACGGCGAGGCCGAGCGCCTTCGCGGTCTTCAGATTGATCACGAACTCGAATTGGGTCGGCTGCACGACCGGCAGATCGGCGGGCTTCTCGCCCTTGAGAACCCGGGCGGTGTAGACACCGACTTGACGGTAGGCGTCGACGAGGCTCGTACCATAGCTCGCCAGACCGCCGGCCACGGCAAACTCACGTCCCTCATACATTGCCGGAATGGCGTGGCGCGCCGCCAACGCAACGATTTGATCGAGCCGGCTGTCAAAGAACGGGTCGGAGCCGACCAGCAGCGCTCCAGCGCGTGATTCGATCGCCGCCGCGAATGCCGCGTCGATGTCGCGCTCAGTACTCGCACTCAGGATATTCAATCGTTGCCCGACGGCGCGAGCGGCCTCTTGCACGCCCCCCAGCTGAGTTTGGAAACTCGCGTTGGTCGGGTTGAGCAGCACCGCCATCAGCGCGGCCGCCGGCACCAGTTCGCGCAGGAGGCCTAGTCGCTTCCCCTCGAGAACCTGCTGGAACACGTGTACCCCGGTCGCGTTGCCGCCCGGTCGATTGAGGCTGACGACCAGGCCAGCCGTGACCGGATCGACGCCGCTTGCGAAGACAATGGGAATCGTCGTCGTTGCCGCGTAGGCGGCGAGTGCCGCCGCGGTGCCCCCCGTCGCGACGATCACGGCGACGCGCCGCTCGACGAGGTTCCCAGCCAGGGCTAGAAGTCGATCGGTGTGACCGTTCGCGGAGCGGTATTCGATCGCCACGTTCCTACCCTCGACGTAGCCCGCGTCCTTGAGGGCTTGGCGGAAAGCCATCATCAGGTGCCTGTCGGGCAACTGGCCATCGAGGAATCCGATCACCGGCGCTGCGAGCTGCTGCGCTGCCGTCACGCGCGGCCAAGCCGATGCGCCGACGATAAGGGTCACAAACTCGCGTCGTCTCACACGAGTGATCCGCATGTACCCCTGGCGGTTAGAGGATCGCGTCGCATTCTAGTTACCCTCCAGTGCGAATTGGGCCACGAGGGGCCGCCTTTCTTGCGGACTGACTGATCGAATCGCGCCCAGGAAGAGATCCCCGCTCATCCGTTGACGAGCGGTTGTTTTCCGCCCCTCTATCCCCGGCCCCCTGCCGCCGCTTCTAACCCTGCACAGCGCGGACAACCGCCGTGCACGGGATCTTCTACCACAACGAAGCGTTGGTCCAGAACGGCCGACCCGACAAGCCTATGACCAGCCCTCTCTGCCAAGATGCGTGAGACAGTGACCCCTGGTAGTTTAGTGTCGAGGGCGAGCAAGGATCAGAGGTCGATGAGCGCGACCGCAACAACGGCGGCAGCAGAGGTGGAGGTGGCGGCGAAGGCGACGCGACGGCGATTCAAGGTGGAGTACAAAAGGAAGATCCTGCGCGAAGCGGACGGCTGTAAGACGCCGGGCGCCGTCGGTGCGTTGCTTCGCCGAGAGGGCTTGTACTCCTCCAACCTGACCGCGTGGCGGGCGGCCCGAGATCGGGGCGAACTGGCTGGGGCGCCGAGGCATCGCGGCCCAGCGCCACGGGTCACCGATCCCCGGGATAAGCGGATTGCCGAACTGGAACGGGAGACCGGCCGGTGGCGGAAGCGCGCCGAGCGCGCCGAAGCCCTGGTCGAAGTCCAAAAAAACTTGCGGCATTGCTGGGGACGCCGCTCGAGACCGAGAGATCCTGATGGCCACCGTGACGGAGACCGCGCCCCGGCTTGGCGTCGCGCCCACCTGCGCGGCGCTGGGCGTGCCGCGAGCCACGTACTACCGGCGCCGGCGGCCCCAGTGCCCGCCATCGCGACGCGGGCGATCGCCCCGAGCGCTCAGCGCCGACGAACGCGCCTTGGTGCTGGCCATGCTGCATGAGCCGCGCTTCGTGGACCTCACTCCCGCGGAGGTCTACGCCACCCTGCTCGACGAGGAAAGTATCTCTGCTCCGAACGCACGATGTACCGCGTGCTCGCCGCGCACCGGGAGGTGCGGGAGCGGCGGAATCAGCTCCGACATCCCCACTACGCGGCTCCCGAACTCCTGGCCCGTCGGCCCAACGACCTCTGGAGTTGGGACATCACCAAACTTCTGGGACCGGCGAAGTGGACCTATTTCTACCTGTACGTCATGCTCGATGTTTTCAGTCGCTATGTGGTCGGCTGGATGGTGGCCCATCGCGAGAGCGCCACGCTGGCCGAGCGGTTTATTCGGGAGACGTGCCTAAGGCAGGGCATCGAGTCCGGCCAGCTCACAATCCACGCCGATCGCGGGCCGGCGATGACCTCCAAGCCGGTCGCTCTCTTGCTCGCCGATCTCGGGGTGACCAAGACCCACAGCCGGCCCCACGTGTCGAACGACAACCCGTTCTCGGAGGCGCAGTTCAAGACGCTGAAATACCGCCCGGCGTTCCCCACACGTTTCGCCTCGATCCAGGGCGCCCGGGCCCACTGCCACGTCTTCTTCCCCTGGTACAACACCGAGCACCATCACTCCGGCCTCGGCCTGCTCACGCCCGCCGACGTGCATCACGACGTGGCGGAGCAGCGCGTGGCCGCGCGAGCCCTCGTGCTCGCCAGGGCTTACGCCGCGCACCCGGAACGTTTCCCCGCCGGCCGGCCTCACCCGCCGGCGCGTCCTGTGGAGGTGTGGATCAATCCGCCAAACATCTCGGCGCCCGTGCAGACATCGTCGGCGATCCCCCCGTTGCCGCTTGCTCACGCGGCGGGCTTCGCCTAGGCTGCCGACGATCGCTGCGCCGTGGGAGGCGAGGACGGGCTGATGGGTCGCCGGGCAAAGCCCCAGAAGGGTAAGGCGGACGCCAAGGCAGCGCTCGCCGGTAAGACGCCGAAGGACGAAGGCGCCAAGGTCCGCGACCTTGAGAAGCGCTTGGCGGAGGCACTGAAGCTCAAGGCGGAGGCGCTGGGGCAGCTCCAGACGCGCGATCGCGAGCTGGTTGAGGCGCAGGAACAGCAGACGGCCACCAGCGAGATCCTGAATGTCATCGCGAGTTCGCCGACCGACACCCAGCCCGTGTTCGACGCGATCGTCACCAGCGCCGTACGGCTCTGCCGCGTCGACGACGGATGGATCGTCCTCGTGGAGGGCGACAGCCTGCGCGCGGTGTCCGCCACCGGCCAGCTCGCGGCGCAGATGCCGATCTACAACGCGCGTGGCCTCGGGGTGAGTCGCGCGTCGGTGATCGGGCGGGCCATCATCGACCGCGCGATACTTCACATTCCCGATCTCGCCAGTGAGTCGGAGACCGACCTTCCCGAGGCCCTGGCGCTCCAGCGGATCCTCGGCCACCGGACGCAGCTGATCACACCGTTGATGCGGGAAGGCGTGGCGATCGGCGCCATCCTGCTCGCGCGCTTCGAGGTGCGCCTGTTCTCCGATCGCCAGATCGAGCTGCTGAAGACCTTCGCCGACCAAGCGGTCATCGCTATTGAGAATGTGCGGCTGTTCCGGGAGCTGGAAATGGCGAACCGCGAACTAGCCGCCGCCAGCCAGCACAAATCCGAGTTTCTAGCCAACATGTCCCACGAGTTGCGCACGCCGCTGAACGCCGTCATCGGCTTCTCGGAGGTGCTGTCGGAAGGCATGTTCGGTGAGCTCAATGAGAAGCAGCAGGAGTACTCACAGGACATTCACGCGTCGGGACAGCACCTCCTTTCTCTGATCAACGACATCCTGGACCTCTCCAAGATCGAGGCCGGCCGGATGGAGCTGGAGCTCACGGACTTCCACCTGCCGGCGGCGATCGAGAATGCGCTCGTCCTCGTCCGTGAGCGCGCAGGACGGCGTGGCATCGCATTGGAGAGCCGCATCGATGAGCGGCTGTGGCAAATCCAGGCGGATGAGCGGAAGATCCGTCAGGTGCTCCTGAACCTGCTCTCCAACGCGATCAAGTTCACCCCGGAGGGCGGCCGTATCGACGTGGAAGCTCGCTTCCGGGACGCCACGATGGAGATCTCGGTGACGGATACCGGGATCGGTATAGGCCCCGAGGACCAAGAAGCGGTGTTCGAAGAGTTTCGGCAAGTGGGCAGGCCGGATAAGAAGGCTGAGGGGACGGGGCTGGGGCTCACACTCTGTCGTAAGTTCGTCGAGCTGCACGGCGGCCGGATCTGGGTCAAGAGCCAGATCGGGACGGGCTCGACCTTCACGTTCACGATCCCAGTGCGCCGCGAGCCGGGCGATCGAGGAGGTGCCGCCCCTACACTAAACTCATGACCCGACTGTCTCGTTCTTGTTGACAGGTTCCGCAGCGCTGAATTGATTCCTGGGTGAAGTCTTTAGTAGCGGTTCCCACGGCAGAGATCGGTGCATCACCCTGACGCTGCGCGGCTTCCTCCCGTAGGCGAACTCATTCGCCATCGCGCACCGGGACCGTGAAGGTGAACGTCGATCCCTGCCCGGCCTGACGTGACCCACACCTCAACGAATCCGTTCACCGGTCACCGAACGCTGCCCGCATCGCCTCCGCACACGCGAACCATTGCTCTGGGGCGAAGTGCCTCGGGTTCCGCTACGTCGACGGGGACATCATCCAAGTCGGAGCGGCACGGCGTAGACCACCGAGAGACTCTTTCAGAACACATCTCAGATACGCCTGCCCTAGAGTTATGCTGTACCACCAGAGGAACAATGGATATGGCAAGAATCAAGAAGGTCGGACATGTTGTTCTGGGAGTGCGAGACCCCGCGAGATCGGTGAAGTTCTACACCGAGGTCCTCGGCATGGAGCTTGTCAACGTCCTCGACGAGATGCAGATGGCGTTTCTGTC
>DATJFF010000047.1:0-3169 GCA_035495795.1 Vicinamibacterales bacterium
GTTCTTCGGCGGCTTCTTCGGCGGGTCGAGCGGCGGGAGCGTGACGATAAGCTCGACAACGACCACCAGCGGCTCCTCGTCCGGCAGCTCGAGCAGCAGCAGCGGCACGGTGATCAACGTCAACGGCAGCTCGACCTCGACCTCGAGCGGCGGCTCCTCGACGTCCACCTCGACCGGCGGCAGCTCGACCTCGACCTCGACGGGCGGGTTCACCAGCACGACCACGACCTCGACCGGCGGCTCGTCCACTTCGAGCTCGACCAGCACCGGCGGGATTACCAGCACGACGACGTCGAGCTCGGGCAACGTGACGAGCACCTCGTCCTCCTCGGGCAACGTCACGTCGAGCAGCTCCACGAGCTCGTCGACCAGCAGCTCGGGCAACGTCTCCACCAGCTCGTCGACCAGCAGCTCGACGAGCGGCAATGTCACTTCCAGCACGTCGAGTTCGACCAGTTCGTCGACGAGCGGCTCAAGCTCAACCGGCGGCAGCAGCTCGACGAGCGGTTCAAGCTCGACCAGCGGCAGCACCAGCACCAGCTCGGGGACCCAGGTGCCCGAGCCGCCGATGCTCGTGCTGTTCGGCGCCGGCGCGGCGGCGGTTTTTGGTCGCAGGCGCAAGAAGAAGGCCACCAGCCCGGCTGCCTGAGGGCGCCCAATGCGATCAAGGGGGGAGGGCGGTCCTGACGGGCCGCCCTTTTCGCTTTCCGGCGGCTATTCGCCGGCGAGCGAGAACAGCCGCTCGACCGGCTCCTCGAGCGCGCGGGCGAGCTTGAGCGCGATTACCGTCGAGGGCACGAATACCGCGTTCTCGACCGTGTTGATCGTCTTGCGGCTGACCCCGACGCGGTCCGCCAGTTCAGCCTGGGTCAACCCTTGCGCCTCGCGCGCCTCGCGGACGCGGTTCATCAGCTCAGCCAAGCTTGTACACACGCCGTTCGAGGATGCTGAAGCGCACAAGCGCGGCGCCCACGCCGGCGCTGAGCATGGCGTGGATGACCTCCGACGCGTCCATCGGCACGAACACCTGAAGAACGAACAGCGCGATCCCGGTCAGCATCGAGAGGGCGAACCCGAGCGAAAGCGCCTGGGCGCGGTGAGCTCTGGTGATCTCGTCCTCCATCAGCTCGCGGACAGCCTTGGGCTTCATCCAGAACCCGCCCGTCACAAGGCCGGCCAGGATGACCAACGCGAGGGCGGTCCAGCCGCCGAGACGGACGAGCGACACCACGCGGTGATCGGGCGGATTGCTGAAGAACGCCGCCTGCTGCATGAAGAACATGAAGGCGAGCGGAATCATCATCCGCGCGCGGCGCCGGCCCAGCCGCTCGGCTGTGTCTGCGTTGGCATTGGCTTGCATGGCATGACTCTCCGTGTAACCTCTGGGTTACATGTAACCTAAGGGTTACACGGGAGTCAAGCGTCAGCTGGCGAGCCGGCGCAGCACGTACTGCAGGATGCCGCCGTTGCGGTAATATTCCATCTCGTTGGCGGTATCGATCCGGCACCTGGCGGTGAATTCGAAGCCTGTCCCATCCTTGCGGGTCACCTCGACAGCGACGTCCTGGCCGGGCTGGAGATCGGCGAGGCCGTGGATCGTGAAGCTGTCGTCGGCGGTAAGCCCGAGGCTCGCGCGCGTCTCACCGCCCGTGAACTGCAGCGGAAGCACGCCCATGCCGACGAGGTTCGAGCGATGGATACGCTCGAAGCTTTCGACGATAACCGCCCTCACGCCGAGCAGGATCGTGCCCTTGGCCGCCCAGTCGCGGCTCGAGCCGGTGCCGTATTCCTTGCCGGCGACGACCACCAGCGGCGTGCCGTCCGCCTTGTGCATCATGGCCGCATCGTAGATCGGCATGACTTCGCCTTTGTAGGTCGTCATCCCGCCCTCGACACCCGGGACCATCTCGTTCCTGATGCGGATATTGGCGAACGTGCCGCGCATCATGACCTCGTGGTTGCCGCGGCGGCTGCCGTAGGAGTTGAAGTCGCTGCGGGCGACCTGGTGCTCCAGCAGGTATTCGCCGGCCGGGCTGTCGGGCTTGATCGAACCGGCCGGGCTGATGTGGTCGGTGGTGACCGAATCACCGAGGATCGCCAGCGGCTTGGCCTCGACGATATCGACGATCGGCGCCGGATCCATCGCCATGCCCTCGAAGTACGGCGGATTGGCGATGTAGGTGCTGCCGGCGATCCAGTTGTAGGTGTCGGAGCCCTCGACCACGAGCGAGCGCCAGTGCTCGTCGCCCTTGTAGACGTCGGCATAGCGCCGCTCGAACATCGTCCGGTCGATCGCCTTGCTGCGGATCTCGGCGATCTCGTCGCTGGTTGGCCATACGTCCTTGAGGAACACGTCGCTGCCGTCGTCGGCCTGACCGAGCGGTGTCTCGGTGATGTCTTCGGTGACCGTGCCCTTGAGCGCGTAGGCGACCACCAGCGGCGGGCTGGCAAGGAAGTTCGCGCGCACGTCGGGGCTCACGCGACCCTCGAAGTTGCGGTTTCCGGAAAGCACGCTCACGGCGACGATATCGTTGGCGTTGATCGCCTGGCTGATCGGTTCGGCCAGCGGCCCGGAGTTGCCGATGCAGGTGGTGCAGCCATAGCCGACGAGATCGAACCCGAGCGCGTCGAGATGGTCCTGCAGCCCGGCCTTCCTGAGGTAGTCGGTGACGACCTGCGATCCGGGGGCGAGGCTGGTCTTGACCCACGGCTTGGGCTTGAGGCCCTTCTCGTGCGCCTTCTTGGCGAGGAGACCGGCGGCGATCAAAACGTCGGGATTGCTGGTGTTGGTGCAGCTGGTGATCGCGGCGATGACGACGTCGCCGTCGCCGATGTCGTGCCCGGCGCTCTCGACCGCGCATCGCCGGGCATTGGCCTTGCCGTACAACGTCCGCAGGTCAGCCTTGAACAGCTCGTCGACTTGCGGAAGGGCCACCTTGTCCTGCGGCCGCCGCGGGCCGGCGAGCGAAGGGACCACGGTCGCGAGATCGAGCTCGAGGGTGTCGGTAAAGACCGGCTCGGGGGCGCCGGGATCGGCCCACAGGCCCTGTTCCTTCGCATAGGCTTCGACCAGCGCGATCTGGTCTTCGCTGCGGCCGGTGAGGCGCAGGTAATCGAGCGTCTTGTCGTCGATGCCGAAGAAGCCGCATGTCGCGCCGTACTCGGGGGC
>DATJFF010000048.1:0-2730 GCA_035495795.1 Vicinamibacterales bacterium
GAACGCGTAGAGCCGCTGCACCTCGAGGTAGGGCAGCAGGAATGGCAGCGTCGCGACGAGCGTCGCGACCGCTGCGGTGGCCAGGCCGATCCATGCTCCGCGATCCGCGATCCGTCCCGCGCGCCACATTTCGAGAATCGCAAACAGCCCGACGAAGGGCGCGAAGTAAAGCACGTAGTAGCCGCACGACCAGTTCTGCAGCACCAGGGCGACCGTGCCGCCGATCAATGCCGCGATCGAACGAGTCCTGATGAAGCGGTGAACGCCCCATAGGGCGAACGGCATCCATTGCGAGCTCATGACCTGCACATGCGGTAGCTGCGAGATTCGGTACGGGAGAAAACCGAATACCAGTCCGGCAATCACCCCGGCGCGCCAGTCGCCGGTCAGGTCGCGAGCCAGCAGGTACGCGCCGATCGCCGAGAGCACGAACGTCGAGAGGAACAGCAGGTTATAGCAGAGGATGATGTTGCCGGTGATCGCGTGAATCGGCGCGATCTGCAGCGCCTGCGCGAACATGTGCTCCGACAGCGCCAGGCTGTACGGTTCGGGATGGAAGATGTTGCCGTTCCAGTAGGCGGCCCACGTGGTCGCGCCCGTCAGCAGGCGCGGAATCTGGTCCGCGCCCCAGGCGAGAATCCACATGTTGAGGAGCGAGTCGCCGAGATCTCCCGGGACGTCACTGGCCAGGCCGAGCGCCAGCGGCCAGGTCAGGACGATCGCAAGGCCGAAGTAGCTCAGCGCGACCCACGGCAGCCGGGTGTCGCGCCCCGCCAACGCGTTCACGCGAAGGTGTAGGACGCCATGTCGTCGTAGATGGCGCTCAGTTCAGCGGGCGGCGCGAGGAAGACCACGCGGAAAAACCCGTCGGCCGGATCAGTACCGAAGCCCGAGCCGTAGACGACAAGGATGCCTGTCGCGCGGAGCAGCCCCATCACGTAGTCCTGGTCGGTCTTCCCCGGCGGCAGCGTCATCTTCGGCATCGCGTAGAACGCCCCTTTTGGAGCGACGCACGACATCCCGGGAATCGTCTTGAGCCGCGCGGTCGTGAGCTCGGCCCGTTCGCGGAGCTCGCGGCGGAAGCTGGCCTGGTGCGAGCGGTCGCCGTTGAGCGCCGCCGCCACCGCGTACTGCATCGGACCGGGACTGCACAACCGGCCATCGGCGAGCTTCTTGATCGCGGCGAGTACCCCGTCGAGCCGAGGCGACCGGCCGACGGCCATCCACCCCGCGCGCCAGCCGGGGGCGAGATATGCCTTCGACAGGCTCGAGTAGGAAATGATCGGCGCGTCCGGATTGAGCCGCGCCATCGGCGGAATCGGCCCGTCGTAGGCGAGATCGCCGTACACTTCGTCGGCCAGAATCACCAGGCCGTGCTGCTCGGCGATGTCGATCAGCGCCCGCCGCATCGAATCGGGATAGATGGCGCCGGTCGGGTTGTTCGGATCGATGACCACGAGCGCCCTGGTCCGCGGCGTGATCGCGCGCCGGATGTGATCGAGATCGGGCAGCCAGCCGTTGGTGTGATCGGTGCCGTAATAGGTCGGGACCGCGCCGATCTTGGCGAGCACCGCTGTATAGAGCGGATAGGTCGGCGACGGGACCAGCACCTCATCGCCCTCGTCGACAATCGCGGTCAGCGCCAGTTCGATCCCTTCGGAGGTGCCCGAGGTGATCAGCACGCGGTCGGGATTGGTCTCCACGCCCCGCGCACTGAAATCCGCAGCCACTGCCTCGCGCGCCTCGACGATGCCCGGGGATGCGGTGTAGCCGTTGTGCCCATCCCGCATCGCCTTGGTGACGGCTTCGATCAGGTGGGCCGGTGTCACGAAACCGAACTGGTTGGGATCGCCGATGTTCAGGTATCGCACCTTCTTTCCCGTCGCTTCCACCTTGCGCGCCTCGGCAACGATGTTGCGAATGGCGTAGGTGAAGCGATCGACGCGTCTCGCGGTGCGGATGCTGGACGTGACGCTGCTCACGGCAGACATGGTAGCAGCCGTGTCAGGTCCGGCGTGTGAAAGCCGGACGAGTCTGCCGTATTGTGCAGAGCAGCCCGGCTGCAGCCGAAACAAAGGGGGTTGGGAACCCGCGCACCCAGGCAGATGCGGGAACGTCATGTAAAAGCTACATCTTTACATGGTCCCAGCCCGGCTACGAACCGCTCCAAAAAGGGCAAATGGCTATAAACAAATGACTTACTCGACTGGCAAGGAACTTGGTTATGGGAGGGGCATGCAGCGGCGCCTCCTCGCCGGCAGCATGGTGGTTCTGGCGTTGTCTACGACGGCGGGCCCGATGCTGGCACTGGGACAAGAAGCAGGAGGTGGCCAGGCGGTTTTCAAGGCGGGCGTCGATCTCGTAACAGTGAGTGCGACGGTCCGCGATAGAAAGGGGCGACTCGTGACTGGCCTTGCGGCCCGGGACTTCGAGGTGATGGACGGCGGCGAACGACGCGCCATCAGCCAGTTCCGCACGGATCGCGCGCCACTGAGCCTGGCAATTCTGTTCGATGTGAGCGGCAGCATGGATGTTGCCGAGCGCATGACCGCTGCAAAGTTTGCGGCCCATCACCTGCTGTCATGGCTGGAAGAGGGTCGCGACGAGGCCGCGCTGTTCGCGTTTGACAGCCGGCTGCACGAGGTGGCCCCGTTTACGGTCGATACGCGTGCTTTGAACGGCGCGCTGGGGGAGGTCGATCCGTTCGGGGCCACCTCACTGCACGATGCG
>DATJFF010000049.1:0-6156 GCA_035495795.1 Vicinamibacterales bacterium
GCGGCGGCAGCGGTGAGTGCCGACCCGATCGTGCTGGCGGGCGCGATCCTGGCCGGCGCAACGTTCGGCGACAGCATCTCGCCTATATCGGACACGACGATCGCCTCGTCTGGGACACAGCAGGCGGACATCGGCGGCACGGTGCGCGCACGCCTCAAATACGTGCTCCCTGCGGGTGCGGCAGCAGGTTTCGCGTATCTCTTTGCCGGAGGCAGCCGCGATGGCGCCGGCGTGGCGGCGTCAATCGCCGGCAGCGCGAGCGGGCTGCCGATGATCGTGGTGCCGGTGGCGATCGTGGCGATGCTCCTGTCGCGCCGTCACCTCGTCGAGGCGCTCCTCTTCGGCATCCTCTTCGCCATCGCACTGGCCCTGCCTCTCGGGCTGATCGCGCCCTCGCAACTACTGCGCGTCGAGCCCGGCAGCTACGCCGCGAAGAGCCTCATCATCGACGGCCTCGAGCGCGGCGTCGGCGTGTCGGTTTTTACGCTGCTGCTCGTCGGGCTGGTGGCCGGCCTCGAGGCAAGCGGCGCGCTGGAGCGCCTAATCGGGCGCGCGCCATCCGACGCTGCCCATCCGGTGCGAGCCGAGGCGCGGATCGTCGGAGTTGTCATGGGCGCCGCCTTGATCACCACGCACAGCGTCGTTGCGATTCTCGCGGTCGGCGACTACGCGAGACGGACCGGCGCGGCTGCAGGTCTCGGCGGCTACCGGCGGGCGAATCTCCTCGACATGTCGGTCTGCACTTGGCCGTTCCTGCTGCCGTACTTCCTGCCGACCATCCTCATGTCAGGTGCGACTGCATCAGGTATCGCAGTCGGCCTTCCGCGAGTCTCAGCGCTCGACGCCGGGCTGTGGAACTTCTATTCGTGGGGGCTCCTGGGGATGATCGCGCTGGCCGTCGCGACCGGGTTCGGCCGGCGCGAGTGACAAGGCAAAAGGCAAAAGGCAGAAGGCACAAGGCAGAAGGCACAAGGCAGAAGGCAACAAGGAAAGGCTGCAAAACCGGAAGGGCAAAAGGAAACGCCGGGGCGCACCCCGGCGTCTTGCCGTCCCGATCGCGTTCCCCTCCCGAGAGCGATCCACTCGCTCCCGCGAAGGCGATCCCGGCGCGAATCGGCTCACCCCTTCAGGAGCCGATTCACCTCTCCCCAGTTCACGACGTTCCAGAACGCCGTCAGGTAGTCGGCGCGCCGGTTCTGGTACTTCAGGTAATAGGCGTGTTCCCACACGTCAACGCCGAACACCGCCTTCTTGCCATCCATCAGCGGGTTGTCCTGGTTCGGGGTGCTGGTGATCTCGAGCTTGCCGCCGTTGTCGACGAGCCATGCCCAGCCGCTGCCGAATCGACCCAGGCCCGCTGCCTGGAACTGCTCCTTGAACTTGTCGAAGCTGCCGAACGCCGCGTTGATCCCGTTTGCGACGTCGCCGCTCGGCGCGCCGCCGGCCTTGGGGCCCATCAGCTTCCAGAACATCGAATGGTTCCAGTGGCCGCCGCCGTTGTTGCGGACAGCGGTCCGGATGTCCTCCGGCACGCTGTTGAGGCCCTTGATCAAGTCGTCGAGGCTCTTGCCGTGCAGCTCGGAATGCTTGTCGAGCGCCGCATTGAGATTTGTGACGTACGTCTGGTGATGCTTACCGTGGTGGATCTGCATCGTCTGCGCGTCGATGTGCGGTTCGAGCGCCGCGAAGTCGTACGGCAGGGCTGGCAGTGTGTGGGCCATGTGCAATCAACTCCTCGGAAATGTATTAAGTGATTGTAAGCATCCGATCGAGCGCCAGACGCGCGAAATGCTTGTCACGGTCGGGCACGACGATGTGATTGTGAACGCGGCCGTCGACAAGGCCTTCCAGCACCCAGAGGAGGTGGTTGGGAGAGACTCGAAACATTGTCGAGCACAGGCAGCCCATCGTGTCGAGCGACAGCACGGTCTTGCCGAACGGCGCCATCTCGTCGGCGAGCCGGTGGACGAGGTGAACCTCGGTGCCGACGGCCCAGGTAGTGCCGGAAGGAGCCTCACGGACGGTCTTCAGGATGTACTCGGTTGAACCGAAGTCGTCCGCGGCGCGCAGCACGGCGTGCGGCACTTCCGGATGGACGATGACGCGAACTCCAGGGTGCTGACGCCGCACGGCATCGATCTGCGGCACCGTGAATCGGACGTGCACGGAGCAGTGTCCCTTCCACAAGATGATTCGCGCGCGGGAGATCTCCTCGCGGGTGAGCCCGCCGAACGGCTCGTGCGGATCCCAAACCGCCATCTGGTCGAGGGGAACGCCCATCTTCCATGCCGTGTTCCGGCCCAGGTGCTGGTCCGGGAGGAACAGGATCTTTTCGCGTCGTCCCCATCCCCACCGAAGGGTCGCCTCCGCGTTCGACGATGTGCAGACGGTGCCGCCGCGCTCGCCGACGAACGATTTGATCGACGCGGCTGAGTTGATGTACGTGACCGGCACCACGTTCGAAGCGAGGCCCAGCAGCTCGAGCTCGTTCCAGCACGTCGCCAGCTGATCCGGGGCGGCCATGTCGGCCATCGAGCAGCCGGCCGCGAGGTCGGGCAGGATCACCTGCTGGTGCGGCAAGGCGAGGATGTCGGCGCTCTCGGCCATGAAATGAACGCCGCAGAAGACGATGAACTCCGCCTTCGAGTGCTTCGCGATTTCCCGCGCCAGCTTGAACGAGTCGCCGGTGTAGTCGGCGAAGCGGATCACCTCGTCGCGCTGGTAGTGGTGGCCGAGGATGACCAGGCGCTCGCCGAGGGCGTCGCGGGCCGCGGCGATCCGCGCGGCCATTTCGTCGTCAGACAGACCAAGGTAGCGCTCCGGAAGCGGCTGCCGCTCGCCGATGCTGGCCTTCTCCACTTCGGTAAGGACCGGGAGGAATGTGCCCGTCGCCATTGCTCGTGCCTCATCCGCCGCGCCGGCTTGCGAGATTGTGAAAGTTTTCGCAATCTCCGGACGCGAAAAGACCAAGCCGGAGTGTGCGGTCTCAGCCGCTGCTCACACGCTTGGTCTAATTCCGACTATAGCAAATCACGAAGGTTCAAAACACGGGGGTTCAAAAGCAGGGCGGTTCAAAGCACGAGGGTTCAAAGGCACAGGAGTACAAAGGCACTAGTTCAAAAGGCACGAAGGTTCGAAGGGCAGAGATTCAAGAGCACGGCACGTTGGTTCAAGACACTGAGTTGACGCGTACGTCGGCCGGTCAATTCTCTGGAAACTCGTTTCGCGGTGCCGGTGCCGGCTGGAAGTGGGTCGTGCTGGCCGCACGCTTTGTCAGGAACTCCCTGGAGGGGAGCGGGCGATTCGGAGGGGTCGGAACACTCCGACGCTTGGGCTCTAGACGGCCGTGCTTTGAACCTTTGTGCTTTGAACCTTCGTGCTTTGAACCTTCGTGCTTTGAACGCTCGTGCTTTGAACCCCCGTGCTTTGAACCCCCGTGATTGTGCGAACGACGTTGTAGAGCGTGTCGCGTTCGATGGGGACGCGGCCAGCGTCGAAGATGAGCTTCTCGATCTGCGCGGTCGACAGCGCGGCCGGTGTGGTCGAGCCCGCCATGTGGTAGATGGTCTCTTCCTGCACCGTCCCGTCGAGATCGTCGGCGCCGAACCACAGCGC
The DNA here is from genome assembly GCA_035495795.1 of Vicinamibacterales bacterium. Taxonomy (GTDB): domain Bacteria; phylum Acidobacteriota; class Vicinamibacteria; order Vicinamibacterales; family UBA2999; genus VFZN01. Next base: position 3,616 of record DATJFF010000049.1, read on the forward strand.
GGTCTGCGCGACATCCACGCCCGACGAGATCCAGTAGGCCTTGATGTGATCGACGTTGTCGAGCAGCAGCCGCGCCACGGCGTGCACGCGCAGCGTGTCGGCAGCCGAAGGCGCCGGGAGCTTGCGCATCTGGTTGTTGTCGGGATGAAACGCCAGCGGGATGAACGCCTGGAGCCCGCCGGTCTCGTCCTGGAGATCGCGCAGCCGCAGCAGGTGATCGACGCGTTCGGCCAGCGTCTCGATGTGGCCGTAGAGCATCGTCGCGTTGGTGCGCATTCCGATCCCGTGTGCAATCCGATGTACTGACAGATAGCGATCGCCGTCGCACTTGTCGTACGCAATCTTGCGCCGCACGCGCGGCGCGAATATCTCGGCGCCGCCGCCCGGCAGCGAGTCGAGCCCGGCCTCGCGGAGCTCCTCCAGCACCTCGAGATCGCTCTTGCCGTAGTGGTCGGCGAAGAACGCGATCTCGACGGCGGTGAAGCACTTCAGGTGAATACCCGGTCGAATGTGCTTCAGGCCGCGCAGCAGGTCCGTGTAGTAACTGAACGGCAGCCCCGGATGGAGGCCGTTCACCATGTGGACCTCGGTCAGGGCTTCGCCGTCACGCGCCCGCAGCCGATCCAGCACCTGCTCGACCGACTTGGTGTGGGCGCCGGGCTTATCGGGAGTCAGACGGGCGAAGGAGCAGAAGAGACACGACGCCTCGCAGACGTTTGTCGCCTCCAGCCGCAGGTTGTGATTGAAGTAGGTGCGGTCGCCGTGACGGCGCTCACGCTCGCGGTTGGCGAGCCAGCCGACGGCGAAAGAATCCGGCGCCTCGAAAAGGCGGACGCCCTCGTCGAACGTGAGCCGCTCCCTCGCCTCGACCTTGTCGGCGATATCCGCGAGACCGGCGCTCTGAAGACGCCTACGCATCGGCGATCTTCCTTTTGCCTTGTGCCTTGTGCCTTCTGCCTTTTGCCTTATCAGGCGATTCCCACCACCTGGGCCCGCAGGGTCCGGGCCCGTGGGCCATCGAGCTCGGCCATCAGGATACGCTGCCATTGGCCCAGAACGACTTCACCGCCGCTGATCTGCAGCGTCAGGGAGTGGCCGAGCAGCATCGCCCGGAGATGCGAGTCGGCGTTCATCCGGTCGCAATCCGAGTGGTCGGGATCGTTGTGCATGTAGTAGCGATCGCGCGCGACCATCTCTTCGAGGAACTTCTTGATGTCGACGAGCAGGGCACGCTGGAACTCGTTGATGAACACGGCGCAGGTCGTGTGCATGGACCAGAGGGTGATCATCCCCTCGCGAATGTTGAACTGCCGGACAAAGCTCATCACCCTGTCGGTCAGGTCCACGAGCTCGATCCGATCGTCCGTGTCGATGACGAAGTTCTCACCGTGAATCACAAAGCCGCCTGCCGTCGCGCTCGCCACCTTTTCTACGGGGGTTTCGCGGACGGTCACGGTCGAACTCTTGCTCATGCGTTCCTCATTGTGGTCGGCCCAAAAAGGCGGGGCGTCGTGATGACAAGCACAAACCCAGTATTTTATCCCCAAAATCAGCCCGGCAACACGATGGTGTCACGTCTTACCTAAGCCCAGTTGGGTCTGATGTTTAGCCGCCACGTACCGGCGCCTGCCCCCGCAGTCGGGCCGCGCCATTCTGCCATGCTACAATCCCCCTGACAACCGACGCGTTCCCGGCGGTGAAGGGAAGTGGGTGCAAATCCCACACGGTTCCGCCACTGTCAGCGGGGAGCGCGCGTCCATCCTCAATTTCCGGCGTTCGCCCTCGACTTCGCCAAGGGATACGACCCTTCGGCACGCTCAGGGCAGGCGCGGAAACGTCACTGTCGCTTCGGCGATGGGAAGACGCAGGGCGCGCGTGACGATCCGCAAGTCAGGAGACCTCCCGACGTGGAATTCGTCCTTCGGCCGTTGCCCCTGTGGGGGCGGCGGCGCCGGCGCGGAGAACGCCGGGGAGGCGATATGCACAGTACTTTTCGCTCGTACGTACGAGCTTTCCTGACTACGTGCGCCTGGTTCATCGTGTTTGTTGCGATGAGCGCCGCGCAGGCGGATTCCGGCGGCCGGATCCGCGGTCACGTTCTCGATCCCGACGGACAACCGGTACCTGGCGCGACGATTGTCATCGACGGGCCGATGGCGGCGCCGCGCACCATCATGTCCGACCCTCAAGGTAATTTCGACGTGGCCACCGGCGCGGCGGGCCGATTCCGTCTGCAGGCATCTGCCCCCGGCTTGGCTGGACCGGTTGCCGACGTGACGCTCGCCGCCGGGCAGGTCGTCACGCTCGACCTGAATCTGAGGCTGACCGCGGTCGAAGAGCGCCTTGTGGTCACGCCGTCACAGGTGGATCGGCCATCCTCCGGCGTGCCCGACAGCAGCACGGTCCTGACCGGAGAGACCCTCCAGGCACGCCAGCAGTTCACGATGAGCCAGGCGCTGCGATCGGTTCCTGGCCTCACCGTGCAGCAGAGCGGCGGACCCGGGTCGCTCTCGTCGCTGTTCCTGCGCGGCGGCGAGTCGG
>DATJFF010000050.1:0-8308 GCA_035495795.1 Vicinamibacterales bacterium
TCGTGATGATGCTCGTCACGCTCGTCCAGGTGGCGCTCGGCACGCAGGTCCGCGGAACCATCGACGATGCGCTCGACGAAGGTGTGGCGCGCAACGCCGCGCTCGGCACCGTCGGCTGGTTCGACAACGTGCACCGGACGACAGCCCTGGCGGTGATGTCGCTCGCGCTGATTGCGCTGCTCGTGCTCTGGTCGAAGCACCAGGGAGCACGCCGGCTGGCGCGATGGACCTACGCCGTCGTCGCATTGGCCGGGCTGCAGATCGTGCTCGGCGTTGCGCTGGCATACGTCGCGCTCGCGCCGACGATCCAGGTGCTGCACCTGACGCTGGCGAGCCTGCTGATGGGCGCGCAGATGGTGCAGCTACTGGTCGCGTATTGGGAATCACCTTAGAATTCAGACACCGTTCCGCTTCAAGGAGGCGTCATGTTCGCGTCGTTTCGGCTTGCGCTCGTGGCCACGGGCCTGTTCGTGGCGGCAGCATGCTCGGCCCCCTCTCCCGGGGCACCGCCGCAGGAGCAGGCGCACGCCGGCCACGACGCGGCCGGGGGTGAAGCCCCGCCGCGCACCGCCCTCCTCGGCAACCTCGGATCGTTCGGCCGGAAGATCGAGACATCGAGCCCGGAGGCGCAACAGTTCTTCAGCGAAGGCCTGACGCTGCTCTACGGCTTCAATCACGAGGAAGCCTTCAGGTCCTTTGCGCGTGCGGCTGCCCTCGACGACAAGGCGCCGATGCCGCACTGGGGCATGGCGCTTGCGCTCGGGACCAACATCAACGATCCGGCGCCGGCGGATCGCATCGCCAAGGCCTACACGCACCTGGCCGCGGCCCAGGCTCGCGCCGCGAACGGCAGCCCTGTGGAACAGGCGCTCATCGCCGCCCTCGCGAAGCGCTATGTCGAAAAACCCGAAGGCGATCAACTTCCGCGCGAGCGGGTTTATTCGGAGGCGATGGCCGAGGCCGTGAAGCGGTTCCCGGACGACCCCGACGTCAGCACGCTCTACGCCGAGAGCCTGATGAACCTGCGGCCGTGGCGGCTCTACGACAAGGACGGCAAGGCTGAAGAGGGCACCGACACGATCGTCGCGACGCTCGAGCGGGTGATGGCGGCGAACCCGAATCATCCGGGCGCGAATCATTACTACATCCACGCGGTCGAGGCCTCGAGCAGCCCGGGACGCGCCACGCCGCAGGCCGAGCGCCTGGAATCGCTGGTCCCCGGCGCCGGCCACCTCGTTCATATGCCCGCGCACATCTACATCCGCACCGGCCAGTACGCCCGCTCGGCCGCCAGCAACGCGACCGCGGCTCGCGTCGACGAGCAGTACTTCAAGAAAGCCGGGCAGCAGGGGCTCTACTCGGTGATGTATTACGGGCACAACCTGCAGTTCGAATCGGCGGCGGCAATGTTCGCCGGCCACTATCGGCAGGCCGCGAATTCGGCGCGCCAGACGGTGGAACTGGTGGAACCGGTTGCGGCGGAGATGGCGATGGCCGAACCTTACGCGCTGCAGGACGCGTGGGTCGCGCTCCGCTTCGGGCGCTGGGACGACGCGCTCAAGGTGAAAGTGCCGGAGTCGGGCCGATCGGTTCAGACCGCGCTCGCGCACTACGTCCGGGGCGCAGCCCTCGCCGAACAGGGCAAGGTGGCCGAGGCCGAGCAAGCCCGGACCGCGATGCAGACCGCGAGTGCCGCCATCGGCGAGGACGTCATGATCAGCTCGGGCAACAGCGGGCGCGCGCTCGTCGCGGTGGCGGCCGCCGATCTCGACGGTCGCATCGCCTTCGCGAAGAAGGACACTGCCGCCGCGGTGGCGGCGTTCACTCGCGCGGTGGACGCGGAAGACCGCCTCTCGTACAACGAGCCGCCCGACTGGCTGCTGCCGGAGCGCGAGCGGCTCGGCGCGGTCCTGCTCTCGGCGGGCCGCGCGTCCAACGCCGAATCGGTGTTTCGCAAGGACCTGCAGCACAACGTCGGCAACCCGCGCTCGCTGTTCGGACTGTGGAAGGCGCTCGAGGCGCAGAAAAAACCCGACGCGGCGGCCGCGCGCACGGCCTTCGAGGCAGCGTGGAAGGGCGCGGACGTGACACTCGGCCCGGACCTGTTCGGCGCCGCGCGGTGACGTGAGCTCGCTCTACCTCGCCTACCTGGCCGCCACCATCGTCCTGGTGATTACGCCCGGCGCCACTACCGCGGTCGTGGTCCGCAACACGCTGGCCAACGGCCACAGTGCGGGTGTCCGCGCGGCGCTTGGCGCGATGGTTGCCAATACGACGCACGCGACGCTGGCCGGTTTGGGGCTGTGGGTGCTCGTCGGCCGGTGGCCGATGGTGCTGGACTCGCTGCGGATAGGCGGCGCAGCCTATCTGGCCTGGCTGGGACTGAAGAGCCTGGCGCGCATCTGGCCGGGCGCGAACCGACCTGGCGCGCCGTTCTCAGTGGAGTCCGCCGATGCTGACCGGCGCGCTCCGGACGCACCTGGCCCGAGTTCCGCCGAGGGGCAGGCCTCCGGGTTTGTCGAAGGGCTTACCGTAAACCTGCTGAACCCGGCGATCATCAGCTTCTATATCGCCGTCGTGCCGACGTTCATCCCGCCGGATCCGCCCCGGTTCTATTTCGCGCTCCTTGCCGCCACCCACGTCATTCTCGGCTTCGCCTGCCATGCCGGGTGGGCCACGGCGTTTCACGCGCTTCGCCGGGTGTTTGCGCGGCCCGGGGTTCGCCTGACATTCGAGCTCGGCACGGCCGTCGCCATGCTGTGGCTTTCGGCGCGCGTGCTCGGCCGGATGTAATACTGGAGCGATGCTGTCAGATGTACAGCACGCGATAGCCGCCCTTCCGCTCGAGGAGCCGCTGGTGCTCCTGGCGGATTTCGACGGCACGCTTGCCGAGTTCCACGCCAATCCATCGGTGCCGATGCTCACCGACATCCGCCGCGAGTGGCTCCGCGACATCGCGGCCCAGCCGCAGACGTTCGTCGGCATCGTCAGCGGCCGGCGCATTCCAGACCTGCGGCGCCGCGCCCCGCTGCCGCCGCGCGGCTACTACGCCGGGCTGCATGGGATGGAAGTGGAAGTCGGCGATCGCCGCTGGCATCATCCGGATCTCGAGCGCGCCCGAGCGGCGGTTCAGGAGCTGCTGCCGCGCCTCGAACAGGTGGTGGACTACTTTCCGGGGGCGCTGGTCGAGGACAAAGGGGTGTCGGTGGCGGTCCATGCCCGCGCCGTGCCCTACGATTCGCGGGCGGCAGCGCTGACCCTGGCCGACGCGGTCGCCGACGAGTGGGTGGACAACGGCGACCTTCGCCGGATGCACGGGTCGCTGGTGGTCGAGTACCTGCCGAACATCGCCTGTCACAAAGGCGATGCCGTCATCTGGATCGAACGGGACATCTGCCAGACGACCGGCTGCAGCCCATCCGTTGTTTTTCTGGGTGACGATGTGACCGACGAAGACGCGTTCCGGGCCGTGACCCACGGTCTCGGCGTTCTCGTGGGCTGCCGCCCGACGGCCGCTACGCATCAGCTTGACGGTATTGCTGATGTCGATACGCTTCTGAGGTGGCTCACCGCCCGAAAGTAACCCGGGAGCAGGTCCAGGCATGACATCAGCAGAACTGATTGCCGCGCTCGGGCCCCGCCTCAGCAATACCAAGCTCATCGTGGTGGCGAACCGCGAGCCGTACATTCACGTCAAGCGGGACACCACGAAGACGCGCCGGGGGTTGCTGTCCTGGTTCGGCGGGCCTCGGGCCACCGCCAGCCCTGAATGGATGCGGCCGGCCAGCGGCCTGGTCACGGCGCTCGACCCGGTGATGCGGGCCTGCGGCGGCACTTGGATCGCTCATGGAAGCGGCAGCGGCGACCGCGAAGCCGTGGATGCCAACGACCGCGTGGCGGTTCCGCCCGACAATCCGAAGTACACCCTGCGCCGGGTCTGGCTGACCGAGCAGGAGGAAGAGGGTTACTACTACGGCCTGGCGAACAACGCGCTGTGGCCGCTGTGCCACATCGCCTACGCACGCCCAGAGTTCGACGAGCGCGACTGGCAGCAGTACGTGCGCGTCAACCAGCGATTTGCCAATACTGTCATCGACGAGATCGGCAATTCCCGCGCGATTGTCTTCGTTCAGGACTACCACTTCGCGCTGCTGCCCCGGCTGATCAAGCAGGCCCGGCCCGACACCGTCGTCTGCCAGTTCTGGCACATTCCCTGGCCCAACTCCGAGGCGTTCCGGATTTGCCCGTGGAGCGAGGCGATCGTGGACGGGCTGCTCGGAAACGACCTGCTCGGCTTCCACATCCAGTTCCACTGCAACAACTTTTTTGACACGGTTGATGCGAGCATCGAGGCGCGCATCGATCGCGAGCACTTCGCCGTGGTTCGCGGCGGGCACCAGACCTACGTCAAGCCGTTTCCGATCAGCATCGACCCCGAGCCGTGGGCGCGGCTGCCGAAGGGCCGCTCGCGCGAGGCCGACGTCCGGCAAACCCGCGAACGATTGGGCATCGGCGAGACGAGACTGATTTTCGGCGTCGATCGGCTCGACTACACGAAGGGCATTCCCGAGCGAATCCGGGCGTTCGAGCGGATGCTCGAATACCACCCCGAGTGGCGCGGCCGCGTCACGATGCTGCAGGTCGGCGCGCCGAGCCGCGAGCACCTGCGCCGCTATCAATCGCTCAGTGACGATGTGGCTGTGGCGGTTCGAGCGATCAACGACCAGTTCGGCGGTGCCGGCTGGACGCCGGTGATCTACCTGCGCCAGCACCACGGCCCGGAGGACGTAGCCGCGCTCTATCGCGCCGCCGACGTCTGCGTGGTGTCGTCGCTGCACGACGGGATGAACCTGGTCGCGAAGGAGTTCATCGCGTCGCGGCCCGATCTGGGCGGCGTACTCGTGCTGTCCCGTTTCACCGGCGCCGCCCGCGAACTGCGCGAGGCCGTGGACGTGAATCCCTTCGCGGTGGACGAATTCGCCGGCGTGCTCCACGAGGCGCTCTCGATGCCAGCTTCAGAGCAGGAGCGGCGGATGCGGGCGTTGCGGGCGCGCGTGGAGGAACACACGATCTACGATTGGGCCGCCCAGATGATTCAGGCGGCCTCGCGCATGGCGGAAGCGGCGGCATGAAGCTCGATCACGGTGCCATCGGCAACGGGCGCATCCTGGCGCTCGTTGGTCCGGATACCAGCATCGACTGGCTCTGCCTTCCGCGCTTCGACGCTCCGTCGATCTTCGCGCGCCTCCTCGACGAGGAGCGCGGCGGGCGCTTCGCGTTCGAGCCGCTGAATCTCGTCTCCTCGACGATGTCCTACATGCGCAACACGAACGTGCTGCGCACCGAGATCGTGACCGAGCACGGCCGGTGCGAGATCTTCGACTTCGCGCCGCGGCTTCCCATGGGCCTGAGCGTTGACGCGCCGGCGGAGATCCACCGTCTGGTTCGCCCGATCGAAGGTGCGCCCCGGCTCCGGGTACTTTTCGATCCGCGCCCGGATTACGGGCGGCACGCGCCGGTGATCGTGCCCGCCGAGCAGGGCATCGAGATTCACGGCGGCCAGATGCGTTCGTTCCTGCGCACCAACGTGCCGCCGGCCTACTTCGAGTGCGGCCAGCCGGCTCGCGTGGACCGGCCGCTGTTCTTCGTCCTGAGCGCGGGGCGGCCAACGGTTTACGACTCGTCCGCTGCGGTAGGCAACGCGCTGGAGGTGACGGTCAAGGGGTGGCGGGCCTGGGCGAGAACCGCGGCCCTGCCGTCGTTTGCGCCCGAAGCCGTCCTGCGCTCGGCCCTGTGCCTGAAGCTGCACGGCTTCAACGACACGGGCGCGATCATCGCGGCCGCGACCACCAGCGTGCCGGAAGCGCTCGACACCGAGCGGACCTGGGACTACCGGTTCTGCTGGCTGCGCGATTCCGCGTTCGTCGTGGAGGCGCTGCGCCGCCTTGGGCAGCTTGGCGAGGGTGAAGCCTTCGTCCGGTTCCTGCGCGACCTCGCCGAGGCGGGTCCGCTGCAGCCGTTGTACGGCATCGGCGGCGAGCGCAACCTCGTCGAAGAGCTTCAGACGCACCTGCGCGGGTTCGAGGGCACCGGGCCGGTCCGGATCGGCAACGCGGCCTACACCCAGGTCCAGACCGACCTGATGGGCGAGATGGTGCTCTGTCTCGAAACGCTGCTCACGGATCCGCGGCTGGTCATCGAGGACCCGACGATCATGTCGCTCATCGAGCAGCTGGTCGAAGAGGCGATCGCCAAGTTCCCGCTCGAGGACACCGGCCTGTGGGAGTACCGGACGATGCCCCGGCACTACACCTTTTCGAAGGCGATGTGCTGGGTCGCGGCCAATCGCGGCGCGGAGCTGGCCACCGCTTACGGCAAGCCGGAACGGGCCGCGGCCTGGGGCGCATGGGCGCGCGAGGCGCGCGAGGAGATCCTGACCCGGGCCTACAACCAGGAGCTCGGTTTCTTCGCGCAGGCATACGGCGGGCGCCACGGCGACGCATCGAACCTGCTGCTCCCGACCATCGGCATCATCGATCCGCGCGACCCGCGGTTCGTCTCGACGGTGCGGGCCTACGAGCGGATACTCGTCGACCGCGGGCTGATGCTCCGCTATCGCCACGACGACGATTTCGGCGAGACGACGAGCGCGTTCACGATCTGCTCGTTCTGGTGGGCCGAGGCGCTGGCGATGATGGGCGAGATCGAGGAGGCGCGGGCGCTGTTCAACCGGCTGCTGAAGTACGCCAACCCGCTCGGGCTGTTCTCGGAGGACGTGGATCCCGACACCGGCCGCCTGCTCGGAAACTTTCCGCAGGCGTACACGCACGTGGGATTGATTCACGCCGCGATCACGATTGGCGAACTGTCAGACGCGCAGGCTGCACACTTTCGAGCCTGGGCGTGACAGGGGTCTTGAGGTCTTGAGGTCTTGGGGTCTTGAAGTCTTGGGGTCTTGAAGTCTCGAGGGCTTAAACCGCATGGCAGAATAGCGCGATGCGTCTCATCGGTCCCCGACTCACTGTACTGATCCTGGCAATGCTGGCATTCGTGCCGGCTGCCTCCGCCCAGACACCCACACTGCCCGCGGCCAAGGCCCCGCCGCCTCCGCCGCCACCCCCAACCGAGCCACCCGGATGGACCGGCTCGTTTGGCGCCGGCCTCGCGCTGACCGATGGCAACAGCGACACCTCGAATATCAACGTCGCCTACGACGTGAAGCGCGACACCGGCTCGCCGTTCCTGTTCCGGAGCGCGGGTCTTTTCATCCGCGGCGAGTCCGAGGGTGAGCTCACGACGAATCGGCTGGCCTTCGTTGCCCGCGTCGATCGCAAGCTCACCGAAAAGACGTCGCTGTTCGGCCAGGTCCAGTACTTGCGCGACGAGTTCAAGCAGATCGATTACCTCGTCTCGCCGACCGGCGGTGTGGCGCAGCAGCTGGTGAAGAACGACCGGACCGAGCTGGCCGTGGACGCCGGTCTCGGCATGGTGTGGGAGAAGAACCCGGGCTTCGAGCTCAAGACCGACGGCGCAGTCGTCGCTGGCCAGAACTTCAGGTACAAGCTGACGACGACGTCCGAGTTCACCGAGCGTTTCAGCGCGCTGTGGAAGATGGACGACTTCAACGACGGCCTTTACATTTTCGGCGTCGGCCTCGCGGCGAACGTCAGCGAGCGGACTCAGCTCAAGGCGGAGTTCCTCGAGACTTTCAAGAACAAGCCCCCGACCGCCGCCGTTCAGAAGAGCGACCTCGCGGTCCTCTTGTCTTTCGTTTACAAGTATTAGAGGACCGCGAGCTGTCATCTGTCGATCTCGTGACGTGGTGATCTGGAGATCTGATCTGGTGATCTGAAGATCTGGTGACCCGATCTTCTGATCTGCTGATCTATCTAGCGATCTGGTGACCGCGGAGAGAATAGCGGCAGAGGAGTCGCCGCTCGACAGACTCGACTTGCTGGCGGCAGCAATACGCGAGTATGTCTTCTGCCACTGAGCGGAGCGATGCCGCTGGTCAACGACGTGTTGCCGCATTCCGCACTCGCGCCTACGCCGGCCGAGTGCGCGGTGCGAGGCTCGAGGCTGGCGTCTACGACCCGCGGACGCAGCTCTTCACATTCTCACTGCCCGACGAAGGTCACCAGATCACCAGATAGATCTCCAGATCCAAAGATCGGGTCACCAGATCTTCAGATCACCAGATCAGATCACCAGATCACCACGTCGCCAAATCGCCAGATGACGACGGCGAGCCTACCGTTCCTGGGCGAGCTTCAGGTGTCCGATGTGATGTTTTCCGTGCCAGGCGTAG
>DATJFF010000051.1:0-16892 GCA_035495795.1 Vicinamibacterales bacterium
GACGGACCGTCGCGCGCGCCCGGCCGCGCGATGCTGCACGCGGTCGGCTTCACCCGCGAGGACTTCCAGAAGACCCAGGTCGGCGTCTGTTCGGCATGGAGCCAGGTGACGCCCTGCAACATGCATCTCGACACCCTGGCCGCTCGCGCGGCGGCGGGTGTCGCGGCCGCGGGCGGCAAGCCGGTCGCGTTCGGCACGATCACCATCTCCGACGGCATCTCGATGGGCACCGAGGGGATGAAGTACTCGCTGGTGTCGCGCGAGGTGATTGCCGACTCGATTGAAACCGTGGCCGGCGCCGAAGGCTTCGACGGATTGGTGGCCATCGGCGGCTGCGACAAGAACATGCCCGCGATGGTGATCGGCCTGGCGCGGCTCAATCGGCCGGCCGTGTTCGTCTACGGCGGCACCATCCTGCCCGGCATCTGGCAAGGCCAGCCGGTGGACATCGTCTCGGTGTTCGAAGCGGTGGGGAGGCACGCGGCAGGACGGATGACCGACGCGGAGCTCGCCGATCTCGAGCAGCACGCCTGTCCGGGTGCGGGGTCGTGCGGGGGGATGTACACCGCCAACACGATGGCCTCCGCCATCGAGGCGCTTGGCCTGAGCTTGCCGAACAGCTCGGCGCAGGCCGCGGTCTCGCCGGAGAAACAAACCGACGCCGAGCGGGCCGGCGCTGCGGTCGTCGATCTCGTCGCCCGCAACCTGCGTCCTCGCGACATCCTCACGCGCCGCGCGTTCGAGAACGCGATCACGACGGTGATCGCGCTCGGCGGTTCGACCAACGCCGTGCTTCACCTGCTGGCGATGGCGCACTCCGCGGGAGTGCGGCTGTCGATCGACGACTTCACCCGGATCGGACGAAGGGTGCCGGTCGTCGCGGACCTCAAGCCGAGCGGCAAGTACGGGATGGCGGAGCTCGTTCGCATCGGCGGCCTGACGCCGCTGCTGAAGCGGCTGCTCGATCGCGGGCTGCTGCACGGCGATGCGATGACCGTTACCGGGCGAACCCTCGCCGAGAACTTGAAGGACGCTCCGGACTATCCGGCAGGGCAGACGATCGTCGCCGACTTCACGGCCCCCATCAAGAAAGACAGCCACCTCGTCGTCCTTCGCGGCAATCTCGCGCCCGAGGGGGCGGTCGCGAAGATCAGCGGGAAGGAAGGGGAGCGCTTCGAGGGACGGGCCCGGGTGTTCGAACGAGAGGAAGCCGCGCTCGAGGCGATTCTTGCGGGCCGCGTGAAGAAAGGCGATGTCCTGGTGATCCGATACGAAGGGCCTCGCGGTGGCCCCGGCATGCGCGAGATGCTCGGGCCGACCAGCGCGATCATGGGCCGCGGACTCGGCGCGGACGTTGCGCTCATCACCGACGGACGTTTCAGCGGCGGCACGCACGGCTTCGTCGTCGGCCACATCACGCCGGAGGCGGCGCTCGGCGGTCCGATCGCACTCGTACGGAACGGTGATCGAATCGTCATCGACGCCGCTGCACGCGTTGTCACAGTCGATGTGCCGGCGCGTGAACTCGCAAAACGCCGTCGCGCGTGGAAGGCGCCCAAGCCGCGCTACACGCGAGGCGTGCTCGCGAAGTACGCGCGCCTGGTGGGCTCGGCGAGCGAGGGTGCCGTCACCGATCCAAAACCTTGAATCGACGCGATCCATTCCCGCTGCTCTTGCCAACGACAAGCTGTAGGCATAGACTGCCGCGCTGGCACGTTGCAATTGCAGACACGATTCACCACGCGCGTCGCGGTGTGTCCCAACCCGCGCGCGATGAGTGGACCGTTTGTCTCGCGGCGCACGGCGCGCCGGGAGACGTTGTAGTGGAGGAACTACGAATGAGAAGCCCCTTGAAGTTACTGATCGTTGTACTTGCGGTGCTGGTGGCCGCAGGCGCGGCGTCGGCCCAGACGTTCACGGGCGCGATCCGCGGTGCGGTGAAAGACGCCAACGGGGTCATCCCGGGCGTGACGGTGGAACTCGTCAACGAGGCGACAGGCGTCGCGCGTGAAGTCGTCTCAAACGAGGAAGGTCTCTACAACTTTGCGGCGGTGCCGCCAGGGACCTATACGATCAAGGCCTCGCTCACCGGTTTCAAGAGCTACGAGCAGAAGGGCGTTCGCCTCGCCGCGCAGCAGTTCGCGACGATCGACGTCACGCTCGAAGTCGGCGCCTTGCAGGAAACGATTACGGTTACCGGTGAAGCGCCGCTGATCGATACGTCGACGGCGTCGACGGGTGGTGTGATCAACACCGAGCAGTTGAACACGCTGCCGAGCGGCGGCCGCTCGGCGTTCCTGTTCGCGGTGACGGTGCCAACCGTGGTCGCCTCGGGCGACTCGCAGTTCAACCGGCAGCAGGATCAGACCAACGCGTCACTGCTTTCTCTGGGCGGCGGCACGCGCCGCGGCAACAACTACCTGCTCGACGGCGTGCCGATTACCGACTTGCGCAATCGCGCATCCGCCAACCCGACGATCGAGGGCATCGAGGATGTGGCCGTTCAGGTCCACACCTACGATGCGGAGACCGGGCGGACCGGCGGCGGCATCTTCAACACCGCGACCAAGTCTGGCGCCAACCGCTTCGCCGGCAGCGGCTTCTATCAGACCCGACCCCGGTGGGGCATGGCCAACAACTACTTCTCTCAGCTGGCCGGCTCGCCGCTGCCCGAGACCTATTTCCACCTTGGCGGTGGCGGCGTTGGCGGCCCGATCCTGAAGAACAGAACGTTCTTCTGGTTCGCAAGCGAAGGGTACGGATCGAACACCACCCGTAACGGCGCACTCCGCTTCCCGACCTCGCGCGAGCGTAACGGCGACTTCTCGCAGACGTTCGACTCGGCCGGCCGGCTCGTGGTGATCTACGACCCGCTCACGGGCAACGCCGATGGCACCGGCCGCACGCCGTTCCCGGGCAACGTCATCCCCGCCGACCGAATGAGCGCCGTCGGACGAAACCTGGCCAATACCTACCCGAGCCCGACTCGCGATACCAGCAACGGGAGCAACAACTTCGAGAGCACCGCCGAGATCAACGACCGGGCGATCATGTACACCGGCAAGGTGGACCACAAGTTCACCGACAAGATCTCGCTGGCCGGTTTTTACCTCTATAACAAGTCCAACGAGCCCTGCGCCAACTACTGGGAGCCGGGCCTGAGCGGACCGCATCGCTACGCGGATCCCGGTGACTACCTGCTCAAGCGCCGAGTCAACGTGCTCGCGCTCAACAACACCTGGCTGCCCAGCAACAACACGGTGCTGACCCTGCGCTACGGGTTGACCAACTTCGTGGACGACGACACACTGTCGATCGACTTCGACCCGTCAACGCTGGGATTCAGCAACAACTTCCTCGACCAGACGACGGTGGACAAGTATCCCCAGGTGCGGGTGAACGAGTACGGGGACCAGGGCGCCATCGACCCGACGCCACGCACTTGGTACTCGTGGAGCGCCAACGGCACGTTCACGAAGCTGGCCGGCAAGCATACGATGAAGGCGGGCGGCGACTATCGTCTGATCGGGACCGAAACGCAGTCGTTCGGCGGGAGCGCCGGGTTCTTCTACTTCGACCGCTACTTCACCTCGTCGAACGCGCTGACGAACGGGACCGGTGGCACCGCCCCGTCGGGTAACGCCCTGGCATCGATGCTGCTCGGGTATCCGACCTCGCCCGGCGCCGATGCGAGCCGCGCCAGCTACGTCAATCAGACGACACCGTTTGACGTGTCTGTCCACTACTTCGGCGGCTATGCCCAGGACGACTGGCGGATCAGCCCGAAGACGACGATCAACATGGGCGTTCGCCTCGAACACGAGACGGGGCTCGCGGAGAAGGATAACGGCTTCACGGTCGGGTTCGATCGCAACCTGAACCCGGGCGGTGCGCTCGGCAACATTGTCAATCCGCTGACCGGCCAGCCGATTCGCGGTGGCCTGATGTACGCCGGGGTCAACGGTGCCAACGAGTACCAGGGCAATCCGCCGGGGATGAAATTCTCGCCACGCGTCGGTTTCGTCCACTCATTCAACCCGAAGACCGTGCTGCGCGCCGGCTACGGCATCTACTGGGCGCCGTGGAACTACCAGGCGGTCGGCACGGCCAACTACGGCAACATCGGCTACAGCCAGCAGACCTTCATCAGCCAGAACCAGTTCGTCCCGGCGAACCTGCTGAGCAACCCGTTCCCGAACGGCGTGCTCACGCCGGTCGGCAACCAGCTCGGCGCCCTGGCCGGGGTCGGCAGCCAGATGGAGTTCATCGACCAGGACAAGAGAGCGCCCTGGGTCCAGCAGTACTCGATCGACGTCAACCGCGAGCTGCGGGGCAACATGGCGGTCGGGTTCGAGTACTCCGGTTCGACCGGCCGCGACCTCGGCCTCGGCGGATCGAACGACGGCATCATCAACATCAACCAGGTGCCGGCGCAGTACCTGTCGCTCGGTTCGGCCCTGCTCGATCAGGTGCCGAACCCGTTCTTCGGCCTGCCACCAGTGGTCATCAACGGCGTCACGTTCCCGCAGGGCAAGAGCGTGAGCAGCCCGACGATCCAGCGCCGCGAGCTGCTGCGGCCGTTCCCGCAGTTCAACGACATCCTGATGCGCCAGAGCACGCTCGGCGAGAGCCAGTACCACGCCGCGATCTTCAAGTTCGAGAAGCGGATGAGCAACGGCTGGGGCGGTCGCGTCAACTACACCTACAGCCGGCTCAAGGACAACCAGTTCGGCGAGACAAACTTCTTCGCGGGCTCGCCGGGCTTCGTCAGCGCGGTCCCCGCGGAGATGGCGAACGTCGACATCACCCAGGACGATTACGGCGTCGACGCCGAGTACTCGTTGGGCCTGCTCGACGTGCCGCACAAGCTCGTGTTCTCGCCGATCGCCGAGCTCCCGTTCGGCTCCGGCAAGAAGTGGCTGAACAGCGGGATTGGCAACATCCTGCTGGGCGACTGGACCGTCTCATCGATCATCTCGTTCGAGAGCGGCTTCCCGTTGACCTACAGCACCAACACCAACACCTCGCAGATCTTCACTCGCGTGCAGCGGCCGAACGGTACCGCGGCGCCGACCAGCGGTAATCGCAACGAACGCATCGCGCCGCCTGAGGGCGGTGGCTGCCTCTCCGGCGAGAACTGCGGGACCGGCATCTGGGTCGACGGCTCTGGCCTGTCGACGCCAGCAAACTTCTCGCTCGGCACGATGCCGCGCACGACCGACGACGTCAGAACGCCCCATCGCAACAACTGGGACTTCGTCGCGGCCAAGGGCGTCCGCTTCGGCGACAGCAGGCTCCGCGGCCAGATCCGCCTCGAGGTGCTCAACCTGACCAACACGGTCAAGGTCCGGAGCCCTGACACCCGCGTCGACCGCTCGACGTTCGGCCAGATCCGGACCCAGGGCGGCTTCATGCGGCTGACGCAGCTGATGTTCCGGATGACGTTCTAACGCGCGGGGCCCGGGTCCTGGGACCCGAGGCCTGAACCATCGACGGCGCCCGGGGCGGAAGACACTCCGCTCCGGGCGTTTGTCTTTTTCGCTGTAGTACGCTTCACCTGAATGCGTCGCTTCGTGTCCGCGCTGACCCTCGGCGCGGTGACCTGTGCATGGGCGGTCGCCGCTCAGGCACCCGCTCCAAAACCAACTCCCGCAACACCAGTCCCGGCGCGCAAAGCCGGTCCGGCTCCCGCACGCAAGCCGTCTGCAGTACCTGATCTCGGCGCTCTTTCGTTTCCGAACTCCGGCGCGCCTTCGGCGCAGGCGGCGTTCCTGCGCGGAGTCGCCTGGCTTCACAGCTTCGGCTACGAGGAGGCGATCGACGCGTTCCGCGAAGCTCAGAAGATCGATCCCGACTTCGCGATGGCCTACTGGGGGGAAGCCCTCGCGTTCAATCAGCCGCTGTGGTTCCAGGAAGAGGCTGAGAAGGGCCGGGCCGTGCTCCGGAAACTCGGTCCGACGCCGGCCGCACGGCAGGCAAGGGCGAAGACACCGCGAGAGCGGGGCTACCTCGCTGCGGTAGAGGCGTTATGGGGTGACGGGGACAAGCACTCGCGCGACCTGAAGTACTCGGAGGCGATGTCCACGCTGGCCGCGAAGTTCCCGAAAGACGACGAGGCCCAGGCCTTCTACGCGCTTGGCCTGCTGGCGGTCATGCCGCGAGGCGACCAGTCGCTGCCGCAGCGGCAGAAGGCGGGAGCGATCGCGGAGGCGATCTTCGCGCGGAACCCCAAGCATCCTGGAGCGCCTCACTACATCCTGCACGCGTACGATCATGGGGCGCTTGCCGATAAGGCGCTTCCCGCGGCGCGTGCCTACGCCGCGATCGCGCCCGCCGCCAGCCACGCCCTCCACATGCCGGCGCACGCGTTCGTCCAGCTCGGGTTGTGGGACGAGGCCGCCGCCACCGATCGACAGTCGTGGGACGCGTCGGTGCAATGGGCGGCACGCCGAGGCGCATCGGTGGTGATGCGCGACTTCCACAGCCTGACGTGGCTGCACTACGAGTGGACGCAGCTCGGGCGCTTCAAGGAAGCGCAGGGCGCCCAAAACCTGATCGACGAGGCGCTCCGCGCGGTGAAGCCGAGCGACGTGGTCGGCGGCCACCACTACACCGACAGCACCATCGGCCGCGGCATCGGCCCGGAGGCGCTGCGCAACGATCGCGGCTCGATGCGGGCCCGTTATGTCATCGAGAGCGCGCGCTGGGAGGACATGAAGGGCCAGACCAGCTTCGACGGCATCGACGAGCTCTTCGCGCTCGGGTTCAGTGCCGCCAAGCTCGGCGATCGCGCGCGCGTCGAAGCGACGATCGAGGAGCTCGGCAAGGCGTCGGCCCCGGGCCAGCCCGCGGAGCTTCGCGAGCAGACCGAGATCATGCTGCACGAGATGCAGGCGCTCCATCTCTTCGCGCAGGGGAAATCGGCCGACGCTTTCCTCGAGATGGACCGCGCGACGATGCTCCAGGGACGCATGCCGAAGCCGATCGGCCGGCCGTTCCCGGTGAAGGGCGCCGACGAGCTCTACGCCGAACTGCTGCTCGAAGCCGGCCGCCCCCAGGCAGCCATCGAGTGGTTCGAGAAAACGCTCCGCCGGACACCGAATCGCAGCCGGGCGGTGATTGGCCTCGCCCGCGCCTACCGGAATGCTGGCAACGCCGTTGCGAGCCGCAAGGCCTACGCGCAGTTCCTGCGCAATTGGACCGGCGCGGACCCGGGCTTGCCCGAACTCAAGGAAGCGCGGGCTGCGGTGGCGCGATGAGCAGGCTCTAGGCTCTGGGCTCTAGGCTTCAGGCCTGTCACGCTGTCACGCTGCATTCAAACGAAAGAAACCACGACGGCACGAAGGGAGAGAACGAAGAACACGAAGTCTTTTGGGGATGCACGCGTGACACCGACCAAAAAGGCTTCGTGACGTCCTTCGCGTCCCTTCTGTCTTCGTGGTGTCGTTTTCGTCGATGTCGCGCGACAGGCCTAAAGCCTAGAGCCCAGAGCCTAGAGCCTGCTTACACGGCGTCGATCCGCACCCGGCGCGTATAGAAGTACAAGTCCAGACGGCGCGTTCGGATCGACGGATCCGCCGCCTTGAGCGAAATGCTGTAGGTGCCGGGTTCGGTGGGTTTCCAGCGGTACGACCACAAGGACCATGCGTCGTGTGTGCCGGGCGCGGGGCAGACCTGGAGTGGCTTCCACGTGTCGCGCGCGTCGAAGCGAATCAGTAGCTTCGCCACCGGCCTGGAACCGCCCCACACGATCCCGACGATGCGGTACTCGATCGCGCCGTTGACGCGGCGCTGCTCGACGCGGATGGGGGTAGCCGCGAGGTCGATCAGCGGCGCCGCGTAATCGCGCGCCAGCTCGGGTTGGCCGTTCTGGTGGGTCCGTCCGGCGAATTCCAGCATCTGCGAGGTCGCGGCTGCGTTGGCGTCGACGAGGCGGATCTCGCGGACCCACTTGATCCACGAGCAGCCATACCAACCGGGTACTACGAGCCGGACCGGCGCACCGTGTTCGAGCGGCAGCGGCTGGCCGTTCATCGCAACCGCGAGGAACGGACGCTGCTCGGTGAGCGCGGTCCACGGCAGCACCCAGCTCGCGCCGGCGACGGAGCTGCGCGCCTGCTGCGTCTCGTCATCGACGCCGGTGACCAGCACTCCGTAGGACCCGCTCGGCGATCCCAAGCGCCGCGCCACGTCGTCGAGCGGCACACCGGCCCATTCGGCGACGCTCAGGAGCCCGAAGTTGTCCGGGCTGTTGTTGCCCGCGCACTCGATCAGATGGGCGCCCATCGGTACCGCCGCTGTGCGAAGCTCTCCCATTGGAAGCGGTGTCGCGGTGGGCCCGGCGAGCGCGACGCTCCACGATGACGCCTGTGTGGCGACGGTGGGCGGCGTCGCGGTCCGCACGAACACCTCGGGTGTCGGCGTCACCAGGCGCTCGGAGGTGATCCGGGACAGATCGGTGAATTGGCGGGTATCAAGGCCCGGCCCGCCGACCGGTTCCCCGAACGGCGTGGCCCGAGGACGGTCGCTCGTCAGCGGCACCGTCCCCAGCAGTTCACCCGCCGGCGGGGTGTCCTCGCAGGATTGCGCCGCCAGCACGCGGGCGAGCGATGGTCCGTCGAGCGCGCAGCCGGCGGCGGCGGCGATCGACTGGGCGAGAAACCGGCGCCGGCTCATCGCAGCCATTATCGCCGCCAACTCGCGACCAGCGGCCAAAGGGGGAAGTCCCCTTACAATTCTGGGCGGGGACAGGCCCCTACAATTTCGTAGGGGGACTGTCCCCGGTTTCGCGGGGAGACCGCAGCGGTCCCCTATAATCGCGATATGCGGGTCTTCACCACGCTGGCGGCCGTGTGCGCTGCGGGCGCTATTCTCCTGGCCCAGGCGCCGACGCCGCAGACCGGCGCTCCCGCGCAGCCGACCTTTCGAACCGGCGTCACCCTCGTGACCACGGACGTCATCCCGCGTGACAACGATGGGCGCTTCATTTCGGATCTCACGAAGGACGAGTTCCAGATCACCGAAGATGGCGAGCCGCAGACCGTGCAGTCCTTCGTGCTCGTCCACGGCGGCCGCATCTACAACCAGCTGGACGCGCCTCCGCCCCCCAGCTCGGCGCCCGAGGGAATCGTGCTGCCGCCGCCTCGCCGCGCGCCCGACATGGGCTCCGGCCGTGTTCTGCTGGTGTTCGTGGACGACCTGCACTTCGAAGCGCAATACACCCCGCACGTCCGCCGCATCGTCCAGCAGATGGTGGACACGCTGCTTCACGACGGCGACATCGTCGGCATGGTGTCGAGCGGACCGTCGGCGATCGAGATCAGCCCGACGACCGATCGGAAGCTGATTGCCGCCTCGGTCGGCAAGATTCGCGGGTCGGGGATGACGGCCGCCGAGATCTTCCAGATGCTCGAGAGCTCGCAGGGGCCCGGCGACATGCGCTACCGCGCCCAGGTCGCGTTCCAGACGATGTACAACATGGTGGCGTCGCTGGACCAGGTGCAGAACCGCCGCAAGGCGATCGTCTATATCAGCTCGGGCTACGACTTCGATCCCTACGTCGAGGGCCGGTTCTCGCGCGATCACATCCAGGGCGGACGCTTCGCGGATCCGACGCGGTTCCTGATCGACGAGGAGAACCCGTTCTTCCGGATGAACACGGTCACCGCCGACATCGACCTCTACCAGTTCATGCGGGAGCTGACGCTCTCAGCCAACCGCACCAACGCGAGCATCTTCACGATCGACCCGCGCGGGCTGGCCGGCGTCACCGATGCCGGGCAGTACGTCGACCAGAGCGAGGTGCGGACGTTCCTCAACAAGACGATCAGCACGCTGCGCTACATCGCCGAGGAGACGGGCGGCTTCGCGGTGGTGAACGACAACGACTTCGTGTCGGCGTTCAAGCGGATCGACGCGGAGACCAGCGACTACTACGTCCTCGGGTACTACTCGACAAATCCCGATCCGACCAAGCGGGTGCGCGCGGTGGACGTGAAGGTGTCGCGGCCCAACATCAACGTGACCGCGCGTAAGGAGTACTCGCTGAAGACGCCCGGGACGCCGCCGCCACCGCAGCCGCCGGCTAAGGCGACGCCGCCGAAGAAGAAGTAAGGTAGGCGCGCCACTCCTCGACGACCGCGCGGTGCCGCCCTCCGGCGGCGACGTACTTTGCGGCGATCTCCTGCCACTCGGCCTGCGCCTCCGGAGCCGCGCCCGGGCTTGCGCTCTTGACCGCGCTGCCGAACAGCGCGTGCAGCAGCAGGAACTGCGTATCTCCGTCATCGGGACTGGACGAGAGCAGCGGCCGCAGCAGACCGGCGGCGGATTCGTAGCGCCCGGCCGCGATATCGGCAGCCGCGGCAATCTGCAGCAGCTCGGTGCGTCCAACCTGCCCGTCCGGAGCGCGTCTCGCCAGCGTGCCCGCCTCTTCGAGACGATTCAGCCGCACCATCGCTTCCGCCGAGGGCAGCGCCAGCAACGGCTCGGGCCATCCAGCGGCGCGGGCCGCCTCCCATGAGGCGAGCGCCTCTTCGTCGCGGCCTTCGGCCGCCCAGCACGCTCCGAGCCAGAACTGCGCCGCGGATTGCGGGGCGCCAGCCTCGGCGGCGCGCCGAAGCTGGACGGCGATGGTTGTGGGTGTGTCGCCGAGCGCGAATCGCGCGATCGCCTGCAGCAGCAGGCCGAGTCCGCGCTCCTCGGCGGGAATGGCGCTGTCGGGCAACAGGTTCACGAATCGCCGCTGGCGTGCCTGAGCCACCAGCGGCGCCACTGCCGGCGATTGTGCGGCGGCTGGAAGGGCGTCGAGAGCGGGCCCGAGCACGCGCCCGTCCACGAACCACGTCCGTCGCACACGAGCGGTGAATGGCGGCGCGCTGGCGAGTAGCGCCGCCGGCGTTGCGACAATGCGGAAGCGCGTCTCGCTGGTCGCGGACGTTCGCGCGATGCGGTCGGTGGCGGCAACGGCCAGCCGGTATTCTCCGGCCCGCAGCGTCCGGAGCGGGGCGGCCATCGCGGCGAGGATCGGGTGGCCTTGCAGGAGGTTGAAGTCCGGCGGTAGCGTGGCCTCGGTGTATTCGAGCGGTGTCAATGAGCCGGCGGGTTGCTCGCCCTGCTCGGTCGCTCGAAACAGACGGAAGCCGACGCTGACATCCGGTTTGCCGGTCGGAGACGGTGCCGCGCCCATCACCTGGAACGCCACCGAGAGCCGCTCGTCGTTGGTGAACACCGAGTCGGAGGCGGGCTCGATTTCGGTCAAGCCGATCGCATATGGGTGGGCCGTCTGCTGGTCGGCGCGATAGAGGGCCTGCCGCGCGGTGATCCGATCGGCGAGGATGATGCTGCCAAGGGCCAGGCCGGCCCTTGTAGTCGGCAGGTGCAGTGTGTGCTTCAGCACGCCGGTGCGAGTCGGCCGCTGCCTGGCATCGACGGCGGTCCATCCCACGAAAAGATCGTAGTCGCCGGGTCCGGCGGTGAGCGCGCGGCGGATCACCGGCCTGCGGCCCTCGCGCGGCGTCACGCGAGCGGCAACATCGAAATCCTCGAACGGCATCAGCGTCGGTTGATCGTTGCGGACGCGTCCTTCCATCTCCGCCCGTCGCGCCTGCTCGGCCGCTTCTGCCGCCGCCTTCTGACGCTCCCGCTCGCGGTCCATCATCCGGAGCGCCGCCTGATTCTGGCCGCCCATCGTGTCGCGGACGCTCGTAGCCAGCGGCCCGCCGACCGGAAGCTCACCGGTCGGGACCTGCACCACGCCGCGCGCGCTCAACGGGAGCGGATCGTTGCGCTGACCGAGCAGCCATTCTTCGACCGGCGACCGGACCGCAATCTGGCTGACAGCACCTTCCACGGGACGCGGCGACAGCCGGACGTACAGGATTAGCGGTGTATCCGGCGCGAGATCGGCAGGAGCCTCCACCGAGAACGCGAGGTAGTGGGAGCCGTCGGAGGCGCGCAGCAGGTGAGTCTGCCAACCTTCGTCTGCGGCAGGCAGGTCGGCCGCGTTCTTTACCGCCGTCACCGCGGCCATCAGCGCCTGGCGCTGCTCTTTCGAGAGATTCGGGGCCTTGGCCTGGCCGTGTACCGCAGCGGGGAGGCACAACAGTGCCAGCACCGAAAGGGCACGGGCGGGGAGGGCGGCCATTCGGCGTCTCCTGATGGCGGTGACGATATCACGGTCTCTGCCAGTCACTGGTTGCAACCGGATGTCGTCTGCCGTAAACTCGGCCGCACATTTCCAAGCGAGAAAGTCCCGCGGTGGTGCCGACGTCGTCAGGCCACCGGGTGTCGCATTACTTCGGCTGCTTTGATCTCCGACGCCCGCAGAGGGCGCTCCGAGAAGGGGGCGAGGGTATGACGAGCACTACGTTGCGGTGGGGATTGCTGTTCTTGCTGGTCGCCGGGTTGGCGACTGGCTCTGTTGAGGCGCAGACTTTCACGGGCGGCTTAAGAGGTGCCGTCAAGGACGCCAACGGCGTCATACCGGGTGTCACGGTCACGCTCACGAACGTGGCGACCAACGTCACGCGTGAGACGACCAGCAACGATTCCGGGGAGTACAGCTTCCCAGCGGTCCAGCCGGGGACTTACACCATCAAGGCGTCGCTGACCGGTTTCAAGTCCTACGAGAACCAGAACGTCCGGATCAGCACCCAGCAGTTTGTCACCCTCGATATCGCGCTCGAAGTCGGCGCGCTGGCGGAGACGATCACGGTCACCGGACAGGCGCCGCTCATCGACACCACCACCGCGTCGACCGGCGGCACGCTGGATACCGCGGCCCTCGAGAGCCTGCCGGCTCCCGGCCGCAACGCGTTCCTGATCGGCATCACGGTGCCGACAGTGACGCCGAGCGGCGACCCGCAGTTCAACCGGCAGCAGGATCAGACCAACGCCTCGCGCGTGTCGATGGGCGGCGGCGGCGTCCGGGCGAATAACTACCTCCTCGACGGCGTGCCGATCACCGAGCTCCGCGGCCGCGCCGTACTCAACCCGACCATCGAGGCCGTCGAAGAAGTCAAGGTGCAGGTCCATACCTACGACGCCGAGATGGGCCGCACCGGGGGCGGCGTGTTCAACGTCACGGCCAAGTCCGGCACGAACGACTTCCACGGATCCGGCTTCTACCAGACGCGGCCGGTCTGGGGGGTGAACGAGAACTTCTTCGTCGAGAAGACCGGCCAGACCAAGGAAGAGAGCGGCCTCGCAGACACATACTACCGTCTCTACGGCGGGGGTGTGGGCGGACCGATCTGGAAAAACCGGACGTTCTTCTGGGCCGCCACTGAAGGTTATCGCTCGAACACGACCCGCAACGAGCAGCAGGTCTGGCCGAGCCTGCGGCAGCGGACGGGCGACTTCTCGGGGTCGACCATCAACGGCCAGGCGGTGCGCCTGTTCAACCCGTATTGCCGCAGCGGCGCGGCAAGCGCCAGGTGCCCGGCGACGGGCACAGGATCGATCGCGACCGGCGGCGAGTTCACCAACGCGATCATCCCGACGAACCATCCGGCGGTGAACCCGGCGGGCCTCGCGATCCTCAATGCGTGGCCGACGCAGACCATCCAGGGCGCGATTGCCGGCAATGAGGACAACAACCCTAATGCCTCCGCGACCGGGCCCATCGTCGACGCCGCTGACATGTTTACCGTCAAGGGCGAGCACAAGTTCACGGACCGGTGGTCCCTCAGTGGCTTGTATATCTACAACAAGACCGACGAGCCGGGCAGCACCATCATGCGTCCGGAAGAGTGGTACATCGCGAGTCAGGACAATTTCTTCGGTCCGTTGCGCCGCCGCCCGCACGTGTTCGTGCTCAACAACACGAACATCATCAACGACACCACGGTGATGACGCTGCGCTACGGTTTCTCGACGTGGCAGGACTCCTGCGATCCCCAGCTCTACTCGCCGGGTATCGGCGCGCTGGGGTTCAGCTCAAACTACACCAGCCAGGTGTCCGAACAGAACGTGTTCCCGGCGTTGCTGTTCGACGACTCGGTGGCCGACGTGGGCGGCTGGGGCGGCAGCCCGGTCCGCTGGAACAGCCCCTACACGATCAATGGCACGCTCTCGAAGCTGTGGGGCAGCCACAGCATCAAGGTCGGCGGCGATATCCGACGGTTGAGCGTGGAGCTCGCGACCGAGAGCGAGATGAGCGGACACTTCGAATTCAACAGGCTGTTCACGAGCAACAACGGCGTCGGCGGCCACGAGTTGGCCAGCCTGCTGCTCGGGCTTCCCTACACCGGTCGCGTCCCCTATAACCGCGGTGAGGGCAACTGGTTCACGAAATACTACGGCGCGTACATCCAGGACGACTGGCGCGTGAACTCGAAGCTGTCGGTCAACTACGGCCTGCGCCTCGAACACGAGGACGGGCTCCAGGAAATCGAGAACCGCCAGTCAGTCGGATTCGACCGCACCGCGGTCAGCCCGCTCGACTCGCTGGTTCCGAAGACCGGTCTCCTCGCCGGCCGAACGATCAACGGCGGGCTGATCTTCGCCGGCGTGAACGGCGCACCGACCGAGCAGGGCAACCCGGCGGCAATCAAGGTGGCGCCGCGCGGCGGCTTCAGTTATTCGCTCAACCGGCTCACCGTCCTTCGCGGTGGGTACGGGCTGTTCTACGCGCCGTGGAACTACAGTACGACGCAACACGGCCAGATCGGGTTCAGCCAGCGGACCTCACTCACCCAATCGAACGGCGCGAACCAGGTGCCGATTGTGGCCCTCGACAACCCCTTCCCAGGCGGATTGCTGGTGCCAATCGGCAGTAGCCGAGGTCTATTGACCAGCACCGGCGCAAACGTCGACTTCGTCGATCAGAACAAGGGCGACCCGAAGGTCCACCAGTATTCGATCGACGTCCAGCGCGAGCTGCCCGGGAACATGGCGCTCACAGTCGGTTATGTCGGCGCTACCGGTCGCGACCTCGGCTACGGCGGCAGCAACCCGATCGGCATCAACATCAATCAGATCGATCCAAACGTGGCGCGCGCCGTATTCCCTGGGCCGAATGGCACATGGGACGCCGCTCGGCTGCTGCAGCAGGTTCCCAACCCGTTCTTCGGGGTACCAGGAGCCGGCTCGTTCGCAAGCCTCGAGACGATTGCCGCGGGGCAGCTCCTGCGTCCGTTCCCGCAATTCGGCGATGTCAACGCGTTCGAAGTCACAGACGGCGGGCGCCGGCAGTATCACGGGGCCACGTTCGTGCTCGACAAGCGGGTCGTCGGCCGATGGGGCGGACGTCTCAGCTACACCTGGAGCACCACCAAGGACAACCAGTTCGGACAGGACAACACCTACCTGACCCAGGTCAGCTTCCCTCAGAACAACTACGACCTGGATGCCGAGTACGGCGTCAGCAACTTCGACTCGCCGCACCGCATCATCCTGGCGCCGATCTTCAGGTTCCCGGACGGCGGCAGCAGCGGCGCGAGCAAGATGCTCCTGAGCGGCTGGAACGCGTCAGCGGTCGTCGAGATGGTGAGCGGCGCGCCGCTCAGCGCCGTGCTCAGTTCCGGCGCCTCGGATGCCAATCTCGGCTTGCTCGGCGGCCGTCAGCGGCCGAACCTGAGCGGCGACCCCAACACGGACGGCAGCGATGAGGATCGCGTGGTGTTCGAAGGGCAGACGAACGCGCGCTGGTTCGATGCCAACGCGTTCGGCAACCCCGGTGCCGGAACCTACGGCAACGCGCCGCGGACGATCGGTGATGCGCGGTATCAGTTCAGGAAGAACATCGACCTCGTCATCGCGAAGGACACGAGGTTTGCCGGCAACCAGGTCGGGCAGATCCGCTTCGAGATCCTGAACCTGACCAACACGCCCAAGTTCAGGGGCATCGACTCGAACGCTGTCGACAATCAGTCGTTCGGCCGTATCACGCAGCAGGCCGGGTTCATGCGGATCTGGCAGCTCAGCTTCCGCTACACGTTCTAGAAAGAAGAAGCTGGAGGACGGAAGGCAAGGCTCAGATCCTTACGGGGACGGTGAGCTGAGCCTTCCACTTCCGGCTTACCGCCTCAATTTCGATCGGCGCCGGATAGGGGCCGTTGGCAGAAGGCTCGGCGGATGGGACACGTGAAACCGCCGTACCTTCTGCCTTTTTTTTGAAGAATCTCTACCGGCGCGCCTTCCTGCGTTCACGGGCTCTTGCGCCAGCTTCGATGGGCTTTTCTGGTCGCGCGTACTGCCGGCGTTTGTACGCGGCCAGGCCGACGGCGACGAGACCCGCGATGGCACCACCCGCCCACAACAGCGGCCTGTTGATCCATGCCGCAGACGACGCGAGGTAGGTCCGGGCTTCCGCGACTTCAGCCACGCCGGCGTCCGCCCGGGAGAAGTTCGCGAGCACCCGCTCGTAATGACCGCGAGCGGCGTCTGCCTGGCCGAGCGCCGCCGACGCGCGGGCCAGGCCGAGAACCGACAGCGTTCGGTTACGGCTACGCGATAAAGCGTCCTCGAACGCGCGCACGGCCTCGGCCGGCTTTCCGGCGTCGATCAGCATTTCGCCAAGGAGTTCCGCGGTGGGCTTGAGCGGAATCGGGAGGCCGAGCGGGGGCGGCAGCTGGCGCTCCGCAGCGCTCGCCGTCTGCAGGATCGCCACCGCCTCGGCGCCGCGGCCGGCCACCTGAGCGATCGTCGCCGCGACCTGCCGCTCCATGATCGCCGCGGCTGGCCTCATATCGCCTTCCTCGGCGGCCTGCGATCGGCCGGCAAGCGCCTGGCGCGCGAGCTCGGCAAGAGATGGATTGCCCGATCGCGCCGCGGCAAAGCCAATCGCACAGAGCTCGTTGATGTTGCCGAAGTTGCGCTCGTTCGCCATCAGATCCCAGCGCCGGGACTCGACGACGAAGCGTGCGCGCATCGACGAGAGATCGCTCAGGAGC
>DATJFF010000052.1:0-44972 GCA_035495795.1 Vicinamibacterales bacterium
GCAACCCCGGGAATCCAACTGGTGTGATCATCCCGTCTTCCGCGGTCGAGCGGCTTCTCGATCGTCTGCCGGCGAACGTCCTCGTCCTCGCGGACGAGGTCTACTTCCAATACGTGACCAGTGCCCGGTACCCGGACTCGATCGGCCACGTGCTGTCCGGTCGTTCCATGATTGTCGTGCACTCGTTTTCCAATGCCTACGCACTGGCGGGACTCCGGCTCGGTTACGCCATCGCGGCCCCTCCCGTAACGCACCGGATTGCAGCCGCGCGGCGCAAGTTTCATCTCGGACGCCTCGAGGTGGCCGCCGGCGTGGCCGCGCTCTCGGATACCGCGTGCGTCGGTGACAGTGTCGCGCTCGTGCACCGCGAGCTCCCGAGCTTCTACGACGCCTTCGACCGCCTTCGCTTGACCTACTGGCGAAGCGACGCGAACTTCGTGCTGTTCAGAGCGCCGGGTGACGCCGCCGCTCTTCAGCAGGCGCTGCTCGAGAAAGGTGTCCGGATCAGGACCACGAACGGGAACGGACTGCCGGGCCACCTGCGTGTCACCGTCGGGCTGCCAGCAGAGAACCGCCGCTTTCTCTTCGCGCTCGACGAGGTGGTCTCGTGCGCGTGACCGGCGGCGAGGCCGTCGTCCGCTCGCTCGTCGCCGAGGGCGTGGACACGCTGTTCGGCCTGCCCGGGATCCAGAACGACTGGCTTTACAACGCGCTCTATGACGCGCGCGACCAGGTTCGCGTGATTCACACGCGTCACGAGCAGGGAGCCGCTTACATGGCGCTCGGTTACGCGCTCGCGAGCGGCGGCATAGGCGTTTACAACGTGGTCCCGGGACCTGGATTCCTCAATGCCACGGCGGCGTTGTCTACCGCGTATGCACTCAACGCGCGCGTGTTCTGCCTGGCTGGTCAGATTCCGCTCGCCGCAATCGGGCGCGACGGCGGAGTACTTCACGAGATCCCGGATCAGCTCGGAGTGATGCGCTCGCTGACGAAGTGGGCCGCTCGGGCCACGACCGTCGCAGAGATACCGAAACTGATCGCCGATGGATTCGCGGCGTTGCGATCGGGTCGTCCTCGGCCGGTTGGCCTCGAAGTGCCGATGGACGTCCTTGCGGCCCGAGGCGAGGTCTGCGCGGTGCGCTCCGCGGCACCAGCCACATCAGCGCCCGTGAACGACGAACAGATCGAGGCGGCAGCGCGCCGCCTGGCGGAGGCAAAGCGGCCCCTGATCTGGGTCGGAAGCGGCGCGCACGATGCGAGCAAGACGATTCGGGCCCTGGCCGATCATCTCCAGGCGCCGGTTGCCTCATACCGCACCGGCCGCGGCGTGGCCGACAGCCGGCATCACTTGACGGTCGTGCAGCCGCAGGCGCACGCGCTCTGGGCGGAGACCGACGTCGTACTGGCCATCGGGACACACATGCGCGTCCCGCTGCAGTCGTGGGGCGTGGACGATGGAATGACGGTCATTCGAGTGGACGTGGATCCCGAGCCGAGTGCTCGGGGCGAGACGTCCTCGATGGCTGTGACCGCCAGAGCCGAAGATGCGGTGCCGCGGCTCCTTGCCAGGATCGCGGAGCTGATTCCGCCACGGCCGTCTCGCATGGAAGAATTCAACGCACTTGCCGCGCGATGGGCCGAAGAGCGCGCCTTCCTGCAGCCGCAGACTTCATATCTCGAGGTGATTCGCGCAGCGCTGGGAGAGCACGGCATCTTCGTCGACGAGCTCACGCAGGTCGGGTTCTCCGCTCGCGTGGTGCTTCCGGTTTACCATCCGCGGACGTTCATTTCCACCGGGTATCAGGGGACCCTGGGCTACGGGTTCCAGACGGCGCTGGGTGTCAAGGTTGCGCGACCGGAGGTGCCGGTCGTCTCGGTGTCGGGCGACGGCGGGTTCCTGTTCGGCATCCAGGAACTGGCCACCGCCGTCCAACACGGCATCGCCGTCATTGCGATCGTGTTCAACAATAATCAGTACGGGAACGTGCAGCACATGCAGCGCGGGCTGTACGGGGGCCGGGTGATCGCCTCCGATCTTCGGAATCCCGACTTCCAGCGACTGGCTGAGGCGTTCGGGGCCAGAGGGTATCGCGCCGAGACGCCTGCCCTGCTGGCCGAGGCGCTTCGAGAGGCCGTGACGGCCGGTGGCCCGGTTGTCATCGAAGTCCCCTGCGGCGACATGCCGGATGTCGATCGGTTCCGCAAGCTGCCGCGCGTCCGCGGCAGGAGCTCGACGTGAACACTCGCTACCAGCCGATCTGGCAGCAGGCCGCGCCCCTTCTCGGAGTGCGGTCGAACGACGTGCACACGCGGTACTGCTACGTGTTCGCCGAGGCGTTGTGCGATCTGCACCCGGAGGCGGATCGCGAGATCGTCGTCCCCGCCATCCTCCTGCACGACATCGGCTGGAACACGGTGCCGCCCGACAAGCTGCTTGTGGCGTTTGGCCCGCACATGCAGTATCCCGAGCTCCGACGGCAGCACGAGGTCGAGGGAGCGCGCCTGGCGCGACGGATCCTCGCCTCCGTCGGATGGCCCGCCGAACGGTCGGGAGCCATCGCGAAGATCATCGACGGCCACGACACACGCAGCGACGCGTTGTCGCTCGAGGACGGGCTCGTGAAGGACGCCGATAAACTGTGGCGCTACACGCCGCACGGGGTGGAAACCGTACGAGGCTGGTTCGGCTACGAGCTCGACCGGCAGCTCGACCTGCTCGCCGAGTGGACGCGGACACGATTCTTCGACGAGGCGGCGCGGCACATGGCGATCGGCCTGCTGACCGGCCTTCGCGCCGAGTCCGAGGTCGGTCGTGGGTGACGAGATCGTTCTCCCGGCCGACTGGGTGGTGCGACACACGCTCGAGAGACTGGTATCGGGGGCGCGAATCCTGATGCTGGCCGGTCTGCCGGGCGTCGGCAAGAGCCTGCTCATCCAACAGATCTCTCGCATGGCGCGGCGGATCGCTCGCCCGGTGTTCCTCCTGCAATGGGACGTCGCGCGTGGCGCCTTCGAAACCGAACCGATTCTGGCCCGGTATCCGGAAGTCGACGGGTTCACACACGCCGCCATCAAGCGAGCGGCAGGACTCTGGTCGCGCGGTGCGGTCCTTGATTGGCACCGGCAGCAGCCGCCCGCGTCCCTGCTCGTCGCCGAGACGCCGCTCGTCGGCGGCCGGTTGATCGAGCTGGCTGCGCCGCATGACGACGATGCCGAGCCGCTGCTGGCGAGCGAGCAGGTGCAGTTCGTGCTGCCGGTTCCCTCGCGCGAGGTGCGGACCGTCATCGAGGCCGCGCGCGAACGATCGATGAGCGCGCCGAGGCACGACCGGGAACGTGCCGATGCGGCGCCGGCCGTGCTGCGGGCATTGTGGGCAGACGTCTATCGTGAAGGGTACGCGGCCATCGGCGGGGCGCCGCCCTCGGGCCCGATTCCCTATGATCCGGATGCGTATCGCGAGGTTTACCTCGCCTGGCTGAGACATCGCCATGTCGCGGTGTTGGACATGGATCGACGGCTGGCCATCGATGCGTCGGTGTACGACGTTGACGCGATTGCCGGCGAGCTCGCGCCGGGCGATGACGAGGTCGACGAGGTGATGCGCGCGGTCGAGTCCGCGCCGCTCGAGGATGCCCGCTCATGATCGCACCGAACATCGTTCGCATCGGGCACGTCGTGCTGCAGGTCACCAACCTGGCGGCCTCGCGCGCGTTCTATGCCGACGTTCTTGGCCTCGACGTCATCGAGGAATCGCCGTCGCACGTCTGCCTCCGAGGCGTCGAGGAGCGCGAGTGGTCGCTGATGCTCGAGCAGCAGCCAGCGCCCGCGGTGAGGCAGATCGGGTTCAAGGTGGCCGCGGAGGCGGAGCTCGACGCGACGATGCAGCTGGCCCAGCGGTTGGGGCTGCCGTGCGAGCGCCGCAGCGAACCCGGCCGCCCTTCGGTGGTTGCCATGGAGGACCCGTTCGGGCTGCCGCTGGCCTTCTACTTCGCCTCCGACAAGCGCCCATGGCTGCTGCAGCAGTACCACCAGCGCCGCTGTCCGACGGTGCAGCGGATCGACCATGTGAACGTCTTCGCAACGAACCCGGGGGCGATGCTCGCCTGGTATCGCGACTCGCTCGGATTTCGCCTGACCGAATACACGCAGGACGAGGACGGGCACATCTGGGCCGCGTGGATGCACCGGAAGGGCAACGTCCATGACCTCGCCTGCACCAACGGCCATGGGCCGCGGCTGCACCACCTCGCCTTCTGGATGCCAGACGCGGCGCAGGTGCTGCAGCTCTGCGATGTTCTCGGGGCCGCGCGCGGCGGCGCGATCGAGCGCGGGCCCGGCCGGCACGGCATCTCCAATGCGCTGTTCCTGTATCTGCGCGACCCGGACGGGCATCGCGTCGAGATCTACACCTCCGACTACCTCACGGTGGATCCCGACTTCGAACCGGTGCGCTGGCGCCGCGACGATCCCTACCGCCAGCAACTATGGGGCGGCCTCGCGCCGAAAAGCTGGTTCACCGAGGGAAGCGCGGTACGCCGCCTGGACGGCACGCTGCACCCGGTCACGCCACCGATCCTCCAGGGCCTCCCCACCTATATCAGCTGACGCTAAAAGAGACCACGAAGACCCGAAGAGCACGAAGGACGGCACGACGACATCCTTAGGGGTGTCACGCGTGCTTCCCCAAGAGAGTTCTTCGTGCGTCCGTCGTGTCCTTCGTGCCTTCGTGGTTTTCTTTTGACCACGATTCAGCGTACCGAAATCACTCCGGCACGCGATCGACGTAGCTGTCTCCGGTAATCATCCGGACCACGCGACCACCTTCTTCAACGAAGCGGACGATCTCGCCCACCGGGCCGCCGCCCGCGGCGGCGGTGAAGCGAAATGTGGCATCGCCGAGCGGCTCGAGTTGAATGGGGTTGTCCAGGTTCGCGGCCTCCGGATTGATGATCACCAGCTTCTCGTGGAGCTCGACTACGTGGGAATCGCCTCCCCGTCCGCGGTAAAGGCCGGCGAAGCGCGACCAGGCCGGATCCCATTTCACCTTCGGTGGCGCCGTGCCCGCAGCCTTCGCGACCGCCTCGCCCACCGTGTTCATCAGCTGCGTCGCGATCCCGCCGGCATCTCCATCCTGCGCGTTCGTGAGGACGATGACCCCCACCTTCCCGTTCAGATCGATCTGGGTCTGCGTGATGTAGCCCGGATAGCTGCCACCATGCCCGACGAGTGTCTTGTCGCGATTCCGGCTGACCGCGAAACCAATGGCGTTGCCGCGGCTCCAGTTGTTCTCGAGCATCCGCACACGGTGCATCTCGCGCAGGCTCGCGGTGCCGAGAATGCGGTCGCCGCCAGAGGACCCGCTGCGGAACTGGGCGGATACGAAGCGGGCCATGTCCTCCACCGTCGAGGTCAACCCGGTGGCCGGAGCCATGCCGCGAGCGTCCACGAACGGCATGACCGATCGGGAACCATCAGGCATCCGCCGACCGTAGCCGATCGCAAGACCCGGCACCTGTTTGTCCACGCTGGAGCTCGCCATCCCGAGCGGCTGGAAGATGTGCTGGGTCACGTAGTCGGCCCACGTCTGGCCGCTGACTTGCTCAACGATCATGCCCGCCAGCGTGTAGGCCAGGTTCGAGTATTTCCATCGCGTCTCTGGGGGAAAGGCCGCCCGGCGCTTCGGCATGAGCGTCTTCAGCTCCTCGCGAGTGGGAAATTCAAGGGACGTCCAGTGGTCGGCGGCCTCGCGCGGAAGCCCCGAGCTGTGCGTCAGCAGCTCTTCGATCGTGATTGGAGGATCGTCGGTTTCCGACGCCTGCACCTTGAACCAGGGCAGGTGTTTGGCGACCGGGTCGTCGAGATGCAGCTTCCCCTGCTCGCGCAGCTGCATGATCGCGGTGGCTGTGAACAACTTGCTGTGCGAGGCCATGCGGAACTTCGTCTGCGCCGTCATCGGTACGCGTCCGGCGACATCGGCCAGACCGAAACCGCGTGACCAGACGAGCCGCTCGCCGGACACGACACCCACGGTCATTCCCGGGTATCCGTGGTAGGCGAGCTGACCCTCGGCCCAGGCACTGAAGAGGCGCTCGGCCCCGAGCACCTCGGGGTCGGTCGCGGGATCTTTGGCCGCCTGACCCTGAGCCAGCGATCGCGTGCCGGCAAGCGCCAACGTGAGCACAGCCAGGATGAGCCGCATGTGCATCTGCATTCGATCCTCCTTCAGAGCGCGATGGCCACGTTCACGCGTCCTTTTCCCGCCATTCAGCGCGACACCCCCGTAGAGTTCTTCGTGCGTCCTTCGTGTTCTTCGAGCCTTCGTGGTTTCTCTTGACGTGATCAGCGTGGCGCCTTGGCGGCGCCACGGATCACGTCGACGAGCGCGAGTGGATCTGAAGGCAGCGCGTTACCCCGCCAGGCCACGTGCCGATCGGGGCGTGACAGCACCAGCGCGCGATCGTAGACGGCCGCGGCCTCGTCGGACTGCACGTCCAGCACGTCGAGCGGCACGCCACGCTGCGCGGCGGCGCCGGTCAGCGGCGTGACGTCCACGGCGGGGTCGAAGCGGAGCAGCGTGAACCACGGGCCAAGCGCGTCGTATAGGGATCGTCCGTCGCGAAGCCACACATGCGGCGTCCGGCAACCGGGCACGGTGGATGGCGTGAAGGTCGCCATCGAGTACGGGGGCTGACTCTCCTCGTCATAGACGATGAGCGGCGACTGGTCGTAGAAGTAGCCGAAGTTGAGGCCGCCGCAGCAATACTGCTGCACGTTCAACTCATACGCGGCGCGGCCGACCTCGGCGCGCGCCGTTGCTGCCTCCGGCGTGTCGTCCTCGATCCCGGCTGGAACCCCGCCACGCTGCCGGGACATCGCCATCGCGTGATTCATCGCGAAGCGCGACACCTGCTCGGTGATCGGCTGTCGCTCGCGCACGTAGGCATCGAGGATCTCGAGCGGCGCCCAACCCGTGAGGTGCGCGCCAAGCAGCCAGCCGAGATTCTCCGCGTCGGCAATGCCCGCGTTCATCCCGTATCCCGCGTAGGGCACCCAGATGTGGGCGGAGTCGCCGCACAGGAACACGCGCCGGTCGCGAAACCGATCCGCCACCAGCCGCCGGCCGATCCAGTCCTCTTTCGACAGGACCTCGTAGGTGAAGTCGGGCGAGACGCCGAGGATCTGGCGAATCGCCCAGTCGCGGTCAATAGAGTCGAATTCCAGCTCGTCGTCGTTCAGGTAGTTGTGCACCAGCCAGGTGTCACGCCCGTTGATCGCGTAGACGTTGCCGCTGCGCCTCGGGTTGAGCGAGAAGTTTCCCCACGCCGGCGGCGTCGTGAGCAGCGACAGCAGGCGCGCGGCGCGGATATACGTGGACTGCACCCGCTGGACCACGGCGTCGCCGATGAGCTCGGCGCCAATCTGGCGGCGCACCTCCGACTTGCCGCCATCGCAACCAATCACGAACTGGCCGGTCAGGTGCACCGCCTCACCGGTGTCCAGATGCCGTCCCTCAACGGCGACCCCGTCGTCGGTCTGCGACAGCGACTCGAACGCGACACGGTTGCGAATCTGGATGCCCGCAACGGAGACTGCGTGCTCGAACAGGACCGGCTCAAGGAAGATCTGGTTGATGCGATGCGGAGGCTCCGGCGTCGGCCACCAGGTATCGGGCCCGTCTCGAGCCGTGTAGCGGTCGCGGCGGCACGGAATCGGGATCCGCGCGAGCTCCGGCCCGGTCATCGTGGTGCGGTAGGCGATGTCGTTCGGGTAGTCCGCGGGCAGTCCTGCCCGGCGAAGCGCTTCGGCGGCGCGCAGCCGGCGGAACACCTCCATGGATCGCGCCGATACGTGATTGCACTTCACGCTCGGCGGCTCGCCCCGGTATCGCCGCTCGAGAATCGTCACGCCGACGCCGCGCGCCGCCAGATCCATCGCCAGC
This sequence comes from Vicinamibacterales bacterium, assembly GCA_035495795.1. Classification (GTDB taxonomy): domain Bacteria; phylum Acidobacteriota; class Vicinamibacteria; order Vicinamibacterales; family UBA2999; genus VFZN01. The sequence continues at coordinate 7,943 of DATJFF010000052.1, forward strand.
GTCAGTCCCACCGGGCCTGCCCCGACGATCACCACCGGCTGGTAGAGCGCTGCCGTCATGCCCGTCGAGCTCAGGCGGCGCGGCCGAGCGCGGCCTGCCGCCAGCCGCGGGCGCTCACCCACACGCAGCCGATCGACGCGATGAGGAGCGCCACCATGTACAACAGGCCCGAGGTGAAGGTGCCGGTCTCGTCTCGCAGGAAGCCGATGATCGACGGGCTGACCGCCGACCCGAAGATCCCTGCCGTGCTGATCAGCGCGATGCCGGCAGGTCGCGCCGCCTGCGACAGGATGCTCGCCGGCAGCGTCCAGAAGATGCTCATGCCGCAGAAACCGCCGATCGATACGAGCGCCAGGCCGGCGAACCGCACCAGCGGCACCGTCGAGAACGTCACCAGCAGCCAGCCCGCCGCGGCCGCCGCCATCGGAATCGTGACGTGCCACAACCGCTCCTGCTGCCGATCCGATCGCAGGCTCCAGATTGGCATCGCGACGACCGTCAGGAGCGCCGGAATCGCGGCCCACACCCCGACCCTGACGAAGTCGCCCTGTCCGCCGAGGATCTCGCGCACGATCTGCGGCACCCAGGTGGCATTGGTGTTCAAGGTGCTGACCAGGCCGAAATAGGTGAGGCATAGGAGCAGCACGTCGCGGCTGCGCAATTCGGTCCAGACGCTGCCGTGCCGGGTCGCGCCTGCCGTGGACTCCGCCGCCAGTTGCTCGGTGATCGTCGTCTTCTCCGCCGCGCTGAGCCAGGCCGCCTCTCGCGGGCCATCCTTGAGGTAGAAGAACGTGAAGGCACCGAGGACGATCGAGGGCACGCCTTCGAGCACGAACAGCCATCGCCATCCTTCGAGGCCGAACATGCCGTTCATCCGGAGGATGTTGCCGGACAGGAGCGAGCCGAATGCGATCGTCAGAGGCTGCGCGACCATGAAGAACCCGTTGGCGCGGGCGCGATAGGCCTGAGGGAACCAGTAGGTCAGGTAGAGCAGGACCCCAGGGACGAACCCCGCTTCCGCGATGCCGACGAGCAGCCGCAGCACATACAGGCTGGTCGCGCCGGTCGCGAGCGCGGTGGCGGTGGAGGCGATGCCCCACGTGATCATGATCCGCGCCAGCCAGGTTCGGGCGCCGAAGCGCGCCAGCATGAGATTGCTGGGCACCTCGAACAGCATGTAACCGAGATAAAAGACCGTGTTCGCGATCCCGAAGGTCGTCGGCGTCAGGCCGAGATCGCGATTCATCGCCAGCGCCGCGAACCCGATGTTGATGCGATCGAGATACGAGCAGATGTAGAGGACGAACAGGTACCAGACAACGCGGCGGAACACCTTTTGATAGGCCGCGTCGGCCGCACCCGTCGCCACATCCGTACCGGTCCCGAATCGTGTCATCCACTCACCTGGCAGGCGTCGCAGTGCGGCTCGACCGCGGTGCGCGTTCGATCGCCGGCTGCGCGCCGTTATACTACCGTGCCCCTGAGCCGCGGCACCGGCTCCGCTGTGCCAGGCTCCTTGGGCAGGGCAGATCGCAGATGCGTCTCGCAACCGGCGCCAGGCTCGGCCCGTACGAGGTGCTCTCGCTCATCGGCGCGGGTGGCATGGGCGAGGTCTACCGGGCCAGGGACGTGCGGCTCGACCGCCACGTCGCGCTGAAGCTGCCGCCCGACACCATCAGCGGCGACCCGCAGATGCTGCAGCGCTTCGAGCGTGAAGCGCGGGCCGCGGCGGCCCTGTCCCATCCCCACATCTGCGCGATCTACGACGTCGGCCACGACGGAAACACCCAGTTCATCGTGATGGAGTTTCTCGATGGCGAAACGTTGGCCCACCGGCTGCACGCCGGCGCGCTGCCCGCGGAGTCGGCCATCTCCATTGCCACGCAAATTGCCGACGCGCTCACCGAAGCGCACCGCAACGGCCTCATCCATCGCGACCTGAAGCCGGCAAACGTGATGCTCGTGCGATCGGGCGCCAAGCTGCTCGATTTCGGCGTCGCCCGCTTTACGGCCGGCGCGGCTGACGCCGCTCGTACGACCCACGCGGCCCTCGATCCTCCCACCGACCACGGCACGATTGTCGGCACATTGCAGTACATGTCTCCGGAACAGTTGGAAGGTCGCGACCTGACAACCAGCACCGACGTGTTCTCGTTCGGCTCGGTACTCTACGAGATGGTGACCGGGCAGGCCGCCTTCGCGGCCGGATCCCAGGCTGCGATCATCGCCGCCATCCTGATGCGGCCCCCGTCGCCCCCGCGCCAAGTCGTTCCGACGCTGCCGGCCGAACTGAGCGATTTGATCGAGGAGTGCCTCTCGAAGGACCCGCATCACCGGCCGACGGCGGGAAACGTGTTCACGCGGCTTCGTTCGATGGGTGCCGGAGTGCCCACGTCCGCTCGCCATTCGACACCGCGCTCGTCGCGCGGGATCCGGTCGTTGGCGGTCCTGGCACTGGCGACCAGCCTGAAGCACGAGGCCGAGGACGCGTTCTCGGCCGGGATGGTTGACGCGCTGATTGGCAGCTTCGCCTCGTATCCGAGCCTGCGGGTGATCTCGCGCATGTCGTCGCAGCGTTTCGCAGCCGGTTCCGCGCCGGTGGAGTCGGCCGCGCGCGAGCTGCACGTCGATGCCGTGGTCGGTCTCGAGTTCCGTGAGGATCAGACCGGCCGCCTGACGATCGACGCCGAGCTGATCTCCGGCGCCACGCAGTCGCGTCTCTGGTCCGGTCAATTCTCCTGCGATCGCTCCGAGGTCCTCCAGGTGCCGGATCAGATTGCCCAGGCAATCGGCGGGCGGATCCGCGCCGGGTCCGGGAAGCATCGGGCGGTGCGGGTCCGCCGCGTCGATCGGCGCGCACACGAGCACTACCTGAAGGGCCTCTTTCTTCTCGAGAGCCGGATGGGTGACTGGATCGAACGCAGCTTCGACGAGTTCACTGCTGCCGTGGCGATCGACGACAGCTTCGCCCCGGCGCACGCTGGCCTCAGCCGCTGCTATGCCACTGCCGCGCTCCGCTCGAGCGGCCAGCCGTTTCGGATCATTCGCGATTGGCGCGATGGGGTGGATCGATCCGAGGCCGAGGCGCGTCGGGCCCTGGCGCTCGATTCCGAGCACGGCCCGGCGCATTCCGCCCTGGCCCAGATCCACTGGATGCGCTATCAGCTCGCCGATGCCGAGGCTGCGTTCAAGCGCGCGGTGGCCTGCGATCCGAGCGACACGGCGACCCAGGTTCGCTACAGCATGTTCCTCAACATGATCGGCCGCTTCGACGAAGCCGTCGCTCATGCCCGGGGTGCCCGAGAACGGAATCCGCTGGTCACGTTGCCGATCGAATGCCTCTCGGTCGCGCTCTACACGAGCCGCCAGTTCGCGTCGTGCATCGAGTGCTGCGACGAAGGACTCGAGCTCAACCCGCACTCGGGCCTGCTGCACCTGTATCGCGGGCTGTCGCTCGCCTTCCTCGGCCGCCTGGATTCAGCGCTCGACGCGCTCGCGATTGCGCGGCGCGAAATGCACGATGAGTCGTCGACCCTCGCGGCCGAGGCGTCGGTCCATGCCAGGCGTGGCGAGCGCGATCGAATCGAGCCTTTGCTGCAGATCCTCATCGAGCGCGGCGACGACCTGGTCTCGCTTGCCGAGATCTACGCCGCGATCGAACGCCCTCACGACGCGCTCGACGCCCTCGAGAAAGCATTCGAGATCAGCTCGCCGAAGCTAATGAGCATCGGCCTCGACCCGGCGTTCGATGCGCTTCGCAGCCGGCCTCGATTCAAGCGCCTGCTCGAAGGAACCGGGCTCGCTTCTTATCTGGACAAGCCGGCGTCCGGCCGGTAGGCGGCGACGAAAATTCGCCGGCGCTGTGCGAGTCTGAGACCGCGCCGGCCGCTGTACAGATTTGCATCGCAGCCGATCCCCGGAATTCACTGATCTTTCAGCTGGTATGAGTCTTGAGGCGCCGCCGCCATTATGAGACGGCTGGCATTGGCGGTCGCCCTCTGCATCGCGGGAGCGATGACAGTGGTGACAACGGCCCGGCAACCGGGAGCACCCTCCGCGGCGGAGCGGGAGTATCTGGTGCAGTTTCGTGGCCCGATCCAGGAGTCCTGGAAGGCTGCGGTGACGGCCGCGGGAGCGACGCTCCTCGATTACCAGCCGCCCTTCGCGTTCCGGGCCCGCCTGCGGCCCTCCGACATCCCCGCGCTCAACGCGCTGGCGTTCGTCAGCGCCGTCGCACCGTACCGCACCGACGCCAAGATCACGAGAGCGCGCGGCGGCAGCGGCGATCAGTTGTTCGTCGTCCGGGTGGAACGGGATCACGACGCGGCTGCGCTCGCGACCGTACTGGGCGGGCTCGGTCTCCGCGTGTCGCGCGGCGGGTCGTCGATGCTGGTGATCGCCGCCCCGTTCGAGCGGCTCCGTGCGATTGCGGCGATTCCCGGGGTCGCGAGCCTCGAGCCCTACACCCTGCGGGTCAAGCACAACGAGTTCGGCGGCGGCGTCATCATGGGCAGCCGGGTCGCAAACTCCAACGGCTACGACGGGTCCACGCAGGTGATTGGCATCGCCGATACCGGAATTGGCGGGGGCACTGCGGCCACGGCCCACCCGGACATTCAACTCTCGCGGATTCGAGCGCTGTACAACCGCCCTGGCGCCCCGAGCTCCTGCTTCGACTCGATCGTCGATGACGGTCTCGTGGACGTGGACTCGGGTCACGGCACGCACGTCGCGACGGCTGCACTTGGATCCGGAGGCGCGCTCGGCGTCGGCCGAGGCACCGCGCCGGGCGCCGCGCTGGTGTTTCAGGCAATCGAGAACTACGCCGTCCCGTCGCTCCTCTGCAGCCTGCTCTACGGCATCTCGGACGGCTATTACCTGGTCGGCCTCCCCACCGACCTTGGCGAGCTGTACCAGCAGGCATTCGACGACGGAGCACGGATTCACTCCGATTCGTGGGGCAGCGCGGTGAACGGCGCGTACACCGCCGACGCCGAGAACACCGATGCTTTCGTGTGGACGCACCGGGACATGGCCCTGCTGTTCTCAGCTGGAAACGAAGGCGTGGATGTCGATGGAGACGGCCAGGTCGATGCCGGATCGGTTGGCTCGCCGGCGACGGCGAAAAACGTCATCGCCGTCGGCGCCAGCGAGAACGACCGGCGCGGTGACTGGCATTGCGATCAGGGCCTGACCTCCTCGACGTGCGCCAGCCAGGGGGGACAGAACAGCATCTTCACCTATGGCGCGAGCTGGCCCGATCGCTTCGCGGCCAACCCGCTCCGTGACGACGCGTCGGCGGGAAACGCCGAGCAGATGGCGGCGTTCAGCAGCCGCGGTCCGACCGCCGACGGCCGGATCAAGCCCGACGTGGTCGCGCCCGGAACCTGGACGCTCTCCGGCTACTCGGATCTCTACCAGCAGCAATACGACGCCGCGCCAAACCCGCGCACCGGGCTGTATCAGTACGATGGCTGGGGCATTCCGGCCGACGCCGGGCACAAGTACATGGGCGGGACGTCGATGGCCGCTCCGCTCGCCGCGGGTGCTGCCGCGGTGGTCCGCGATTTCTATCTCAAGGCGCGCGGCCATCAGGCGAGCGCGGCGCTGGTCAAGGCGACGCTCATCAACACCGCGGTCGATCTGCTGGACGAGAACAACGACGGCGCCCTCGACAACGCCTTCCCCATTCCGAACGTTCACGAAGGCTGGGGCCGCGTCGATCTCCAGAACGCCACCGACAACACCCAGCAGTTCTCCGACGAAATCGCGCCGCTCACGACAGGTGCGACCGCCACCTACACATTCAATGTCACCGAGCCGGGCTTGCCGTTCAAGGCGACGCTGGTGTGGAGCGACTATCCGGCTTCGGCCTCGGCGGCAACGAGCCTGGTCAACGATCTCGATCTGCGATTGATCGCGCCAGATGGCACGACGTATCTCGGCAACGTCTTCGCGGGCGGGTGGTCGGCCTTCGGCGGTGCACCGGATCGCGTGAACAACGTCGAAAACGCATACGTGGCCTCCGCCGTTCCCGGTACTTGGACCGTGGTCGTGTCGGCTTACAACGTGCCGATGGGCCCGCAGACGTTCGCGCTGGTCGTGGACAACGCACCCTCCGGCAACGGCCTGCCGACGGTCCGCGTCTCGGTGGACGACGGTAGTGCGGCGGAAGCTGGCTTGAGCGCCGGCGCCGTTCGCCTCACGAGGACGGGCGACCTGTCCGATCCGCTCACGGTGACCTACTCGGTCGGCGGGACCGCCTCCGCTGGAACCGACTTCGTCGCGATGCCCGGGGTCGCGACCTTCGCCGCGGGAGACGCCAATGTGACGGTTCCCATCGTCCCGCTCGACGACATCCTCGTCGAGCCCGACGAAACGGTCGTCGTCAGTCTTTCCGACGGCACCGGCTACAGCGTGGGTTCGCCATCGAGCGGGACGGTCACGATTGCCAGTGACGATGTGCCGCCAGATCTGATGGTCTCCTCACTGTCCGCCCCGGCGACCGCGGCGCCTGGCGGCACCATCTCGCTCACCGACACGACCAGGAACCTGAGCGGGTCGCCGGCGCCGGCATCGAGCACTGGCTTCTACCTGTCGCTCAACAGCACGATCGACGGCAGCGACACTTACCTGGGCAGCCGATCGGTCAACACGCTTGCGTCGGGCGGGTCGGAATCGGGCAGTACCACGGTAACGATTCCCGCGACCATCGCTCCCGGCACCTACTACATCGTCGCCCGAGCTGACTGGGCGGGCCTGCTCCAGGAATCGAACGAGACCAACAACGCGCGGGCCAGTAACACGATGCGGGTCGGTCCGGATCTCGTGGTCTCGGCCCTGACCGTACCGGCCACCGCTGCGCCGGGCAGCACCGTGCTGGTCGCGGACACGACCCGCAACCAGGGGGCTGGATCGGCTGCGTCAACGTCCACGGCGTTCTACCTCTCGACCAACACGTCATGGGACGCCGCCGATGTCGCGCTCGGCACTCACGCCGTGGCGGCGCTGGCCGGCAGCGCCTCGGCGGGAGCGAGCACCGAGGTCACGATTCCTGGGACCACCGTGCCGGGCACCTACTACATCGTTGCCAGGGCGGATGCCGGCGATGCGGTGCCGGAAACGCTCGAGAACAACAACACGCGAGCGGCCACGGTTCGCGTCGGAGCGGACCTGATCGTCTCGTCCGTGGCTGTGCCGTCGGCGGCTGGCGCCGGTGACAGCATCACCGTTGCCGAGAGCACTCGCAACTCCGGCGGGGCCGAATCCGTCGAATCGACGACCGAGTTCTACTTGTCCGGCAATGCGAGCCTCGATGTCAACGACGTACGCCTCGGCGCCCGCGACGTGCCCACGCTGGCGGCCGGCGCCACGAGCTCGACAAACGTCACCCTCGTAATCCCTGCCGGCACCGCTGCCGGCAGCTATTACGTGATCGCCAAAGCGGATGCGCTGCTCGAGGTGGGGGAAACCAGCGAAACCAATAATACGAGAGCGAGCGGCGTCATCAAGGTGGGGCCTGACCTTGTCGTCGCCGCGCTCAGCGTGCCGGCCTCTGCCGACGCCGGCACCGCCATCAGCGTGAGCGACAGCCTGCAGAACCAGGGCGGCGCTTCCTCCGGTGGAACAGAGGCAGTGTTCTACCTCTCGACGAATACGTCACTCGCCGCCGGCGACATCGAGCTTGGACGGCGCGCCGTGCCCGCGATGGGAGGGTCTGGAATCGATGCGGCGACCGTCTCTCTGGCGCTGCCAGCCAACCTGGCGGCGGGCAGCTACTACGTCATCGAAATGGTCGACGCCGGGCTCGTGGTTACCGAATCGAGTGAAACCAACAACACGCGCGCGAGCGCGGCAATCAAGGTCGGACCGGACTTGAGCGTGACCTCGCTGTCCGGGCCCGCAAGCGTCATCCGCGGCGGCAGCGTGACGATGACCGACATTACTCGGAACCAGGGCGGCGGCGCCGCGCCGGTGTCGACCACACGGTTCTACCTGTCCACCAACGCTACCTGGGATGCCGCGGACGTACCGCTCGGGGGACGCGCTATCGGTGTCCTCGCCGCAGGAGCACAGAGCCAGGCGTCCACGGCACTCGTCGTTCCCGCCGGAACCGCGCCAGGCACCTATTACGTCATCGCACGCTGCGACGACGCCGGCGTGGTCGGCGAAACAGCGGAGAACAACAACACCCGGAGCACACCGCTGAAAGTCAATCCGTGAGGCCGCGGTCCGCTTGAGCTTTTGGCTCGGAGCGGCCACAATACGCCGTCACCTTCACCCGGAGGGCCTCATGGTCGGACGTGCGGGAAGGGTTCGGCTCGCGGTCGCAATCGGTCTGCTCGCCCTCGTGCCCCTGGCCGGTGTTGCCGTCCAGGCACAGGAGCGCGAGCAGCCGCGCGACAACCCGCTTCAGGGCAACGCCACCGCTATCAAGCAGGGACAGAACATCTACCGCGGCCGCTGCGGCGTGTGCCACGGCATCGACGCCAAGGGCTATCGTGGCAGCGATCTGACGACCGGGGACTGGGTCCACGGCGGCACCGACCCCCAGATCTTCAAAACGATCCGCACCGGCGTGCCCGGAACCGAGATGCCGGGCAACCCGAACATGTCCGAGGAAGAGATCTGGATGGTGATCTCCTACCTGCGGACCCTGAGTGCCCCCGGCGGCGCGCCGGTCGAGCGCGGGGATGCCGGGCGCGGCGAGCAGATCTTCTGGGCCAAGGACCGCGGCAACTGCGGCCAGTGCCACATGATCGGAGCGCGCGGCGGCCGCATCGGTCCCAACCTGTCCCGCATCGGCGCGGCCCGATCGGCAGCGGCGCTGGAACGTGAGATCCGCCGCCCCGCCGAGGTGATCCCCGTTGGATTCGAAACCGTCACCGTCGTCACCAAAGACGGCCGACGGATTCGCGGAGCGCGCAAGAACGAAGACACGTTCTCGGTGCAGATCATGACCGCCAACGAAGAGATCCAGTCTTTCTCGAAGAAGGACGTCGAAGTCGTACCGGAGCTCGAACGTTCGCTGATGCCAACCTACGGGCCGGAACGGTTGAACGCCGGCGATTTGGACGACCTGGTCCGGTATCTGCGTTCGCTGCGTGGCGAGAGGGGGGTGCAATGAGGAAGAGGCAGCTGACAGGACGGCTGGCGTCGGCGGCGTTCGCGATCGCGCTCGGACTCGGCCTCGTGGCGCAGGCCCAGAACGTCACCAACGAACACCTTCTGAAGGGGCTGGCCGATCCCGGCACCTGGTTGAACTACGGCGGCGACTACGGCAGCCAGCGGCACAGCCCGCTGACGCAGGTCACGCCCACCAACGTGGACCAGCTGGCCGTGCAGTGGGCGTTTCAGACCAATCAGCTCGGGAAGTTCGAATCCACCCCGCTCGTCCTCGACGGGCTCATGTACTTCACCGGGCCGAACAACACCGCATGGGCGGTGGACGCGCGCACCGGACGTCAGATCTGGGCCTACCGGCGCGAGCTGCCGGACGACATGGACATCTGCTGCGGGCGCGTGAACCGCGGGTTCGCGGTGCTCGGTAACCGGTTGTTCATCAACACGCTCGACGCGCACCTGATCGCGCTCGACATGAAGACCGGATCGGTATTGTGGGATTCGGTCATCGACGACTACAAGCTCGGATACAGCGCCACCTCAGCGCCGCTCGTCGTCAAGGACAAGGTCGTGGTCGGCATCGCCGGCGCGGAGTACGGCATCCGCGGCTTCATCGACGCGTATGACGCGGCGTCAGGCAAGCGGGCCTGGCGGTTCTGGGTCGTGCCGGAGCCCGGCGTCAAGGGAAACGAGACGTGGGAGGGGGACTCCTGGAAGCAGGGCGGCGGATCGACCTGGGTAACCGGCAGCTACGATCCTGCGCTGAACCTGATTTACTGGGGCACCGGCAACCCGGGGCCCGATCTCTACGGCCACGATCGCGACGGCGACAATCTCTATACGGACTCGGTCGTGGCCCTCGATGCGGACACCGGCACGATCAAGTGGCACTATCAGTTCACCCCGCACGACACCCACGATTGGGACGCGACCCAGGTGCCGGTCCTTGCCGACCGGGTGATCGGCGGCGTGCCCCGCAAGGTCCTGCTGTTCGCCAACCGCAACGGTTTCTACTACACGATGGACCGCACCAACGGCTCGCTGCTGGCGTCGCGCCCGTTCGTGCGGACGACCTGGGCCGAGAAGGTGAATTCGGACGGCAAGCCGGCGGTGCTCCCCAACACCGAGCCCACCGAGAATGGCACCGAGGTCTGCCCCGACATCACCGGCGGCACGAACTTCCAGTCACCGGCGTACAACCCCAAGACCGGCCTGCTCTACGTGACCGCCCGTGAGCAGTGCGCCGTCTACTACGGATGGGAACAGGAGTTCGTGGCCGGCGAGTACTACTTCGGCGGCAACGCCCAGCGCACAGGCCGCGGCTACAGCGCGATGCGGGCGATCGACCCGGCGACCGGCGGCGTGAAATGGGAGTTCAAGTACCACACCCCCTCGATGTCCGGCGTCCTCTCAACCGAGTCCGGGGTGATCTTCGGCGGTGACATGGACGGCAACCTGATGGCGTTCGATGCCACCAGCGGCAAGAACTTGTGGCACTTCCAGACCGGTTCGCCGATCTACGCCGCGCCGATCACCTACATGCTGGACGGCCGCCAGTACGTTGTGATCGGATCCGGGACCACGGTTTACGCGCTCGCCGTACCGCAGCGCCGATAGCCGCGATTCGCAGGTCCGGCTGCCCGCGCTCAGGAGGGTGGCATGAACCGATCGGTCAGGTTGGGCAGGTGCGCCGCCGCCGGCGCAGCGGCTTTCGCATCGCTGTCAGTGCTCGCGTCAGCGCAACCCGCCGTCGAAGACGACATCGCGGCTGTGCTGACCCGCGCCGCCGCCTACGTCGAGGAGTTCAATCGGCAACTCGCCGGAGTCGTCCTCGAGGAGCAATACGATCAGCGCGTCCTTCCGGGTTCCATGTCGTCGCGGCGCTCCGCCGGCTATGGCCGCCGACTGCGCTCCGATCTGCTGATGGTACGCCTCGAAGACGAGGATCGCTGGGTGCAGTTCCGCGACGTCTTCGAAGTGGACGGCCGCGCGGTTCGCGATCGGAACGAGCGTCTCGCCCGCCTGTTCCTGTCGCCATCGGCGTCAGCACTCGATCAGGCCGAGGCGATCGCGCTCGAGAGCGCCCGCTACAACGTGGGATCCGTCTACCGCACCATCAACATACCGGTGCTGGCGATGGCCTACTTCAACCCCCGGCATCGCCACCGCTCGACGTTCAGCCGCGTGGACGCGGGGAATACGAAGGGATTGACAGGACTGGCGAGCGTCCAGGACATCTGGGCGATTCGCTTCGAGGAAACGCAGCCCAACACGATGATCCGCACTGAAGCCGATGCCGATCTGCCTGCCAACGGTCGCGCGTGGATCGACGTCCGCACCGGCCGCATTCTGAAGACCGAATTGATTGCAGAGGCGGTCCGCATTCGCGCCCGCCTCGAAGTGACCTATCGGGCCGAGCCCGGGGTGGACGTGCTCGTGCCGTCCGAGATGCGCGAGGAGTACGACGGAGGTCCCGGCACCTCGCGCATCCGGAGCCGCGCCAGTTACGGCAACGTCAAGCGGTTCACGGTGACGACCGAGACGATGGTACGGAAGCCGCCAGGTGAACAATAGCTGCTGATCCACGCCCATTCGCGCGTTGATAAGATCGACATGCGACCATGGCACTCGACGAATATCGACGCAAGCGCGACTTCAACAAGACACCCGAGCCTGACGGATCAGCCGAGCCGAAGCCGCGCAAGGCGAAGGACGGTCTCTTCTTCTCGGTCCAGAAACACCTCGCCTCGCACCTGCACTACGACCTGCGGCTCGAATGGAATGGCGTCCTGCTGTCGTGGGCGATTCCGAAGGGACCGTCAATCGATCCCGCCGACAAGCGGCTCGCGATGCAGACCGAAGATCACCCCTTCGACTACGGAACCTTCGAGGGCGTGATTCCCGAGGGCTACGGCGCCGGCATCGTGATGCTGTGGGACAGCGGAACGTGGATTCCCGAATCGCCAGATGTGGACGCCGCGCTGCGCAAGGGCGACATGAAGTTCCGGCTGGAGGGCTACAAGCTGAAGGGGTCGTGGGCACTCATCAGGACACGCGGGTTTGGCTCGGGAAGCAAACCGAGCTGGCTGCTCATCAAGCACAAAGACGAGTGGGCTGGCCCGGTGAACATCACCGAGTTCGCGCCGTTGTCGGTGAAGACCGCGGACGCGGACTTCGCCGACATCCTTGCCGCCGACAACCCGGCGATCTGGCGTTCGAATGCCCCGGCGAAGACCGGCGACGCGGGCAAGCTGTTTCAGCGCATCATCGCCCAGGCGGTCGCAATGAAGACGTCGCACACGACATCAGCGACCGGCGCGTCGGCAACCGCCAACCCGACGAGCGCGAAGAAGGCGACCCGCTCGCGGAAGGCTGCAACGGCGAAGACGAAGGCACAGACGAAGAAACCCGGCCGGGCGTGACACCTGGCCGGGTCCTTCTGCCTTGTGCCTTCTGCCTTCTGCTTCTACGGCCGAACCGTAAACGACTGTTCGACGACTCCGGAACGCAGGTTCAGGGTGCCGGCGTCGGTCAATGCCGACATCCAGGTATACGTTCCCGCCGGCGTTCCGAGCGGTACCTGAATCTGCAGCAACAGCGCGTCGAGATCGACCGGAATGAAGTTGCGCGCGAGTGGCGCCAGCCCCGGCACGAGCCCGGCGCCGTTCCACGACAGCAGCTGTCCGCCCGGCGTCCGCAGCAAGACGTAGGCGTCGGCCGGCGCGGTGACGGTACGATCGCGACGCAGCCGGCCGGTGAGCCGCAGGGTGTCTCCTCCCCGGACCGACCTGCTGCTGACTTCGGTGGACAGCGTGGCGGTATGGAACTGGATGTTGCCATTCCGCACCTGACGCATCGCACGATGCTCCACGACAGTTCCGTTCACTACGATCGCGACGCCGAACTGGTCGTCGCGTCCCGGCTCGCCATTGTCCTGGACGGTTGCCGCGAACGTGCAGTTGGACACCTGCGTGCAGGTCCCCGAGAAAAGCACCGTCTTCGCCGAACCGTCCGTGTTCGCGGCAATCACTTCCACGTTGTTCACCGTCCCAACCAGGTGGTACGGCGGGTTGCCGAGCTCATGGTTGACATAGTTGAAAGAGCCAGTGGCCGGCGCCCCGGGGGCGCCCGGGTTTGCGTTGAAGCCGTAATTCGCGAAGCCGCTCCCCGTGGCCTCCGGATCGCTGTCGTTTGGGCTCGGTACGTTGATACCGCCGCCACCAGTCACTTTGATCGAGGGGTAAGCCGGGAACACGTGGCCGTCGGTGCACGCGGTGACCGTATTGCCGTTGAGCATCACCGTCCCCTCGCGGGACAGGACGCGGCCGTCGACAACGACGCCGCTTCCGAGGGTTGCGTCGCTGTGGGCCAGGAGCGTGCCGACGAACGACGTTCCGCCGAGTGTCGCCGACGCGCCGGCAACCTGCCAGTACACGTTCGAGCCGTTGCAGGCCGGTGCGGTCACCGCCGGCGTGTAGAGCACATTGGCCGATGTCGATAGGGTGCCTGCTACCTTGAAAACGTAGCGTCCCGGCCCGGTCAGCGTCAGCGAACCGGCGATCTGCACGTTCGGCTGATCGAAGCAGTAGACACCGGGAGTGGTGAGCGTGCCGCCGGCGTACACGCCAGCAACTGTTGCGAGCGTGGTGCCGCACGTGCGCGCATCCAGGTCCGAAAGAGCTTCGTCTGTGTCGTGCGCGGCGAGAGCCGCCACCGCGTCACCGGCATGAGCCGACGCACCAGTGCCGAGCGTCACACCGGAGGGAAGCGTTGTCCCGGGGAAGATTCCGAAGTTTCCGTTGAGCGTGGTCGCAGCGGTGTTGGTGACCGTGGTGGACCCGAGCACGGCAAAGCTTTCAGCCGCTCCCAGGTCGACAGGTTGCGCCGGCTGCGCGAAGGCCGGCACGGCGACAAGCACGGCGGCAAGGACCGCTGCGCTCACAAGGCGAGAAGCGTGTCGAAGAGGCGTCATCGTATTAACCCTTTTGCAGCATCCCTTACAGGATCTGGCGGCTAGTCGTGCAAATGCGGGTAAGAAACGGAACGAGCCGAACAGCATCGCCAGAGATGCAATCGGTACGCCTGACGGCGCGACGACGTCGCATCCTCTTCTGGCTTCCCAGGTAGTCTTCCTGCAGGGAGACTACTCGGCGGGCGTGACTCTCAGGCGATCGGCGAGTTTCTGCCGAAGACCATGACTCGCCGCCGTGTCGCTCCCCGGCGCCGTCGTCCAGTCGTGCAACCAGACCGGCTGGCGCCGGCGTTCGGCGGACTCCCACCCGTAGCGCGGAATGACGTGCGCGTGAAGCGCCGGCTCTGCGTTGCCGAGGATTTCGTAGTTGATGCGCTCCGCGCCAGTCACAACCAGCACCGCATCGCCGAGTGCAGCCATGTCGAGCAGGAACTGCAGCCGCGCCGAACCAGACAGCGCGTTCAAGTGCGGCACGACGGGATCCGGATAGAGCAGACAGTAACCAGGCAGGATCTGCGGATCCCCGAGGACTGCCCATCCGGAAGCCATCCGCGCGATCGCGCGTGTCAGCTCGCCGGAGCGGGCCTGTTCGACGAACCTGTGGATTGCAGTGGAGCTCACGGGCGACGTTCCCTTACTTACTTGCGCTAGTCGAACGCCGGTTTGCGGTCGGCCAGCTCCCGGCCGCGACCAGCATTTCAGGTTCTCGTGAGCATCAAATGAACAAACGTCGGCTGAGCACCGACCAGACCGCGTACGACAGCCGGCTGCGATCGTGACGCGCGATTTCCGATTGCCAGAAGCTGCCGGTAACCACGTCACAGCCCTTCGGCACGTCACCCAGCTCCAGTGGCTCCTTGTTCTCGGCGCGGTAGCGAGCGAGCACCGCCTCCGAGGGGTGCCCTTCGTTCGCGATCACGACATCAACCGGCCGATTGATGGTCCGGCCGATCCACGTCACCGCGTCGGCCGCGGTGAAGCCGTGCATGCCGCGGCCCTCGGTGAGCAGGTTCGTGACGAGGACGATCGGCCCCTCGACCGCCCGCAGCCGATCGGCAACTCCGTGCACGAGCAGGGTCGGCATCAGGCTGGTGAAGAAGCTTCCCGGCCCGATGATCGCGGCGTCGAAGCCGCCAATCGCCTTGCGCACCACCGGATGAATGCGGGCGTGCGGTTCGAGCCAGAGCCGCGTGACGCGGTGGCCGCGCTCGAAGGCCTGGTCCACTTCGACTTCTCCGCGGGTCACGGTGCCATCCGCGTATTCGGCGCACAGCGTCGCCCGCTCCACGCTGACCGGCCAGACGCGGCCGCGACAGCCGAGCAGCGCGCGGAGTGCGTCGACGGCGGCGAGGAAGTCGCCGCTGTATTGCTGCATCATCGAGAGCAGGAGATTTCCACCCGTGTGGCCGCGCAGCCGCTCGTGCTCGAGCGTCGGCAGGCGGGCGAGCAGGACGCGCCGCGCTTCACCCTCGTTGCGAGCCAGGGCAAGCGCGCAGCGCAGGACGTCGCCCGGCGGCAGCACGCCGAGCTCGTCGCGCAGCTGCCCGGAGCTCCCGCCGGAATCGAACATGGTGACAACGGCGTGCACGCTCAGCCACGGGTTGCGCTTGAGGCCGCCGAGCAGCGCCGGCAGTCCCGTGCCGCCGCCGAAGCACCCGACACTGATCTGCCGCAGCTGCATCGACAGCCGCATTGTATCCGCAGCCCCGGCTTTTCCGTGGTGTAGCGCAGTAATTTGCCGCGGAACACGCGCTTCGGGCACCGTCTACACTACCAATGGGATGGCTGGTCGATCTGTAGAACCGGCCGTTCCGTAGGAACGGCCGATGCCTGCTCCGCGAGCCAGTTGGCGGGTCAAAGCAAATCGTTGATACGCTCCACTAGTATGGACAGTGCCACCCGAGCAAGGCTCGACGGCGTGGTCGCGGACTTGCGCCGCATCTTCGGCACGCGCATGGAAGCCGTGGTCGGATACGGCGGAGCGCCCGAGCAGTGGTCGCGAACGCTGGCGCTCGTCTCGTCGCTGACGTTCGAAGACCTGTCGGCGCTGGCCGCGGCGGCGCCCGCCTGGCACGCGCGGGACGTGGCGACGCCGCTGGTGATGCCGCGCGTCGAGTTCGCGCAGTCGCTCGACGCGTTTCCGGTCGAGTACGGCGACATCATCGACACGCACGTCGTGCTCGCCGGCGTCGATCCGTTCGATGACGTGAGGATCGCGCCCAGCGATCTGCGTCGCGCCCTCGAAGCCCGCGCCGCCAGCCACCTGATCCACCTGCGGGAGAACTTCATCGAGGCCGCGGCGAGGCCCGCGGCGGTGGACGCACTGGTCCGAGAATCGGCGCCCAACTTTCACGCGATCCTTCGTCACCTGGCGCGTCTCGACGGCGCCCGGGCCGAACCTTCCGCGGCGCTCGCGCAATGGGCGTCCGCCCGTGCCGGGCTCGACGCACGCGTGGTCGGCGACGTACTGGCCCTCTCGACCGAGGCCGCCCCGGCGGTGGATCCGCTGCGGCTGTTTCCGGAGTACCTCTCGACGGTGGTGAGCCTGCTCCACGCGATCGACCGATGGCCCGCGTCCTGACGCTCGCCGCGCTGCTGCTGGCCGCGACGATTGCGACGGCGCAGCCGCTGCCTCCCGAGCTCACCGCGCCGGTCAACGATTTCGCCGGCGTAATTGACGGGCAGAGCAAGACGGCGCTCGAGCAGCTGATCCGCGCGCTGCAGGACGCGAGCGGCGACGTCCTGGTTGTGGCCACGGTGCGAACGTTCCGGCCGTACGCCGATCTGCCGAGCTACGCGGTCAAGATGTTCGAGAACCACGGTCGGGGCATCGGCGCGCGCAGCCAGGACGGCGGTGCCCTGATCGTGCTCGCCGTAGACGATCGACAGGTCCGGGTCGAGGTTGGCTACGGGCTGGAGCCGTTTGTCACCGACGGTTTCGCGGGAGAGACCAGCCGCGACGTGATGGTGCCGTTCTTCCGGCGCGGTGAGTACGGCTCGGGACTGCTGGCCGGCGCGACGCGCGTGGCGCAGCGCATCGCGGAAGGCCGCGGCGTGACGCTGAACGTCCAGGCGCCACCCATACGCCGCCCTGAGCGATCCGTTGGCCTACACATCAACCCGATCACGATCCTGATCGTCCTCTACATCCTCTTCCGGCTGTTCCGTGGCGGAGGGCCCAGGGGCGGCCTGCGGCGGCGGAGCCGCTGGGCGAGCGGTGTCGGTCCATTTGGCGTCGGCGCTGGCTGGGGATCCGCCGGCAGTTGGGGTGGCTCGTCGGGCGGATTCGGCGGAGGTTTCGGCGGCGGGTTCGGCGGATTCGGCGGCGGCCGCTCAGGTGGCGGAGGCGGCGGCGCATCGTGGTGACGCGACTGTGAACTTCTCTCTTGGTCGCATGGTAGAAAGGAGTCTATGCAGAAGCTGATGCGGTTTGTCCCGGTCGTCGCCGTGCTCGTCGCGGCGGTTGCCTCGTCCGGCTGCTCGTACAACACGTTCGTCAGCCAGGAAGAGACCATCAAGACGCAGTGGGCGCAGGTCGAGAACCAGCTCCAGCGCCGCAACGACCTCATTCCAAACCTGGTCGAGACCGCGAAAGGCTACGCGCAGCAGGAACGCGATGTGTTCGGCGCGATTGCCGACTCGCGCGCCAAACTCGCCGGCGCCCAGAGCCCCGAGCAGCGGATGGCGGCCGCCAACGAGCAGTCGAACGCCCTGGCTAGACTGCTGGTCGTGGTCGAGAACTACCCCGACCTCAAGTCGAACCAGACCTTCGCGCGGCTGATGGACGAACTGGCCGGCACCGAGAACCGCCTGGCGGTGGAGCGGATGCGCTACAACGAGGCCGTTCAGCGCTACAACACCCAGCGCCGCTCGTTCCCCTCGAACATCACCGCCAGCATCTTCAGTTTCAAGGAGTACCCCCTCTTCCAGGCGCCCGAGTCCGCCAAGCAGGTCCCCAAGGTCGACTTCAAGCGGCCCTGAGCGCCCGATCAAGGCAGAAGGCAGAAGGCAGAAGGCAGAAAATAAAGCACTTCTGCCTTTGCCTTGTGCCTTTTGCCTTTTGCCTTGTGCCTTTTGCCTTCTGCCTTGACCTTCCCCTCCGGTCCGACCCGGCCTTCCAACCATCGAGCCCCGGGGGCCATCCAATCTGATGACGGTGGACGACGTCGTCCTGGCAGCCAGTGGAGACACCGCCGCTTTCGAGCGTGTGTATAGCGCCCATGTGCCACGGGTGCACGGTCTCGCACGCCGTATGGCCGGTCCTGAGGCTGCTGATGAGCTCACCCAGGATGTGTTCGTCCGCGTGTGGCAGAAGCTGGGCACGTTCCGAGGCGAGTCGTCGTTCGGAACCTGGCTCCATCGCCTGGCGGTGAACGTCATCGTCGAGCGGTTCCGGACGTTGGCGGTCAAGCGGGAACGGTTCCTGGCGGATAGCGAACCGGTCCTCGAAGTCACCGCGGCGCCGGTCCGGGCGCGGCCGGACCTGGCGATGGATCTCGACGCCGCCATCGCGGAGCTGCCTGACGGCGCGCGGACGATCTTCGTGCTGCACGACGTCGAGGGCTACCGGCACGAGGAGATCGCGACGATGCTCGGCATTTCGTCGGGTACGTCGAAGTCGCAGCTGCACCGGGCACGGCAGACGTTGCGGGCCTTGCTCACACAGAAGAGAACAGCGGTATGACGACAGGCATCGACGGACGGGAACGGCGGCGGGGGCCGGCGGCAGACGACCCCTTCGAGGCGGGAGACCCGCTGGAACTGGCGGTTGCGCGGCTGAAGGACGTGCCGCCAGCCGCCGACCTGTGGCCCGGCATTCAGTCGAGGCTCGCCGCCGCCGGCGCGCCGCAGAGGGCGCGGGTCGTGAGCTTCACGCTGCCGCAGCTGGCGATGGCCGCCACCCTTCTGATCGCGGTGTCAGCGGGAGTCTCGTGGCTGGCACTGGGACCGCGAGCTGGCAGCGCCGCGACAACACCGCAACCGGTGATTCGCGCGGTCGTCGAGCCGCGTGATACGCAGCAGCCCGACGTGCAGCGCGCCACCTTCGCCGACGCGCAGTACGACGCGGCAGTGGCCGACCTCGAGCGCGTCCTCCGCGAGGAGAGCGAACGGCTGGATCCGCAGACCGTGATGGTGATCGAGCGCAACCTGCGGGCGATTGACGAGGCGATTCGCGAGGCGCGAGCGGCGCTCGACGCGGATCCGGCGAACACCTACTTGAACTCGCACCTGGCTGACGCGCGCCGCCGCAAGCTGGAGCTGCTGCGGCGGGCGGCCGGGTTGAGCACGACCGGCGGCTAGGCCGCAGATGGCGCAGATGACGCAGATTCGATTGGCAAGGGTTGGCAAACGGAAGGGCATATGCGACGAGTGACAAGATCTTGGGTGCTGGCCAGCGCGATGGGCATCGCGTTCACGCCGGTGGCCGCGGCGCAGACCGCGGGAAACAGCGCCGAACAGGCGCCGATTCAGGCGAGGCCCGGCGGACCGGAAACCACCCCGCGGACCAACCAGGAGGTGCCGGTCACCAAGGGCACGCGGCTGGTGCTCACCAACAACGCCGGCGAGGTGGTGGTTCGATCCTGGGATCGCGACGCCGTCAAGGTCGAGGCCACCCACAGCGATCGCGAATCGGTGGACGTGCAGACGGCCGACCAGACGATGCGCATTCGCAGCCGCAGCCAGCACGGGCCCGGCGGCCTCATCGACTATCGGCTCACGGTTCCGCGCTGGATGCCAGTGAACCTCTCCGGCAGCTATCTCGAGGCCGCGATCGAGGGCACCACCGCTGAAGTCACCGTCGAGACCGTGCACGGCAACGTGCGCGTCGTCGGCGGATCGGGCGCGGTCTCGGTCCGATCGGTGATGGGCACGATCAACGTGGACAAGGCCAGCGGCCGCGTCCAGGCGACGACAGTGAACGAGGGCATCCGGGTCACGAACGTCACCGGCGACATCTCGGCCGAAACGACCAACGGCGACATCGTCATCGAGAGCGCCCAGAGCGCGAACCTCGAGGCCTCCACGGTGAACGGAGACCTCACCTTCAACGGCACGGTGCGCGACGGCGGAGCGTATCGGCTCACGACCCACTCGGGAGACATCCGGGTCGGGCTGGGCGGCGCGGCGAACGCGACAGTCTTCGTGCGCACCTTCCAGGGCGACTTCTCGTCCGACCTCCAGATTCAGCTTCCCGAGGGACAGCGCGAAGGGAGCAAGCGGTTCAACTTCACGCTCGGCTCCGGCAGCGCGCGAATCGAAGTGCAGTCGTTCAGCGGCGATATTCACCTCGCGCGTGGAACCGTGCCCAGCAAGGAGGAGATCCGCGAGCAGCGGCGCCGCGACCGGCGCACGCCGGCGCCCCCTGCACCGCCGGCACCCCCGGCGCCGAAGGCTCCGAAGCCGCCACCGCCGCCCGGGATCGACGCCGACTTCATCGAGCACATGACGGAGATGGCCGTCGAAGAAGCGGTGACGGCCATTGACGCGATCGACGTCGACGCGCTCATCGAGTCGGTGCTGCCGGTGTTACCGGTCATCGAAGTGCCCGTGATCCCGAAGGTGCCGCGCGTACAATAGGAGGGCATGACCCTCCTCGATGCCCTGCTGCCGGAATTCGACCGGGAGATGGGATCTACGCGGCGGGTGCTCGAGCGGCTCCCCGACGGTAACTTCGCCTGGCAGCCGCACCCGAAGAGCATGACCCTGGGCCGGTTGGCCGAACATCTTGCCGAGTTGCCGCAGTGGGTCGGGGTGACCGTCGCGCAGTCCGAGTTCGACATGGGGACTGCTCGTCGCCCCGAGGGTTATACATCGCCGCAGACCCGCAACGCCGTGCTCGCGCTGTTCGACGCCAGCGTGACCGCGGCGCGGACGGCCCTTGCCGGCAAGACCGATGCGGAGCTGATGGCGCCGTGGACGCTGCTCAAGAGCGGCCAGCTGATGTTCACGATGCCGAAGGCCAGCGTGCTCCGCTCCTTCGTGATGAACCACATCGTCCATCACCGCGGGCAGATGACGGTCTATCTCCGATTGCAGGACGTGCCGCTGCCCTCCATCTACGGCCCAAGCGGCGACGAGGGGATGTAGGGCGGGTGTGCAACGGCTCGGCCACGTAGCCGCGGCGGGCCTGTTCGTCGTACTGGCCACGCTGAACTCCAGCGGATACCGGTACGGCGCCTCGGACCAGGCGTTCTACATCCCCGCGATCCTCAAGCAACTCGATCCCGCGCTGTTCCCGCGCGACACGGCCCTGGTCGGACCGCAGGCGCGCTACTTTTTTGTCGACGAGATCGTCGGTAGCGCGATCCGGGCCACCGGCTGGCCGATCGAGACCTGGTTCGCCCTGGGCTACGTCGTCTCGCTCCTCGTCCTCTATGCGGCGTTGTGGCGCTTCGGTCAGAGTCTATTCAGCCGTCCCGAAGCGACGTGGGCGCTGATTGCCGCTGAGACTCTTCGGCACCGGATCACCAAGACTGGTGTGAACACCCTCGAGGGCTACTTCCACCCACGCGTCCTTGTATTCGCGGTCGGCGTCTGGGCGATCGCCACTTACTTGCGCGGGCGCTCCCTCCTGGCGATCGCGATGTTGATCGCCGCCGGTCTGCTCCACCCGACGACCGCAGCCTTTTTCGTCGTGTTCCTGGTTCCGGCAATCTGGGTTACGGATCGACGTCTGCGACGGCCGATCGGCATCGCGGTCACGCTCACCCTGGTCGTCGCGGGGTGGATGCTGCTGGCTGGTCCGCTGGCCGACGGCTTGACGCCAATGGACGGCGAGTGGCGAGCGTTGCTCGGGTCCAAGGACTACCTGTTCCCCGCCAGCGACTGGAACGCTGGTGCATGGCTCGCGAACCTCGGCACGGCGGCGCTTGCCGTCGGAACGCTCGGCTATCGCGTGACTCACGCCATCGCACGCCCGCGAGAGGAAGGGTTGCTCGCCGGAGCGATCGTGCTGCTGGCGGGGTTCCTGGTCACCCTGCCGCTGGTCAGTGCCGGGTGGGCGTTCTTCGTGCAGCTGCAGATCTCCCGCGTCTTCTGGATCCTCGACCTGCTGGCCACCGTCGCGGTGATCTGGTGGGCGGTCGATCAGCCGTCGCGCCGTCAGCCGGCGCGCCGGGCGATCGTGCCGGCCCTCGCGGTACTGCTCGTGGTGATCTCGCTCGGGCGAGGAATATGGCTGGCCATCGTGACGCATGCCGAGCGCCCGCTCGTCTCGCTGACGCTGCCCGACGACGACTGGACGCAAGTGATCGAGTGGGCCGGACGGCAGCCGGCCGGAATACATCTCCTGGCCGACCCGGGTCACGCGTGGAAGTTCGGCACGCCGCTTCGCTACAGCGGCCGGGACGTGTTCCTCGAGGACGTCAAGGACACGGCCATGGCCATTTACGCCCGCAGCTCTGCGAGCCGCGTGATCGAGCGACAGGCGGCGATCGGCGACTTCGACACGCTCGATGCCGGGCGGGTCCGGGCGCTGGCGGTGCAGTACGGGCTGGATTACCTCGTCATCGACCGGGATCTGCCCCTTCCCGAGACGGAGCGGCTTGGCCGGTTCCGTATCTACGCCCTCCGCTGAGCCGCGCAATCGTCGTAGAATGCCGCCGGAGGCGGTCCATGACCCCATCAGTATCGCGGCGTGACTTCGCGCGTCTGTTCGCCATCGGCGGTTCAGCGGCTCTGTTCGCGGATCCGGTCTGGGCCCGCCAGGCGCCCCCGGCCGCGTCCTTCTCTCCCGGAGGCGCATCGTCTGGCGAGGCGTTCTGGAAGGGCGTGCGGGAGCAGTTCGTCATGCCGCCTGAGCTCGCGGTGATGAATGCCGCCAACCTGTGCCCCTCGTCGCGTCCGGTGCTCGAGACGCTGACTCGCGAGAGCCGCAGCGTGGACGCCGATCCGTCGCCCAACAACCGGGCCCGCCTGATGCCCGAGAAAGAGCAGACGCGCAAGGCGCTCGCCGAGTTCCTGCGCGTCACGCCCGACGAGGTCATCATCACCCGCAACACCAGCGAGTCGAACAACCTCGTCTCCAACGGCCTCGACCTCAAGGCTGGCGACGAAGTCGTGGTGCATGGCGACAACCATCCGAGCAACCTCACCGCCTGGAAAGAGAAGGCGAAGCGCTACGGGTTCACGGTGGTCACCGTCGAACAGAAGAACCCGCACCCGGGGATGGAGTACTACGTCGACGCGTTCGCCAAAGCGATCACGCCGCGGACGAAGGTCATCACCTTTACGCACCTCTCCAGCACCGTCGGCGATCTGATGCCGGCCAAGGCCCTCTGCGATCTGGCGCAGCAGCGCGGCGTGCTGTCGCTGCTCGACGGCGCGCAGAGCTTCGGGCTGCTCGACGTCAACCTCGGCGAGATCCAGCCGGACTTCTACAGCGGCAGCGCCCACAAGTGGCCGTGCGGCGCCCGTGAGTGCGGCGTGCTGTTCGTCAACAAGCGCGCGCAGGACAAGCTGTGGCCCTCGATCTACAGCGCCTATCCCGGCGCGGTCGGATTCTCGAAGAAGTTCGAGAGTTTCGGACAGCGCGACGAAGCGACGATGATCGCGTTCCGTGAGGCGCTGGCGTTCCAGACGAAGATCGGACGCGCGGCGATCGAGGAGCGCGCCCGCGCGCTGACGACGCAGTTGATGGACGGCTTGGCGAAGCTGCCCGGCGTCAAGGTGTGGACCTCGCCGGATCCGGCGCTGCGTGCGGCGGTCGTCTCGTTCCTGCCAGGGTCGCTGGACGCCAACAAGCTGGCCGACGCGCTCTACCAGAAGGACAAGGTGGCGATCACGACCCGCGGCGGCCAGGATCGCGCCGGCCTCCGCGTGTCGCCCCACTTCTACAACAGCCCCGCCGAAGTCGATCGACTGCTCGCCGGCCTGAAGCGCGAGCTCAGCGCATAAGAACCGATGAGAAGCAAAGGCCCGCGCCTTTGCTTCTCACCTCTCACCTCTCACCTCTATCTCGATCGAGCGGAGCGTCAGCACCGGCTGCTCCTCCGCCCCGAACCAGAGTGATATTCGGCCGTCCTCTGCGGCGGTACCAGGCTCGGCCAGGTCGGTTCCGGACCCCAGCGGCGCCGGCCATGGGTCGGACGTCGTTTCGCCGACGACGTCCTGAGCGAGGCTGAGCACGGCCCACGCCGCGTCCGCATAGTCCTGCGGATCGAGATCGTCTCGATCCAGCAGATCCGCCACCGAGGTCGCGGCGCCGAGACCGTCAGGTGCGTCGATGGAGACGACACCTTCCTCGGCGCGGGCGAAGAAACCGGCCGGGAGGATCGGCGTTAGACGATCGACGATCGCGCGGGCAAACTGTTCGGGGTCGATCACTACTCCTGCCTCCTAGTTCCTAGCTCCTGTCTCCTAGCTCCTGTCTCCTGACGTGTACTACTGCGGCTGTCGCACCGTCGGGTACGTAATCCCCAACTGCTCGAGATAGGTCGAGTACTTCGTCGGGTCGTAATAGTACTTACGCATCTGCTCGCGGTACTTCGCGAGGATCTCGGTATTGAGGTGGGTCGGCGGCGGCGTGTCTCTGGTGATGAACGGGATGTACTTCACGTCCTTGGTCTGCACGTTGTTGAAGTAGTCCCACGCCTGCGTGATCAGCTCCGGCTTGGTAAGCAGATCGAGGATGGTCATCGCCTGCGCCTTGGCGCCGGCGACCACGCCCTTGTGCGCGATCGGCGTGGCGCTGGCGATGCCGCTCGACCAGTTGTGGCCGGGCAGCCCGGGGATGTTGGCGGGATAGCTCAGCGTAACGGTCGGCATGTTCCACGAGATGTCGCCGATGTCGTCCGACCCGCCGCCGTAGTTGTCCTCGAGCGGCAGCGGCTTCCCCAACTCCGACAGCTTCACGGCCAGCCCGGGTTGCGTCGGGTTGCCCAGTTCTTTCTGGAGCCCCTTGGCGAGCGTCTGATCGGCCTCGCTCCATTCCGGCAGGCCGACCTTCTGGATGTTCGCGTACATCGTCTCGGCCACGGTCTTGTTGAAGTGGCGCGGATAGGCGGTGCCGAGAATGCGCGACGACCACTTGGTATTGGTCATCAGCGCCGCCCCCTCCGCCATCTTGTTGCCGATCTCGTAGAGCTCCTTGATGTGCGGCTGGTCGATCTCGCGGAAGTAGAACCAGATGCTGGCGTTGCGCGGGACGACGTTGGGCTGGTCGCCGCCGTTGGTGATCACCGAGTGCGAGCGCTGCGACAGCCGCAGGTGCTCGCGGCGGTACTGCCAGCCCACGCTCATCAGCTCCACCGCGTCGAGCGCGGACCGTCCCCGCCACGGCGCGCCGGCGCTGTGCGCGGTTTCGCCTTCGAAGGTGTACTCGACCGATACCAGACCGGTGCCGCCGGCCTGGCCCCACGACACGCCCAGGTTGGCGCCCACGTGCGTGAACAGGTTGACGTCCACGTCCTTGAACATCCCGTCGCGGACGAACCAGGCCTTCGACGCGACCAGCTCCTCGGCCACGCCAGGCCAGAGCATGATCGTGCCGGGCAGCTTGTCGCGCTCCATGATCTTCTTCACCGCGATCGCCGCGACGATGTTGAGCGGCATCCCGGTGTTGTGGCCCTCGCCGTGGCCGGGCGCGCCCTCGATGATCGGATCGTGATAGCCGACGCCGGGTTTCTGCGACGCCTGCGGGATGCCGTCGATGTCCGAGCCGAGCGCAATCACCGGCTTGCCGCTGCCCCACGTGGCCACCCACGCCGTCGGGATGCCGGACTGCCCGCGCGTGACCTTGAATCCGAACTTCTCCAGCTGCCCGGTGAGGTACTTCGAGGTCTCGACCTCCTGCATGCCCAGCTCGCCAAAGCTGAACACCGAGTCCACCATCTCCTGGGCGAGCTTCGAGAGCTCGTCAACGCCCTTCACGGCCTCCTGCTTCTGCGCCGTCAGTCTGGGCGTGTCCGGTATGGCGGCTGGCTGTTGCGAAGCGAGCGTGCCCTGCGCCCAGGCCGGAGCCGCGGCAAGGGAGAAGACCAGCGCCAGCGGAACCAATCTCGTACGAACCATGCGTGTGTGCCTCCGCGCGTGCCGGCTGGCGCCGGCCGCATTGCGGCATTGTACCGGCTGGCCCGCATGATGCCTCTGCGCGCTCATCCATCGCGCCGCCTGAGAGGCCGGCTGCAGAGCGGTACAATATCGAGAGAGTTCCGTGTTCGAGTCGGTTTCACCCTTCACGCCGCTGCCGCGATGGGCCGGCGGCCACAAGATGACCGTCTACGCGTGGGCCCGGAAGCGCCGCTTCCCGATGCTGCCCGCGCCGGAGGCGCGGTATTTCGACGTCGCGCCAGACGCGCGCGTCCTCGCCCATTGCCACTGGCAGGCCGATCGCCGCTCGCATCCGACGGTGCTGCTCCTCCACGGCCTCGAGGGTTCGAGCGAGGCGCATTACATCGCGGGCATGGCCGACAAGGCCTGGGCACGCGGCTTCAACGTCGTTCGGCTCAATCAACGCAACTGCGGCGGGACCGAGCACCTCTCGCGCGGGCTGTATCACTCGGGCCTGACCGCCGACCCGCGTTTCGTGCTGACCGAGCTCCGCGACAAGGACGGTCTCGGCCTATTCGGCGTTGCCGGCTACTCGTTGGGCGGCAACCTGGCGATGAAGCTCGCCGGCGAGCTCGGAACGAGTGACCTGCCCGAGGTCCGGGCGTTCTGCGCGGTCTCGCCGGTGCTGGAGCTCGAAGCCTGCGTCCGGTCGATCGAACGCCGCGAGAACCGCGCCTACGAGTGGAACTTCTGCCGCAACCTGCAGGGCCGCATGCGCCGCAAGGCCCGAGTCTTCCCCGATCTCTTCGATTTGCAGGGGCTGTGGAAGATCTGGTCGATCCGCGCCTTTGACGAGCGCTACACCGCGCCGCACCACGGCTTCAGCGGCGCGAGCGATTATTATCACCGCGCCAGCGCGATGCGCGTCATCGACCGCGTCGCGCGGCCCGCGCTGATTCTCGCCGCCGGCGACGACCCGTTCGTGCCGCCGGAGATCTTCAGCGCCGCACCGCTCCGCGCCAATCCACACATCACGACGATCGTGACGCCGCATGGCGGCCACTGCGCCTTCGTCGAACCGCCGAACGGATATGACGGCTACTACGCCGAACGGCTCGTGATCGACTTCCTGGCGGCCCGGCTGCTCGCCTCGCCGTAGCCGGCGGGAGCGAAGGCGGGAGGTCTTGGGGTCTTGGAGTCTTGGAGTCCCTCCCCACCCTCGACTTGGGGTAATCTTTCCAGCCGAGGTGACCCCATGAGATCCGCCTCCGCTCTCGCCCTCGCCTCGTTCCTCGCCGCTGGATTGTTAACCTCCGCGCCCCGGGCCCAGGCGCCGCAGCCGGCCGCTGCGCCTGCCGCGGCGGCATGTGCGCTCAATTGGACCGGCCACGAGGCGGAACTCGAGCAGTTCCTGAAGTCCGCCAAGGTCGCGAGCATGAAGGAAGTACCGGTCGGCGTCACCAGACCGAGCCGCGCCTACTTCGAGCCCGGCGGTCTGGCCGAGAGCATGGCCTGGAAGCCAATCCCACCTGGCATGAAGAATGGCTATTACGAGAGCTACAAGTCGGAGATCGCCGCCTACGAGCTCGACAAGATGATGGGGCTCGGCATGGTCCCGCCGACAGTCGAACGTCAGGTCGACCGGGTCGACGGCGCCGCGGTCTTGTGGGCCTCACCGACCCGCAGCTTCAAGGAGCTCGGCGGCGTGCCGGGGCAGGCCAAGGTCGCCGGGCCGCCGGGACCCAAGGTCGCCGGCTGGACCCGGGCCCTGGTCCGCGCCAAGATGTTCGACAACCTGATCGCCAACAAGGATCCGAACCTCGGGAACTGGCTCGTCGATCCCGACTGGCACTTGATTCTGATCGACCACTCCCGCTCCTTCACCACCTCCAAGGCGCTCACCCACAAGATGGACAACATCGACGGTCCGCTGTGGGAGAAGTTCAAGGCGCTCGACGAGGCGTCGCTCGACCAGGGAATCGGCAAGTGGGTCGGCAAGTCTGAAATCAAGGCGATCATCGAGCGGCGCGACGAGATGGCGAAGGAAGTCGATCGCCTGGTGAAAGCCAAGGGCGAGTCGGCGATCTTCAAGTGAGAAGTGAGAGGTGAGAAGTGAGTAGCTCGGAGTTGCTTCTCACCTCTAACTTCCCGCCTCGCACTTCGGTTACGGCTCCGTGAGCGTCGGCGTGAACCCCGGCGCTTTGCGCGCCTTCGTCGCCTGCTCGAACGCGTAGCCCCAGGCCAGCAGATCGGCTTCCGTGTAGGGACGGCTCATGAACGTGACGCCGAGCGGCAGCCCCTGCGAATCGCCAATCGGAACGGTGAGGCTCGGCGTTCCCGCGACGGCGGCGACGCCGTAGCCGGCGCCGGTGAAGTGATCGCCAAGCACGTGATCGGTCGGCCACGCCGGCCCGACGCTGGGCGCAATCACGGCATCGAGCTTGTCCTTGTCGAGGGTCGCCAACAGTCCGTCCTTGCCGGCCAGCCGCCGGGCCGTGGCTTTCGCCTTGATGTAAGCGGGATCGGTGAGCGGCCCCTTGGCTTGGGCCTGCTCGAAGAGCTCCTGGCCGAAGAACGGCATCGCCTTCTCTTTGTTTGCCGTATTCCACGCGATCAGCGCCTCGAGTGACGCGTGCGGCGCGCCGCTGTTCTTCAAGTACGCGTTCAGGCCGTCCTTGAACTCGTAGAGCAACACCTCGAGTTCCGGTGCTCCCCAGCGGCCGTCGTTGGCGATCTCGGCGTCGACGATTTCTGCGCCCGCGGCCTTCAACGCGGCAATGGCCCGATCCATCGACGCGTCCACGTCCGGGTGATATCCCATCGCCTTGCGCAACACGCCAAACCGCTTGCCTTTGACGGCATCGGTCTTCAGCCCAACGGCGTAGTCCGCCACATGACCTTCGGCGGCAGCACCTGCGGGATCCGCGGGATCGACACCCGCCAGCGCCGTGAGCAGCGCCGCCACGTCGGAGACGGTCCGGCCCATCGGCCCGGCGGTGTCCTGTGAAACTGAGATGGGAATGATTCCGGTCCGCGACACGAGGCCAACCGTCGGCTTGAGGCCGACGAGCCCGTTGACCGACGCCGGACAGATGATGCTGCCGTCGGTCTCGGTGCCGACGCCGACGACCGCCAGGCTTGCGGAGATTGCCGAACCGGTGCCGGAGCTCGAGCCGCACGGGTTGCGATCGAGGACATACGGGTTCTTGGTCTGGCCGCCGCGCGAACTCCAGCCAGACGATGACCGTGTCGAGCGGAAGTTGGCCCATTCGCTGAGGTTGGTCTTTCCCAGGATTACGGCCCCGGCGTCGCGGAGCCGACGGGCGATGAACGCGTCCTGTTTCGGACGGTTGTCCGCGAGGGCGAGCGAGCCGGCGGAGTTGACCATGCCGGCGACATCGATGTTGTCCTTGAGGAGGACCGGCAGGCCGTGCAGCGGCCCGCGCACCTTGCCGGCCTTGCGCTCGGCGTCGAGCGCGTCAGCCTGCTTGATTGCCTCCGGGTTGATCTCGATCACCGCGTTCAGCCGTGGACCATCGTCATCGATCGCGGCAATGCGATCGAGGTAGGCCTGGGTCAGCGCGTGCGACGTCAGGGTGCCGGCCTGCATCCGCTCGGCCGCGGAGGAGGCGGTGAGCTCGACGACGTCGACAGCAGCGCGCGCCTGACTGGGCTGGGACGTCGACTGCGCTTGCGCGCAGCCGACCGCGGTGGCGAGGAAGATCGCGAAGGGCGCGCATGAGAAAGTTAACAGTCTGGCAGTTGAGAGTTGCCAGTTGAAGTTCACAGTTGCAGTCTCAGTCTCAGTTGCAGTTGCAGTCGCAGTTGCAGGGACAGTTCCAGTTGCAAGGACGGTTCGAGACCTGGTTCCAGTGGCGGTTGCGATGTTCATGGCACTCGAGGTGTTGGGGTGTTGTGGCATCCTTGAGGGGCATGCTCGTGATTTGTCGTGCGTGACACTGTAACTGTACCTGTCACTGCAACTGCAACTGTCAACTTCAACTGGCAACTCTTAACTGCCCAACTGTGAACTGTGTCCGCCGCCGCCGCCGAACCTTCCCAGCCGGAACGGCGCGAGGTCAAACGCGGCGGCACCGCTCTCCACCAGATCCGCGACGATCTCTCCAACCACGCTGCAGAACTTGAAGCCGTGCCCCGAGCAGGGCGAGACGACCACCACCGCGGGATGAACGGGGTGCCGGTCGATGATGAAATGCTCGTCCGGTGTGTTGGTAAACATGCAGACGGCCGATCGCAGCAGCGGCCCGTTGGCATCGGGGAAATACCGAGAGACGGCAGCGCGGAGGGCGGCTTCATCAGCGGGGCGGCACTCGCGGTCGATCGCGTTCGGCTCGGCTGCTTCCGAAAGGTGGTGATAGCGCCCGATCTTGAAGCCGGCCACTTCGAACTCCGGGAACCCGTAGAAGACGCCTTCATCGGCCTCGTGAACGAACACGGGAAAGCGCTGCGGCGCAAAGCGCTCCGGTTCGGCGATGCCGAACCAGCCGAGTAGCTGTCGCTCGGGCCGCATCAGCGTCGCGAGATCCGGCAGGAGCGACCCCATCCACGCCCCCGCCGCGAGCACCAGCTGACCGGCCTCGTAAGTGCGCTGCGCGGTCCGGACCCGCACGCTGTCGCCGCGAGCATCCCACTCGAGTACCGGCTCGTGCTCGTGGATCGTCGCGCCCGCGGCGCGAGCACCAGCAGCGTGTGCGAGCACGCAGCGCTCGGGCACAAGGAAGCCGCCATCGGGCTGGAACACGGCCGCAGCGCCGTCTTCGATATGCCACGCCGGAAATCGCCTGCGAAGCGCGGCGCCGCCCAGGATCTCGTGCCGCAGGCTGTGCTCGAGGCACGACCGCTTCGACCCCTCGAACACCATCGATCCCGGCGCCCCGACATCGAGTGACCCGGTCACATGAAGCAGCGGCTCGCGCGCCGACTCCTCGAGCGCCCGCCACAGTTCGAAAGCGCGGCGCAGCAGCGGCACGTAGAGCGGATGCTCGAAATACGCAAGGCGGATGATCCTGGTGAGCCCGTGCGAGGAGCCGCGGTCGTGACCGACGGTGAAGCGCTCGAGCACGAGCACGCGCTGACCGCGGCTGGCCAGGTGACAGGCCGCCGCGGCGCCCATGCCGCCGGCGCCGGCGACGATGACGTCGGCAATCACTGCGCGAGGTGCTCCCGCATCAGCGTGCCGAAGGCCGCGCCTTTGCCCTCGTCTTCGTGCTTGAAGTAAACGAAGACGTCGCGACAGCGCATCGCCAGCTCGCGCGCGGTGTCGCCCCAGCGGTGCACATCGTCCGGGGTGTAGCCTTCGTCGCGCAGCCGGAGGTAGGCGTAATCGGCCGTGGTGATGATCGGCGTGTCGCGCGTTTCGCTGTCGGCAATGCACAAGGCGACGTTACGCTCCTGGAGGCAGGCGTACACGTCATCGCCCAGCCACGACGGGTGACGGAACTCGAACGCGGCGGTCACCTTGGGCGGCAGCAGCGCGAGGAACTCGGACAACAGGCCGACGTCCTTCTTGAAATTCGGCGGCAGCTGGAACAGCAGCGCGCCCATGCGCGGGCCGAGCTCGCCGGCGGCGGTCATGAAGCCGCGGAGCGATTCGGCGACATCGGCGGGCCGCAGCCGCTTGTCGTGCGTGATCCGGCGCGGGGCCTTCAGCGTGAAGCGGAAGCTCTCCGGCACTTGCGCGCACCATCCCGCGACCAGCTTCGGCGTCGGCATGCGGTAGAACGTGTAGTTGATTTCGACGGTGTCGAACCGGCTGGCGTAATACGGCAGCATCTTCGCCGCGGGGAGATCGGCGGGATAGAAGCTCCCCTTCCATTCGGGGTAGTTGT
Organism: Vicinamibacterales bacterium; assembly: GCA_035495795.1. Lineage (GTDB taxonomy): Bacteria > Acidobacteriota > Vicinamibacteria > Vicinamibacterales > UBA2999 > VFZN01. The sequence goes on from DATJFF010000052.1 coordinate 39,878, forward strand.
AGCCGGATGTTCCGATCAGGATCACGCGGCGATTATACGAAGACCGAGCGGGGTGCGGAGTGCGGGTGCTGAGTGTGGGGCGCAGAGTGCTCGGTGCGGAGCGATGCGCAGGCCTCAGGCCTCGGTCTTCAGGAAGCGTTGACTGCGTCGTTCTTCCTGAAGCCTGAAGCCTGAAGCCTGACGCCTTCTACCAGCGTGGCTCGCGGCGGCCACCACCGCCGCCGCCGCCACCGTAGCCGCCACGACCGCCGCCACCGCCGCCGCCGAAGCCGCCTGATTCCTTGGGACGCGCCTCGTTCACGACCAGGGCGCGGCCGTCGTACTCGTACTGGTGGAATTCCTGGATCGCCTTCTGCGCATCTTCGTCGTTCACCATCTCGACAAACGCGAAGCCACGGGCACGCCCCGTGGCCTGGTCACGCATGACGCGGACGTTGTCGACCGCGCCCGCACGGCTGAACAGCGACATCAAATCTTCGTCAGTCGCCTTGTAGGGAAGGTTGCCAACATAGAGTCTACGGCCCATGGAGCGCTCTGCCTCCGCGCGCTGAACACCTGGGGACACACCCCCCCGCGCGCGAGGTGAGTGCACCGGAAAGCGCTCGCAACGGAGGGGCCTGTGGGACCGGAACCGACACCAACCTGCCTGATCCTGCGGGCTTTCGGATCGCGCGGAGTATAGCAGGAGCCGGGACAACGGTTTGCGCACAAACAACGGGCAACCCGGGACAAGCGCTGCTGTGGGCTGCGGTAGAGTTTCGCCGATGCCCCGCCGCGTCCCGACCGAAGCCGTGCTCTCGCCGCGCGAACGCAAGCTGATCTGCACGTTGCGCACCCCCGCCATCGCGCAGGCGTGGTTGAACGCGCTCGCCTACAACACCGAGAACGATGGCCCGAGCCAGCGTAGCTTTCGGGGGGTGGTGCGAACGCGGTCCGCCCATTGCCTGGAAGCGGCTCTGTTTGCCGCGGTCGTCCTCGAGCAGCACGGCTACCCGCCGCTGGTGATGAGCCTCGAGTCGCAGGACAACCTGGATCACGTGGTGTTCGTGTATCGCCACCGCGGAGGCTGGGGTTCGGTCGCGCGCTCGCGCGATCCCGGGCTGCACGGACGCAGGCCCGTGTTTGCGACGTTGCGCGGTCTCGCCTACAGCTACCTCGATCCGTACGTGGACTACAGCGGCCGGCTTCTCGGATACGGCGTTGCTGACCTGTCAATCGCGATGGGCAATTACGACTGGCGATGGGCCGGCGGCAATGTGTGGAAGGTGGAGCAGGTGCTCATTGACTGGCCTCACGTCAAGTTGCCGAGCTCCACAGCGCGGTATCGGCACCTGAAGCGCTGGTATCGCGAATACCGGGCGCAGAACGATGATCGGAAACCAATCGACTATCGCGGCCGGGAGAAGTGGTCGCCGCTGCCGGATGAATTCCAACGCAGATGACGCAGATGACGCAGATGCTCCAGACAACGTCGCCTGAGTGACCTGCGCTATCTGCGCCATCTGTGCTATCTGCGGTCAATCCAGGTCGAAGCCACGGAGCGGCTTCGTAATCGGCTCGTTCTTCGCCTGCTTGAGGGCCTCCTCGAAGCGCTTGGACAGCGCGTCGCCTTTGGATTTCTCGTTCTCCACCGATTGGGCGAAGAGAGCCTCGCGCCGCGCCGCCTGTTCGGCGAGAATGCGCTCGGCATCGCTCAGCTCCGGTCGATCGCCTCGCGGCGGGTCGGTATGCGACACGATCCGGCCGAGGTTGAGGTCCACCACCAGGGTTGCCCCGCAACAGGGGCACATCAGTTCCCGCTCGCTCTTCAGCCGTGGCATTGCCGTTCCCTCCGCGTTCCATCAGACTAGTGAGAACCGGCTGATGGCGCAAGACGAGGGACGCAAAACCCATTCGGTCCGCATCGCGACCTACAACATCCACCGCGCGCGCGGTCTGGACGGGCGCACCCGGCTCGAACGGATCGCCGCGGTCCTCGCCACCGTCGACGCCGACATCGTCGCCCTGCAGGAAGTAGTCGGCGCGTCGCCGCTCAAGCCCGGGCAGGCCGCGGAGCTCGGGGCCGCGCTCGGCATGGGCTGGGTCATGGCGCCGACCCGTCACCTGCGGACCTCGCTGTTCGGAAACGTGGTCCTCAGCCGTTTCCCGGTCCGCCATCACAACCACCACGACCTGACGTGGCAGACCTGCGAGCCGCGCAACGTGCAGCGCGTGGACCTCGAGGTGGCGAGCCACGTCCTGCACCTCTACAACGTCCACCTCGGAACGGCGCTGTTGGAACGCCGTCATCAGGCGGCCCGCCTGGCCGCGCTCGTCCACGACAAGCGAGTGACCGGACCGAAGATCGTGCTCGGCGACTTCAACGAATGGGCCCGCGGCCTCGCGACCGACATCCTCGCCGAGCGGCTCCACAGCATCGACCTGCGGCAGCATCTGCGGCGCCGGCGAACCTACCCGGGGTTCTTCCCCATCCTGCATCTCGATCACATTTATTACGAGGGCCGCGTCGAGGTCGTCAAAGTGACGCTGCCGCGCGACCGCCTGACGCTGATGGCCTCGGATCACCTGCCGCTCGTCGCCGATCTCCGCATCGGCTTCTGACGGACGTGCCGGCCGAACGGCCAGACGCGTCCATTCAGACCACCGATTCCGCCGCACGCGAGGCGTTTTCCTCCGATCGACGGTCGGTACCGAACGTCATCCCCCGAATGCGCGTCCTAACTGCTTGAGTCGAACGGGCGGGATCAGTTGATTTTCGCTTTTTGTTCGCGATAGCATTCGCCAGCCGAAGTCGGCTGCAATCGAGCTTTGCCCGCGAGGACTGTCATAGATGGATGCTCAAGACGACCTTTCTGCCCTCAGGATCGATCGCGCGCCACGGCGCGAAGGTCGCCCGTGGGTAAAGTGGGTCGTCCTGCTCGTGCTGGCAGTGGCCGCGGGCGCCGGGAGCTGGAGCTGGTTTTCGCGCGAGCGTCCCATCGAGGTCGAAGTCGCCTCGGTTACCGTCCGCCGCGCCGGCGCGCAGGCGTCCGTGCTGAACGCCTCCGGCTACGTCACCGCTCGCCGTCGAGCCACCGTTTCGTCGAAAGTCACCGGCAAGATTGTCGAGGTCAACGTCGAGGAAGGCATGGCTGTTCGCGAAGGACAGGTGCTTGCCCGTCTCGACGATGCCAACGTGCGGGCCGCGCTGGCCTTGATGGAGGCGCAGCTGGAGGCGGCACGCCGCGCCACCGCCGAGAGTGAAGTCCGTCTCGCCGAGGCCCAGCGCACCGAGCGGCGCCGCGAGCAGCTGCGCGCCGATGGGCTCGTGACGGAAGCGGACCTCGATCAGGCGCGCGCCGAGGTGCAGTCGCTGCAGGCTCGGATCGTCGCGACCCGGGAGCAGATCACGGTGGCCGAGCGTCAGGTCGCGCTGCAGAAGACCGAGTTGGACAACATGGTGATCAGGGCGCCATTCAGCGGCGTGGCGCTCAGCAAGGATGCGCAGCCGGGCGAGATGGTGTCGCCAGTGTCGGCCGGTGGCGGCTTCACCCGTACCGGCATCTCGACCATCGTGGACATGAGCTCTCTCGAGATCGAGGTGGACGTCAACGAGAGCTACATCAACCGGGTCACGGCCCGGCAGCCTGTCACGGCGGTGCTGGACGCGTATCCCGACTGGCAGATTCCGGGGCATGTCATCACCACCGTCCCGACTGCGGATCGACAGAAGGCGACGGTGCTCGTGCGAATCGGCTTCGATCGCACGTCGGATGCAGGAGCCGCTCCAGCGACGACGAAGCGCGGAGAGCTCGACCCGCGAATCCTGCCGAACATGGGCGTCAAGGTGACGTTCCTGCGCGACGATGCGGTCAAGGCGGAAGCCGCGCAGGGCCCGACCACGCTGGTGCCCAAAGCGGCGGTGCGGACCACCGGAAACACGAGTCACGTCTTCGTGGTTCGCGGCGACGCGGTGGAGCGCCGCGCGATCCAGACCGGCGGCGCCGACGGCGATCGCGTCGAGGTCGCAGCCGGCTTGTCCTCCGGAGACCGGGTTGTGATCGCGCCGCCCGACTCACTCGCCGAAGGCATGCACGTCATCGTCAAGCAGGGGAGCTGATCAACATGGATCCACTCGTCCGCGTCAGCGGGGTCCACAAGTACTTCACCCGGGGCAGCGAGCGCATCGACGTGCTGAAGGGTGTCAACCTTGACATCCCGAAGGGCGAGTTCCTGGCGCTCATGGGTCCGTCCGGCTCCGGGAAGACGACGCTGCTGAACCTGATGGGAGGACTCGACGCCCCGTCGAGCGGCGCGGTGGCGGTAGCGGGCACGAACATCGTCGAACTCTCGGGCGGCCGGCTCTCGCGCTGGCGTGCCGACAACATCGGCTTCGTGTTTCAGCTCTACAACTTGCTGCCGGTCCTCACCGCCGAGCGCAACGTCGATCTGCCGTTGCTGCTCACCAACCTGTCTCGCGTCGAGCGCAAGAAGCGTGTGGCGCTCGCGTTGAAGGTGGTCGGCCTGGCCGATCGCGCGGATCACTACCCCCGCCAGCTCTCGGGCGGGCAGGAGCAGCGGGTCGGCATCGCGAGAGCCATCGTCACCGACCCGACGTTGCTCCTATGCGACGAGCCGACCGGCGACCTGGACCGCAAATCTGGCGACGAGATTCTCGATCTCCTGCAGGCGCTGAACGAGCAGCACGGCAAGACGATCGTGATGGTGACCCACGATCCGCGGGCTGCTGAACGGGCGTCGCGGACGCTGCATCTCGAAAAGGGCGTGCTGCTCGAGGAGGTCCAGTGAAGTATCTACCGTTGCTCTGGAAGAGCCTCTGGCGCAAGAAGCTGCGGACCCTCTTCACGCTGGCGTCGGTCTTCGTCGCGTTCCTGCTATTCGGGCTGCTGATGACGATTCGCGCGGCGTTCAGCTTCGGCGTGGACATCGCCGGACTCGATCGGCTCGTGCTCATTCACAAGGTCAGCCTGATCATGCCGCTGCCGGTGTCGTATCTCGATCGGCTGCGCTCGACCGAAGGCGTCAGCCTCGCCGGCCATCAGACCTGGTTCGGCGGCGTCTACCAGGACCCGTCGAACTTCTTCGCGCAGATGGC
>DATJFF010000053.1:0-4512 GCA_035495795.1 Vicinamibacterales bacterium
GTTTTGTCCGCGAACTGCCGCGCAACAGCTGCAAATTACGTCAATCCGCTAGCACCCTCCGCCGCATCAACATTGGCGAGAGTTGGGGAGGGTTGTCGAGAAGGGCAATGTCGAGGTCCGGCTCGCCCGGCATGGGTACCATTTCAATCACCAGCAACCGATCTCCGGATTGCATCCGTTCGCGGCACCGCAACAGGGCGCAAGGGCACCATCTTCGCCATCGTCTATCGCCGCTCTCGTGCCGCGTCTCGGGCACGCGCAAGCCATCGGCGTTATTGCCCACCGACTGTGTCGGCTGATTTGGAAGATTCTCCCAACGACGCATCTGCTAGGTACATCGCCGTTAGCACGGGCGTTCCGGCCGTCAGCACCGATGTCGTCAACGTCAGCGCCTGGCCCGCGGCAACAGGATTCACCGACGTCTTCAAAGCGACGGTCGTTGCCGTCGCGCCGTTGACGACTTGCGACACCGCCGCGGATGTGCTCGAACCGAAGTTCTCGAAGTTCGACCGTCCCGCGGTTCATTGGGCGAACGCACACAACACATCGACGGTTATGGGGCCTGACTGACTTTGATTCGTGAGGTTGTAGACTTGGAGCGTCCACCCCGTCGGGGAGCTTGTCGGGCTTCCTCCGTTCGGTCTGTTCACACCGATGACGAAGTTCAAGTTTCCGAGTTGATACCCAGCGCTGATCGCCACTTTGTTTGCCGGACACGGCGTGGAGATCTGAACGCTATTCTGTTTCGGAATCGCCGCGTTAACGGCTTTTGACACCACGACAAGGCCCGAGATTCCTCCGGGGAGCCCTTGCGGCCCTTGCAACCCCTGAGGCCCTTGTATGCCCTGGATGCCTTGAGGTCCTGTCGGTCCCGCAGGTCCGGTTGGTCCCGGCGGTCCCGCGATCCCTGCCGGTCCGCCGCTCGGACACGTATTCGGACCGCTCGTCGAGATATTGCCCGGATTGTAGGCGTAGGACGTGCCGTCGCAGGTCATCGCGTCGATGGTGTTGGGGCCCGCGATGTAGCCAACCGAGTTGAAACTGAGGAACGCTCCGCCCGAGATCGTTGTCGGACCGCCGTCCCCAATCAGAACGAAGGCATTGAATGCTCCTGCCAGGCCACCCTGCACCTGCGCGCCGCGCCCGATGAACAGACTGGCATTGGACGCGGCGACGATCTGAACCGGCGGAAACAGGCCCTGACCATTCGGGTTGTTGCTGTCGACCTGGATGTGGCCTTTGACATGAGCAGAAGAGGCGCCGAACAGCTGCAAGCCCGGACCGATGTTGTCGTGGATGCGAATCATCGCATTCCCGGCCTCGGCGGCTTCCGAGACCGATCCGTCTTGGACGTCGAGCCCGACACCGTTGCCGGAGATGTCGACCGGCCGGTCCGTGAACCCGCTGCCGATGACTAAGATCTGGTTCGCGAGATTCACCGCTCCGCCGTTGCGCACGCGAATCCCGTGAAGCTGGCCGCCGCAGCCTTGCCCGAGACCATTGTTGCTGATCGTGACGTTGGCGATATTGGCCCGCGATCCGGCGCCGACGCTGATGCCCACGCACGGGTTGTTCGTAATCAGGCTAGGGGCGCCGACGAAATCCAGGGTGCTGTCGTCCAGGCTGACGCCGAACTCGGACGGGAGATTCCCCCCCCGGGCATTCGTCACGGTGACGCCGTCGAAGGTCACCCCGGATCCCTGGATGACCACGTTCCCGGACTGCACGTTGAAGTCGAAGTTGATCGACTTGAGCGAGATGTCCCGCGAATTGGCGATCCACCAGAATCCTCCGACGGGCGAGCCGTCGCCCACGATCGTGAGACGGTTGAAACCGACGATGCCGATGCCCCCGCAGTTGCCGGACAGCGTGATCCGGTTCGGCCCGTTGCGGTCTGTGATCCGGGCCAGAGCCGCCGAGAATTCCGGCCCCTGGCCGCTGCAGGTGACGGTCAGGTCCTGCAGGAAGCCATTCGTCAGACAGCTGCCGACGCCGCTGACGCCGCCGCACGTCGTTTGATTGATCGTGTTCTGTGCCGCCGCGGGGACCGCTGTATACGCAACGATCAACAGCGCCGCGGCAGTCCAGACAGCCACGCCGAGCCACCTGTGGGCCATAGATCCTCCTGGAATCTGTGGATTGCGTCCAGTCCGTAGGCGAACGAGGGCGCCGAATCGGCTCACGCTATCCGGGTCCTGCCGCCGTGCTAGACTCCGCCTCCTCCGCGCCAGATGCCTGAGCCAGGCGAGATCACGTCTCTTCTGCATCGACTCCGATCGGGAGACCGGGCGGCCGAGGATCGCCTGGTCGAGAAGGCCTACCCGGAGCTTCACCGGATCGCCGAAGCCCACTTTCGACACGAGCGGGCGGGCCATCTCCTGCAGCCGACGGCCCTCGTGAACGAAGCCTGGCAGAAGTTCGTAGCGCTCGACGCCCTGGAACTCAGCGACCGCGTGCACTTCCTGTCGCTGTGCTCGCGGTTGATGCGGCAGATCCTCGTCGATCACGCCCGCCGCCGCGCGACGCACGAACGCGCCGTCGAGTCCATGCGTATCGACGATCGGCTCGAGGCGGATGCGCTCGACCTGGACCGAGCGCTCCGCAGGCTCGCGGAGGCACAGCCGCGCGCGGCGCGGGTCGTCGAGCTGCGCTACTTCGGTGGCTTGTCGACCGAGGAGATCGCGCAGTGCCTCGACGTGTCGCCTGCGACGGTGAAGCGCGACTGGCTCGCCGCGCGAGCATGGCTCTACGGCCAGCTTTACGGGGACCAGGCGTGATCGGACCCCGTTGGGACGAGCTCTCGGAGCGCCTGGCCGAAGCGCTGGCATCGCCCGACCCTCTGGCTCGCGTCGCCGCGTCCGGCGATCCAGACCTCATCGAGCTCGTCGCCTGGCACGTGAGCGCCGGGGGGTTCCTGGAGGACCGCCGTGAGCGGCGGGAAAACCCCTGGCTGGGGCGGAAGGTCGGCGGACGTTATCGGCTGAAGCGCGTGCTCGGGCGAGGCGGCGCGGGGGTCGTGTTCGAAGCCCGTGACGAGCAGGTCGCGGAGCGGCGGGTCGTCGTGAAGCTGCTGCACGACTTCTGGTCGTCGGAAGACTGGATGCGCCGGCGTTTCCGAGAGGAGGCCGGCGTTCTCACGCAGCTGGATCATCCCGGCATCGTGAGCCTGATCGACGCCGGCGAGGTCGAGGACGGGCGCCTGTTCCTGGTCCTGCCTTTTCACGAAGGGCGTACGCTACGCGAAGCGCTCGCCGATGGGCCGCTCGACGCGGCGTTCACCGCGCGTCTGCTGCGCGAGATCGGCGACGCCGTCGGCTACGCTCATGCCCGCGGCGTGGTGCATCGCGACCTCAAGCCCGAGAACGTCCTGCTGGTCCGGCGCGCTGACGGCGAGCACCCGCTCCTGATCGATTTCGGCATCGCGCAGGTCGCAGACGCGGCGGGGCCGCATTCGACCACGACCCATCTGATGGGCAGCGCGTTCTACATGGCGCCCGAGCACCTGTTGGGCAAGGCCGAGGCCGCGAGCGACGTCTACTCGCTCGGCGTGATCGCGTGGGAGATGCTCGCCGGAGCCCGCCCGTTCGAGTCCGCGACTCCGTTTGCGCTGCCTGCACTGCAGCGCGAGGGCGTGGGCGATGCGTTCTACCGGCTGCGGCCAGACCTGGGAACGGCGGTGGGCCGGCTGCTCACGCAGGCATTGGCCTTCAACGCGGCGCGCCGGCCGGCGCCGGTCACCGCCTTCACCGCGGAGCTCGCGGACAACCTCCAGGCGGGTGCCTTGGACTCGCGGCTCGCCCGGTTCTGGGTCCAGCGCCGCTCGCGGCGCTTCATGCTCGCGAGCGGGGCGACCGCTCTCGTGGGGGCGGCCGGGGGTGGATGGTGGCTGCGGGACTGGCTGACGCCGCTCGACGCGGCGGAACGGGTCATTGATTTCCCTCGGGGCGACTCGGCGGAGCTGGCCGGGTTCGGCATTACTCGCGAGCTGACGGAGCGCGCTATACGCAGTTTTCCTGGCGGCGCCGTCACGGCCATGCGGTATCTCACCCCCGATCAGGGCACGCTCTACAAGCGCCTGACGCCGCAGCAGCAGGAGTGGGCCCTCCGCCGGGGCTGGAAGCTGTCGGCGCTCTGCCGGCCGGAGTCGGGACATGCCGGTGTCGGAGTCGAGAACGGTACCTCCCCACCCGCATTCGTCGCCCACCTCGAGGCAATTCGAGACGGCGTTGAGCTGATCGCGGTCACGCAGGTTCGCGACGGTGTTGATGGAATCCGCGCTTCCCTGAGTCCGACGTCGGCGCCGACCCTGATGCGACTCGAGATGGCATACGATCCGGTCTCCGCGCGGGCTACCATATCCGTGGACGGACAGATCTTGATTCGCGACTACGCGGGCCACACCGAATACCGCGGCGGCCCCTCCGTGTTCTTCGCGGTCGACACGGCGGACGGCTCGATGGCGTCCGCGGTCTTCGGCGGCCTTCACTTCGAGATTCTCGCGTAGCCCGACAA
>DATJFF010000054.1:0-22104 GCA_035495795.1 Vicinamibacterales bacterium
TGGCTCCTCGGGCTGGATTCGAACCAGCAACCCTCCGGTTAACAGCCGGATGCTCTGCCGTTGAGCTACCGAGGAACGCGGCAGGACGCACGCGCCGCATGTGGACGTGCCACGGCGCGCAAACGAACCTCTATCGTAAACCGAACGGCGTCGTCGCGGCAACACCGCTGGCCGGGGCTATGACGCAGGTCATACCCCACCGGCCCGCCGGTTCATACGCTCGGGGACATGCGCGGCGTCTATCTCGCATCGGTGTGCCTCCACGTCCTCGCGGCCATGACCTGGGTCGGCGGCATGGTGATACTCGTGGCCGCCGTCATGCCGTACTTCCGGAGCCAGGATCACGTAGCCCGCGAGGCCTTTCTGCAGTGGTTCGGCGCACGCTTCCGCACGCTGTCGTGGGCCTGTCTTGCGATTCTCGCCGTAACCGGGTTCCTCAACCTTTGGATGCGCGGCGTCCGCATCGACGATTTCCTGCGGGCCGAGTGGCGGGGCACCTCCTTCGGCCGCCTCGTCCTCGCAAAACTCGCCCTGGTCGTCCTCGCCGTCGCGATTAGCGCCTGGCACGAGCGGCCCGCCACCCGCAGGCAGGCCCGATGGCTGGGCCGAAGCCTTCTCGTGTTCGGCCTCGCCATCGCTGCGGTGGCCGTCATGCTGGTCCGCGCCGTATGAGCCCGGCCTCGTCGCGCGCCGTCGTCATCGCAGCCATCGCTGCGCTCGGTGCGGGCGCCTTACTTGCGGGCTGCGCAGCGGTGAGTTCGTCCGAGCCCCACGCGGCAGCCGCCACAAGAGCCCCGGAAGCCGAGTGGTTCGTGAAGACCGGCTGCACCGCGTGCCATTCGATCTCGGTCTACGACATCTGGAGCGTGGCAGCCACGGGGCCTGACCTCTCGGTAGCCGCCGAAGACGTTCCAAGACGGTTCGGCCGCTCGCTCGAGGACTTTCTCCGCGCCCCGACTGGCACCATGGCCTTGGTGCTCGCGGGCCGAATTCCTCTCGACGACGAGCAACGAGCCGTTGCCGCCGGCAAGCTCAGGGACGCCCACCGGCGTTACCGAGAGCTGAACAGCGCCGGCAGGCCCGCGGCAAGCCATTGACCCGTGTATGACGGCCGTCATGTCACGCCGCCGTGAAGGTCGCTAGGTTAGGCCCAGGCAGGTTGCCTAAGGAGGTTCAATCATGCGGTCACGAACCATCGTCGGATCGCTCGCGCTGGTCGCCGGCCTCGCGCTTGGATACACCGTCTCGGCCCGCGCGGCCGGATCAACCCTGAAATGGGCGCTCGTGAACATGACCGAGACCACGTGGATCGCCGGCCGGTTCGTCAGCGGCCCGGTCCTGTTCGAGCATGACGACGCGCGGATGGCTCGCGGCGAACCGTGCACGCGCGTGCTCAGGTTCCTGCCGGGCAAGGGGCCGGCCGAAGAACTCGTCGCGTTCCACTGCAAGCCCCGCTGGGGCCAGGCGCCGGACAAGTTCAAGGCCGCCACCGATCGCCTGCCGGACGGGATGCGCGTGCTCACCGAGTACCAATTCGCCGGAGACGAAGAGGCTCACGGCGTTCCGAACAAGGCCCAGTAGCCGAGATCTCTTCCGCCCGATCGAGGCGAGGCATGGTTCCATCCATGCCTCGGCCTCTTCTCATCGCGCGTCTGCTCTCAGCCCCGCAGCATGATCAGCAGCATGCGCGACGAGGCGCTGGCTTCGAGCGCATGCGGCACGTTGGCCGGCATGCGGACGATGTCGCCGCGGCGCGCCTCGACAGGCTGCCCTCCGATGGTGAGGACGAGCATTCCCTCGAGCATCAGCACGAGCGCTTCGAACGGTGACGTGTGCTCGGTCAGGCCCTCACCAGCCGCGAAGGCGAACAGGGTCACGCTGCCTCCGGGGCTCTTCGACAGCACGCGGCTGGCAATGCCGTGCTCGGCAGGCGTGATCAGATCGACGAGGGGCAAGGCCTCGGCGGCAGCAATCGTCCCAGTAGCGGGCATGCGGAAATCCTCAAGAAAGGCGAAAACCGGCTTCGTAGATCACTGGCGTCCCCGCGGAACGGACGATGCCGGGTGCGGGGACGTTGAGTTCGCGGAGCGGCAGCGCCGCGTCCGGCACGAAGCCGGCCGTCCCAAGTTCCTCGATTAGTTGATCCTCGGTCAGAAAGACCTGCGGACTGCCGGAGAACTGCGTGAAGACGAACGATTCATCGGCGACAGGTGTCGCCGCGGCGGCAGGGTGCGGCGAGAGAAGGTGAACACGAATAGCGCGGCACCTGCCCTTCCCACGCGCGCGGCCTCTGCGACTGCCTGTCGGAACTCGAGCCCGGTGCGGGCCAGGTTCCAGATGCCGTGCGCCACGATTAGATCGACGGTGCCGCTGCGGACCGGCAACGCGTCCATCGGCGCCAGGACGAGACGCAGGTCGAGGCCGGCTCCCCGCTCGGACGCTGCGCCCAGCATAGGCCACGACAAATCCGTGCCGATGACCGGCATCCCCGACTGTGCGAGCGGTACGGCATTGCGTCCGGCACCGCAGCCGATGTCGAGCACGCGCATTCTCGCGCAGTGACGCTGCCGGGCGGCGTACCCCATGAGTACGGGATTTGGCGCCGACTTCGAGAAGCCGGCGACGGTGCCAGGCGCGCTCCATGCCGATCCGGCCAGCGGGTCCACACGATCACTATGAGGCGGCTCGGACGCGGGCGCCATGATCGCCGTCATGCCGGCGCAGCGGCTATTTGGGCGAGACTGCAGGCGGACGAGCGCCAGGCACCGGATCGACGAATCCCTTCCGGACCATCTGTCCCCAGCCCTGCCGGCCCCTGAAGAAGTCCCACATCCCTCTCAGCCGCCACCACGTCGTCAACTGGCGATAGCCGCAGTTCTCGAGCACGCCCACGATAACCAGAAGGACCAGGTCGCGGCTCTTCGGGTAACGCCGGAAGGCGATCTCCTCGAGCAGTACCGAGGTCACCGAGATCAGCGAGCCGAAAACAATCGCCGTCAGGAAGAACAGCTGTGCGAACTCGACGTCCACCAGGCCGAACAACAGCCCGGCGCTGTTCAACAGATATCCGAACGCCTCGACGACCGGGCTGGCGGCCTCGAAGACCGCAAAATACGGGAGCGCGAACATGCCCACCGCTCCGTAGCGCGCGCTGCCAATCATCTGCGCGTGCGCCGACAGCACCTGCATCGTCCCCCGATGCCAGCGATTGCGCTGGTTGCCGAGGATCCGCGGCGACTCCGGCACCTCGGTCCAGCACACCGGGTCGGGCTGGAAGACGATGCGATAGGGCCGCTCCCGCTGGCGCATGTAGCGGTGAAGCCGGACGATGATCTCCATGTCCTCGCCGATGGTGTCGGTGCGGAAGCCGCCGACCTCGACGACGGCATCGCGGCGGAACAGGCCGAACGCGCCCGAGACGATCAGCAGGCAGTTCATCGCCGACATGGCGACGCGGCCGGCCAGAAACGCCCGCAGGTACTCGACCACCTGGAACCGCGCCAGCCAGTCCTTCGGCAGCCGCACGCCGGTGACCCGGCCCGCGTCCACTTCACATCCGTTGAGGATGCGAATGATCCCGCCCATCGCCACGGTCGTCGGATCTTCGATGAAGGGCAGGACCGCTCTGACCAGTGCCAGCTCCTCGAGAAGGGAGTCGGCGTCGATGACGCACACGAGATCGTGACGCGCGGCGTTGATGCCGGCGTTGATCGAATCCGCCTTGCCGCCGTTCACCTTGTCGATCACCACGAGATCCGGGTGATCGAGCGATCGGTACAGGCCTCGCACCGGTGCCGTGTCGAGCGGCTGCTGGTACGCCACCGGCGCCCGCACCAGACCGAACGCTTCGACCAGCACGTCGAGGGTGCGGTCGGTAGACCCGTCGTTGACGACCACGACCTCGAACTGCGGGTAGTTGAGCAGGAGCAACCCGCGGAGGCTTTCGGCAATCGTCGATTCTTCGCAAAACGCGGGAACGATAACCGAGATCGGCGGCGTCGCCGGCGAGCGCAGCACGGTGTCGAGGGCTTGCGGCGTCCAGCGCCGGCGGTGGCGGACGAGCACCACGAGCGCAACCAGTGAGAACGCCATGTACAGGCCGTTCAGGGCCAGGAAGTAGACGAGGATGAACACGTCGAACCCCTGGATGAGGCTCGCGACGAAGCCCTTCATGCGCGGGCCCGCTCCCAGAGAAAATGCCGCGCCAACTCGAGGCCGTGGCCGCCGGCGCCTGAACCTTCCCGCGCGCGGAGCGCGGCCAGCCCGTCCTCCCCGAGTCGCGACAACGCCCGTGCCCCGTGCGCGGCGACCTCCCATTCATCGTCGAGATGCTGCGCGAGATACGGGACGAAGTCGGAGCGGCCGGCGCGACCAAGCGCCAGGGCTGCATGAGCGCGGACCCGCTGGTCGGAATCGGTCAGCGCGCGCAACGCGTGATAGGCGACTCGGTCGTCCATTCCGGTCACCCCAATCGCGCGCCACGCCGCGGCGCGCAACGACGGCTCGTCGTCACGGGTCCACTCGAGCAGGGTCGATCGAGCCGCCGTGCCTCCGACGAGCGCCAGAATCTCCGCGAGCATCCGTCGGTCTGACGGATCGTCGGCCTGGATCTCCACGATCGCTTCAGTCACCGCGGGTCCGATCCGTCGCAGCGCCTCGACGAGCCGCGCCTGCTCGTGCCGGGACTGCTGGCCGATGCGCGACAGCAGCGCCTGCACCGCTGCGACGTCGCCGATCATGCCGAGCGCATCGACCGCTGCGGCCCGAACCTCGTGATGCGCGCTGTCCAGCGATGCGACGAGAGCGGGAACGGCGTCGCGGTCGCGCACCAGTCCCAGGGCATGGGCTGCACGCGCTCTCGCCGGCCACGTTCCGCGGTCAAGGCCGGCGCGCCATTCGGCGATCAGGCCGATCCGATCGGCGACGAGGCGGGCGCGATCGACCGCCGATCCCCGCATGATCCGCAACGGCTCGAGCAGGGCGCCAGCGACGACCGACCGATGGCGCCGCGGCATGCGTCCAAGCCGGGCGGCCGCGGAGTCTCGCCCGGCGGGCTCTGCGGTCAGCGCCGTATCGAGCAACGGCCGGTAGCGCGCACGGATACGGACGTGCCGCCAGGTCCGGAACTTCAAGACAACGCGCTGCGCGAGGACAAACGCCAGGGCCACCAGGATCGCCACCGAAGCGATCTCCAGCGCGGGAATCAGGATGCTCTTGAAGTACCTGGCGACTTCCACCATCGGCGAGCTACTTCAGCAGGCGCCCGACCCGGGCGAGGAGCTCCTGCGGGTTGAACGGCTTGGTGAGATAGTCGTCGGCGCCGAGCTCGAACGCGCGCATCACGTCCTCCTCCCGGCTGCGTGACGACACGACGACGACGCGCGGTCGCGCATCGGGCAGCTCCTTGATCCGTGCCAGCACATCGAAGCCGGAACGTTTCGGCAGCGTCAGCTCGAGGACGATGAGGGCGGGCGAGGCGCTCTCCACCTGATGCAGCGCCTGCTGGCCGTCGAATGCGACAAGTGTTCGAAGACCGGCCGCCTTCAGGCGGGCGTCGACGACGTGAACCACATCGGGATCGGCGTCCACGATCAGCACCGACCCCTGGGCCGTGCTGCCACTGGCGCCGTAGATCACCACCGGCGAACCTTCGACGTGCGCGGTGGCCAGCGCAGATTCGGCTTCCGCCAGCATCGGCTCGACAAAGCGATCCGATGCCGGGCCCGTCGCCGTGACGCCGGCGCAAGAGGGCGGCAACCCAGCGGCCCGAGCGAGGTCCAGGACGCCTGCGATCCGTCGCGCGACGACACCGGCTGTGGCGCCGGGCATCAACACCGCGAGCTGCGTTTCGCTGTAGCGGCCGAGCAGGTCCTTGCGGCGCAGATCGTCGCTGAAGATCGCCGCGAGATCGGCCATCGTGCCAGGCGCCCCGCGCACGAGGCCGAGCGCCGCCGGGCCCTGGCGCAGGATCTCGCGGGCCGCAGCGATGAACGGATCGGCCGCCATCAGACCGCCGCCGGCTCGCGGTGCGGGAGCGCGGTCGTGCGCGGGCCGGGTCAACGTCCAGCGCACCCGGAGCAGCATCTCCACGGTCTGGACCGGCTTCGTAAGGTAATCGTCAGCGCCAAGCGCAAAACCCGCCATGCGATCCGCTGTCGAGGCGTGCGACGACACGAGGACGATCGGAATGTTGGCAAGCGCACCGTCGGCCTTGATGCGACGGCAGACATCGTGGCCGTCGAGCTCGCCGGCAAGCTCGACGTCGAGAAGGATGAGTTCGGGTCGATCGGTGGCGGCCTGGGTCACCGCGCGCCACCCTTGCGCGGTCAACGTCACGCGATAGCCGGCGGTCTGCAGATCCTCGACCATCCGCGCTGCCTGAATGGCGTCACTGGTCACGAGCAGCACATGGGCGCCGACCGCAACGCCTGAAGCTGCCGCCCACGCCGGCGACTCCGCGGCGAGATCCGCCGTAAATGCCGATTGCATCGCCTGGAACACTTTGCGGGCGCGACCGATCGCCGTACCCGCGTGCTCCGGGTTCTCCAGCAACCGATCGAGCTCGTCGGCGCGGCTCCCCACCGTCGGCAGTCCCACAACCGACGCCAGACCGGCCAGCCGGTGGACGATCTGGTGCAGCGCAACCACAGGTCCCTGGCTGCCTCTTTCTTCCACCTCGGCGATCAGCTCCTCGATCGACGCACAGCGCCGTCGGAAGCCGGCGATGAAGCGGCTGCGCGCTTCACGGATCGCCGGTTCCGGGTCGTCGATCGTCGGGGCCGCCACAGCCGCGTTCGCGTGCACGGCGGGTGCCGGCGCCGCGGGCAAGGGTGCCACAGTCACCGTGACGCGAGACTCGGCGATCGCCAGGTCTTTCCCTGAGGCCGACGAACCAAAGTTCGAGGTCAAGGCCGGTTCGCTCGCCGGAGATTGGGCAGCGGGCCCGCGCTCCGTCACCGCGCCGAGCACGACCATCTTGGCTGACGGGACTGCCAGGATGCGCCCCTGCGTCATCTCCGGACCTGCCGGCGCCGGGCTGATCCCGAGCGGTGCAGGGACCTGCGCGGCAGCGGCAGCAATCGCGGTGGATGGCGGCGGCACGAGCGACAGCCGCGGACGCGGCTCGGGCATGTACGGGACCGCCGCCGCCAGTTCTTCCCGCCGCGCCGAGGGAAAGACCGCCAGCGCATCCTCCGGGCTGAGATTTCCGCTCTCGATCGCCGGTACCTGATGCGCGGCCACGAACGGCGTCATCTGCCTGGCCAGCAGCCTGACCATTGCGTCGGCGTCGGGGTGAACACGCTCGCCCGCCGAAGGGTCGAACTCGGCGGTGAGCACGCCGATGACCCGTTCGTCGCGCTCGATCGGGACGGCAATCCCTGCGAGCCGGCTGCCACGTCTCGGACGCGTAAGCACACGCCGCTGGACACACGCCAGCGCGGTCAGAACGCGCTCCTGTGTCGACAACGGACCAAGACGCGAGAGAAGCGCATCGCTGTATCCGTGGGCGGCCAGAATCTCGAGGTGTCGGCCTGCGCCGGCGACGCTCCAGATCACCATGCCTCTTGCGCCGAGCAGCCGCGAGGCCGGCTCGAGGCGTGTCGCCGGACTGAGCGAGCGGGAACCGTTGGCGCGAACCAGGGCGGTGCCCGGGCCGCTGTTGGAGTCGGCCGTCGCCCGGGCGGCAGTCGCGGTCAGTGGTGAGCCGTCGGGAACGCTCTGGATGCCGAGCGTCGCGAGGGACTGCGAACCGCCTCGCCGCCTCCAGATCGCGAACGCGATCGCCACGAATACGAGGGCCGCAATGGCAATCGTCGCCATCGTCTGGCCGTTCCCGGACGTCACGCAGAATTTATCGGCCATCGTCATCCGCTCACGAGTGTGAAGCGGCGCGCATCGGCACGCGGGCCCGGGCACCCCTGCAATTGGGCGTAAATGAGGCCGATACCCATGGGCGGAAAGAGAAGAGCAAGGCAAAAGGCAGAAGGCACAAGGCAGAAGGCACAAGGCAGAAGGCAGAACGTGCGTAGATTGGCGATTCGATCCGTTGCGGTGCTGGTCGCGGCGGCGGTGCTTGTTCCCTGTGTGGCCGGGGCGCAGGGACGGCCGTCGGAGGTGGTGCTGCGCGAGGCGCGGGCGGCTGTTCACGAGGGCCGTCCCTCGACCGCGCTGCGGACGCTCGAAACGCAGCTCCAGGCCAGTCCCCGGGACGTGGACTCGCGCCTGCTCTACGGCCTGGTGCTGTCGTGGTCGGGACTCTACGACGATTCGCGCCGGGAGCTCGAACAGGTGCTGGCGCAGGCGCCCGGTTATACCGACGCACGCGTCGCGCTGGCCAATGTCGAGTGGTGGTCGGGGCACTACGAACAGCTCTATCGAATTGCGGGCGACGGCAAGCGTCGCCAACCAGACGACACCAGGTGGCTGGTGTATGAAGCACGCGCGCTGGCCGGGATGAACCGTCCGGCCGACGCGCGGCGCTCGCTCGGCACCGTCCTCGCGCGCGAGCCGGGGAACGTCCAGGCCCGTGCGCTGGCCGAGCGGCTCGACGCGCAGCTGCGGCCCTGGCACGCACAGCTCACCCACACCGTCGACTGGTTCGACGACGATCGTGAGTCCTGGAAAGAGACTGCCGCGACGATCGGGCGGCGGACGCCAGTCGGAACGGTGCTCACGCGCGTGAGCTACACCGAGCGGTTTGGCCATTCCGACACGCAAATCGAACTCGAGGCGTATCCGCGCATCCGGCCGGGCACCTACAGCTACGTCAATATCGGCGGCAGCGTCGAGCAGACGCTCTACCCGCAGAACCGCGTCGGCCTCGAGCTGTATCAGTCGCTTGGCCGCGGTTACGAGGCGTCAGGCGGCTGGCGGCGGCTCCACTTCAACGACACCACCAACATCTACGTCGGCTCGCTCACCAAGTACGTCCGATCCTGGATGGTGACCGGGCGCGCCTACTACGTGCCGGGCGAACTCAAGGACTCCACGTCGTACTACGCCTCGGTCCGCCGCTACTTCGGCGGCGACGGCACCAGTTTCTGGGGAGCGAGCTACGGCCACGGCTTCTCGCGCGAAGAGATCCGCAACGCCACCGACCTGTTCTTCGCCGACTCGGACACCGTCCGCGCCGAGCTTGATGCGCGCGTCGGCCGCCGCTGGCGTGCTGCTGCGTCGGGCAGCACCAGCCGGCAGGAGCGCCAGATCGGGCCGCTCCGGCAGAACACCCTGTCGGCGACTCTGCGGGTCGAATTCTGACAAGGCAGAAGGCAGAAGGCAGAAGGCAGAAGGCAAAAGGCAGAAGGCACAAGGCACAAGGCACAAGGTAGAAGGCGAATGTCTCCGTGGGCTCGCTTCTTCTCCGCCGCCGCCCTCTCCTGGGTGTTCATCCGGGTGCTGGCGCCGGGCGCGGCCAGCACCGGCACCCAGCCGGACATCGAGCGATGGATCCTCAGCAGCCGTGACGAGTTCGGAGCCGGTCACTGGGAGAAGGCGCTCGCGCCAACGCGCGCGCTGGTCGACCACTTCCCTACGCAGCAGGTGTATTCCGATCGACTCGCGCGCATCTACTTCAACCTCGGCAAGCCGGTCGAAGAGGCCGCCGCCTGGGAACAGTTCGTGCGCTCATCATCCACGCCCGAAGATGCCTGCCCCGCGATAGGCCAGGCCTACTTGCGAGCCGGCAAACGCGACGCCTCACTACACGCGTTCGAACGCTGCCGCGACTTCGAGCCGACCAGTGCCGAAGGCTGGTTCTATCTCGGTCAGGCCTACCAACGCGAAGGACGGAGCGACGAGGCGCTGCAGACGTTCCGCGAGGCCGTCCGCGTCGATCCGATTCACTCCGACAGCCGGGTCGGACTTGCCGGCGCGCTGCTGCGCGCCGGACGAGCGGCAGACGCGCTCGAGATCATCCAGCCGACCGTCGACTACGACATGGATTACGCCGACGTCTACCTCATGCAGGGCATCGCCCTGCTGCGCCTGAACCGGCGCGACGCCGCGCGAGTCGCCTTCGAGCGCGCCTCGAAGATCACCCAGACCTACCCTGATGTGCATCTCGCCTTCGGGATGCTCGACTACGCCGACGGACGAATCACGGATGCACGTCAGCGTTTCGAGCTTGCGCTATCGCTTGCGCCCGAGCGACGCAGCGAGGTCGAACCGTGGCTCCGGCGCACTGAGGACCGATCGCCGTGAGGGCCGGCGTCGAAAGCGCGGCGCGGCTGATCGCGGTGGGATTCTGGTACCTGACGGCGCTGTTTGCGTGGCTGATCTCGGTTCCGTTTGCGTACCAGAACTTCATCAAGCCCCGCCTGCTGCCCGACTTCATCGCGTTTGCCGAGAACCACGGCTACCTCGCCGCCGGACTCTGGCCGATTGGCTGGCTGTCGCTTCGCTCCGCTCTGAACGATCCGCGCTCGCGAGGGTCCGCGCGCCTGCTCCTCGGCGTCTGGGGCGTGGTCGGCATCGTATTGCCATTCGCGCCAAGCCTGGCCGCGCTCCCGACCGACAACCGGGCGATCGCCGTGTGCCTCGGCGCGCTGCTCCTGCCGCTGGGAACCGCGGTTGTGGATCTGCGGCGGGGGGAGACCCTCCCGGACCCGCCGGCGAGCGATCGCACGACCCTGGACGCGGCGGCGGTGTGCCTAGCGGCGGGCTTGGTATTCGCCGGCTACAACGGACAGGCACTGGCTCGCGGCGAGGCGGCGTGGGCCGGTCTCGGCGCAAGCGCCCTCACGCACCTGCTCACCGCGGCGGCGCTGCTGCTCGCGCTCATGGCCATTCGCGCACTCGCGGCGCTGCGCGAGCGGCCGGTTTACGCCGAATTCTGGCTGGGTACGCTGGTCCTCGCGGCTGCGCTGACCACTGTCATGACTCGGCTGGTGGTGCCGGCCTTGTCGGTCGCGGGAACGATGCGGTGGATTGGCGCGGTCGCGATAGCCGTCACGCTGGCGCTGGTCCTCGCCGCCCGCGGCCGCGTCGCGGTCAGCACGCACAGCGACGGCGTGCTGGCGGCTCTCGCGGCGATGATCCCGCAGCGCCTGACGAAGCTCGGTCCGGCGTGGATCCCGTGGATGCTCGTCATCGCCGGCCTGGCCTGGGGCGGACCCGCGGCCAGCCGGGTGCTCGACTGGAACTTCCTGATCCTGACGATTTCGGTGCTGCTCGTCTGGCTGCTGGCGCTGGGCAGCGCGTTGTCGCTCGTCGCTGGGCTCGTCGAGAAGGGCTGGCGCGTGACGGTCCCGACCCGTGGTGTGCTCGCGAGCTGCGCGATGGTCCTCGGCGCGTACGCGGTGCTCGTGCCGGCGCCGACGCACGCGGGCCCGCCGTCGGCGGTGGACGAGTGGACGGTGGCCGACCCATCGTTCCGCACCTTGCGGGACGCGCTGCGTCCCCCGACGCCGGCCGACGCCGGCTTCTACCCGTTCCTGCAGAAACACACGAACCTGGGCCCCGACGTTCGCGTGCAAGCGTTCGACATCCGCCACGCGCCACTGATCGGTGCGCCGGCCGCGTATCGGCCACATATCTTCCTCATCGTGGTGGACAGCCTGCGGCGCGACTACCTCGCACCCTACAACCCGGCGGTCACGTTCACGCCGCAGATCGGGCGGTTCGCGTCGGAGAATCTCGTCTTCAAGCGGACGCTCACACGCTACGGCGCAACCGGCCTGTCAGTGCCCTCGATCTGGGTCGGCGGACTCGTCCCTCACCAGCAATATCCAAAGCCGTTCGGTCCGTTCAACGCGCTTCACGCGCTGCTCATGCACGAGCAGTACGAAACCTGGCTCTCGTGGGACAACGTCGTGGACGCGGTGGTGCCGCACGAAGGATCGGGGCCGGCGCTCAGCACCAACCGCGCGGTCAAGGACTTCCGCTTCTGCGAAATGATCGGCGACGTCCGGGCCCGGCTCGATCGCATCACCCCGGGCGGCCCGCCGGTCTTTACGTGGGGGCTTCCTCAGGACGTCCACATCTCGGCGATTACGCGCGAGGGCGGCCAACCCATCGATCAGCAGCCCTACCCCGGCTTCGACGCCGCGCATGCCTCGAGGCTGAAGCGCCTCGACGGATGCTTTGGCGGCTTCATCGAGGATCTCAAGGCGCGTCATCTCTACGACGACAGCGTGGTGATCCTGACCTCCGATCACGGCGATTCGCTCGGCGAGGAGGGGCGCTGGGGCCATGCGTACACGCTGTTCCCCGAGGTCCTCCAGGTCCCGCTCCTCGTCCACTTGCCCGAGCAGTTGCGGGAGCGATTTGACACCGACCTCTCCGAGCCGTCGTACACCGCGGATCTCACCCCGACGCTCTACACCCTGCTGGGTCACGAGACCACACCGCCAGGGCCGATGTTCGGCGAGTCGCTCATGTGGCCGAAGGGAACGGCCCCCCGGCCCCGCGCCTCCGACGGCGCGCTGGTGGCGTCGAGTTACGGGAGCGTGTACGGCTGGGTGAGCGACAACGCTCGAGAGTTGTACGTCGCCGACGGCGTCTCGCTGCGCGACTACCGCTACGCCCTGGATGGAACACAGACCGGTAGCGCCCTGTCGATCACCGATGGCGAACGTCGCGCCGGCCAGAAGACGATCACGGATGCCCTCAAGGGGCTGGCGCGCTTCTACCACATCGAATAGGCGTGATCAGGGTCAAGGCAAAAGGCAAAGGGCAGAAGGCAAAAGGCAGAAGGCAGAAGGCACAAGGCAGAAGTGAAGGGTCAAAAGGCAAAAGGACCCATCCGTACCCACCATCACTCGGCGTCCCGCCGCCGCCTTGAGGCACGTTTGACAATGGCGGACACGATCCGGACGAGCTGATCGGCCTCCTCTGCGAGGGGTGGGACTCGTTCGTGGTTCCGCAACTTCGTCGCGACGATCAACCGAAGCCAGAATCGGACCTCGCGTGCTTCCCGAAGCGCACCGCGATTCAACGATATGAAGTGAGTGCGGCTGGAAGCTGCGTCGGCCTCTTCCAGGTGAGCACCCACCGAGGTGCCAGCGGCGATAGCTTGCGACCAGACACGCCACGCCGGTGGTTCGAGAGGCCGATCCGTCGGAAACGCTCGAACGAGTTCGCACGCGAACAGAAACGCCCGCTCACGGATATCGAACGGCTTCGCCATGCGCAACTGCTGAGCAACGCAAGTGCCAGCGCGGATCCCGCGTAGTGGCCGTCAATCCGTCGACCTGCAGATGCAGGACCTGCCACCCTGGGCAGTGTCACCGAGCTCAATTTCTGCCTTCTGCCTTTGCCTTCTGCCTTCTGCCTTCTGCCTTGTGCCTTCTGCCTTCTGCCTTGTGCCTTCTGCCTTCTGCCTTGTGCCTTTTGCCTTTTGCCTTGTGCCTTTTGCCTTTTGCCTTGCCCCGGGGGACCGTCAGGTCCGCCGGGGCGTCATACTGTATGAATGCCTCTCCTGGTCGCGTCCGACCTCACCAGGACCTATACGGGCGGCAGCGCAACGGTGCAGGCCCTCTCGGGCGTGTCGTTCACCGTCGAACGCGGCGAGTTCGTCGCCCTGATGGGACCGTCCGGCTGCGGCAAGTCCACGCTCCTGCACCTCTGCGGCGCGATGGACCGGCCCTCGACCGGCCGTATTACGCTCGAGGACCGGGACCTCGGCACGCTGCCGGACGATGAGCTGACGCGAGTGCGACGCGACCGGATCGGGTTCGTGTTCCAGTTCTTCAATCTGCTGCCAACGCTCACGCTCGGCGATAACATCGCGCTCCCCTGCCTCCTCGCTGGCATGCGCGCCGGTGAGGCAGCCGCGCGTGCCGACCGACTCGCCGCGCGCGTCGGGATCAGCCATCGGCTCGGCCACTACCCGCAGGAAGTGTCGGGCGGCGAAATGCAGCGGGCCGCGATCGCTCGCGCCCTCGTTCACGAACCGGCGCTCGTCATCGCCGACGAGCCGACTGGCAATCTCGATTCCGAGAACGGCGCCACGGTGCTGGCGTTGCTCGGCGAGCTCAATCGCGAGTTGCGGATCACCATCCTGCTGGCGACTCACGCTCAGGAAGTGGCCGGCGCCGCCGGCCGCATCCTCAGGATGCGCGACGGCCGGCTCGCCCACGACTCAGCCGCCGCCATCCCGCTGCACCGTGCCGCCGCGTCTGTTTAGCCAGTTCATCCTGCGCCGCATGCTCCAGGAGCGTGCGCGGACCGCGACCACCGTCGTCGGCATCGCGCTCGGCATCGCCGTGGTGATTGCCATCCAGCTCACCAACGCGAGCTCGGTCCGAGGATTCGAGACAGCGCTCAACACCGTGGCGGGGCGGACTTCGCTCGAGATCACCGGCACGGCTGGCGTTCCCGAGAACCTGATCGCCGAGCTCGGCTGGCTGCGCGACTTCGGAACGCTGGCCCCTGTAATCGAGGGCGAGATGGCGATCGTCTCCGAAGAGCTGCTGGCGGCGCGCGCGGCGGAGCGCACTCCGACCGGCGTACCCGTACGGCCGGTAAAACGAAGCGAGGCCGTCAAGGTTCTCGGGGTGGACATCCTCCGCGATCTCACCCTGCGCGACTACGCGGTCGCCGAGCGCCAGACGAGAGGCGGAGAGACAGTCGCGTCGCCGCAGGCCCTCACCTCGCAGCAGTTCCTCGAGATCCTCACCAGCCCGCAGAGCATCGTCATCACCGAGAAGCTGGCGCGGCGGCGCGGCTACAAGCTGGGCGACGCGATCAGCCTGATGACGGGCGACCGCGTCAAGACGTTCGTCATCCGCGCACTGCTCGAGGACAAGGGGCCGGCCCGAGTGATGGACGGCAGCTTCGTGCTGATGGACATCGCCGCCGCGCAACTCGCGTTCGAGCGGCTCGGCCGGGTCGATCGATTGGACCTCCAGCTGACCACGGCCGATGGATCGGCACCGGACACGGCGGCGATCGATGCGGCGCTCGCCGCCGTGAATCCCCGCCTGGCCAAGGGCCTCACTGCCCAGCGGCCCGGGCGGCGCGGCCAGCAGGTGGAACGCATGCTCGCGGCGTTTCATCTCAACCTGACGGCGCTGTCGTGGGTCGCTCTCGTGGTCGGACTGTTCCTCGTCTACAACACGGTAACTATTTCGGTGATCGCCCGCCGCGACGAGATCGGGATGCTGCGGGCGCTGGGGGTCACGCGTCGCCAGGTGCTGGCACTGTTTCTGGGGGAAGCCGTGTTGCTCGGGTTGGCCGGCTCGGTCCTCGGGATTGGCCTGGGGCGGATCATGGCCGACGCCGCCATCGGGCTGACCGCATCCACGGTCAGCACGCTCTACATCGCCGCGGCTTCGTCGCCGCCGCAGCTTGGCGCCTGGCACATCGTGCTGGCGCTCGCGATCGGCATTCCCCTCTCGCTGCTCGCGGCCGTTGTTCCCGCACTTGAAGGCAGCCGCGTGCCGCCGATGGCCGCCATGCGCGGGAGCGATCGCGTGGAATCACGCGTGCGGCTGCGCCCGACGGCTCTCGTGGTGCCGGCGGCGGTGCTCGCGCTGGCCTACGGTCTGGCGCGGGTGGGCCCTGTAAATGGCCAGCCGATCTTCGGCTACCTGTCGTCGTTCGCGACCATCATCGGCGCCTCCCTGCTGGTCCCGGCGATCATCTTCGCAATCGCGCGGGTGCTGCGCGCGCCGCTCGCCCGCCTGCTCGGCGTCGAAGGGATGCTCGCGCACGCGAACCTCGCGGCAGCGATTCCTCGCCTGTCGATCTCGGTAGCGGCGCTGGCGGTGAGCCTGTCGATGATGGTGGCGGTGGCGGTGATGATCGGCTCGTTCCGCGACACCGTGGCCTACTGGATTGGCCAGACCCTGCAGGCGGACTTGTTCATCGGGCCCGGCATGCAGCCGACGGTTGGATCGGAACAAACGCTGTCCGAGCCAGTCATCCGAGCGGTCCGCAGCCACCCGCAGGTGGGCGCGGTGGATTCGTTCCGGAACATCGATCTGGTCTACGGCGGCAACCTGGTCGTGCTCGGCGCGGGCAATTTCGACATCGTGCTGTCTCACGGATCGCTACTGTTCAAGGCCCCAGCCGACGGTCGCGAGGCTCTGCGGCGGGCCATTGGCCGCGAGTCGGTGGTGGTGTCCGAAGCGTTTGCCAACAAGTACGGCACGAGACCCGGGGACACCATCCAGATCCGGACACCTGGTGGCGAGCGCCCTTTTTCCGTGGCGGCCGTCTACTACGACTACGCCGTAGACCGCGGCGTGATCGTGATGGACCGCCCGGTGTTCGTGAAGTACTTCGGCGAGATGACCCCGACCGGCCTTGCCGCTTACCTCAAGCCCGGCGCCGACCCAGAGGCCGTACGCGCCGAGATTCTCGGTTCGCTCGACGAGGGGCATCGGGCGTTCATCTACACGAATCGCGATCTGCGCGCCGAGGTGCTCCGCATCTTCGTCAGCACGTTCGCGATCACCTACGCGCTCGAGATCATCGCAATCGCCGTCGCGATGCTCGGCGTGGCTGCGACGTTGCTGACGCTGGTGCTCGAACGCCGCCGCGAGCTCTCGCTGCTGCGACTGATCGGCGCGGCCAGACGCCAGGTCCGGCGCGTGGTTGTGATCGAGGCGGCGCTGATCGGCGCCGCCAGCCAGGCGATCGGGCTCGTCGTCGGTCTCGCGTTGTCCGTGCTGCTCGTCTACGTGATCAACGTGCAGAGCTTCGGCTGGACCATCCAGTTCCGGGTACCGGTGATGTTCCTCGTCCAGGTCTCGCTGCTCGTCGTCGTCGCCACGGCGATTGCCGGACTGTATCCGGCCCGGCTCGCCGCGGCGCTCGTGGTGGATCGAGATGAATAAGAGGACGGGTGCAGTAGGGCTCGTGGCCATCGCGGCCCTCGTGTCGTCATCCGGCTGGGATGCGGCGCGAGCACAGGGGGCGTGGCGCGAAGCGGCGACGGGATATCAGTTTGCCTTCCCACGCGATCACGCCAGTCACCCGGACTACAAGATCGAGTGGTGGTACTACACCGGCAACGTCGAGACCGCTGCCGGCCGCCGGTTGGGCTATCAGGTAACCTTCTTTCGCGTCGGCGTCGACCCCACTCCGGAGAACCCGTCGGCGTGGGCGGTGCGCGACCTCTTCATGGCTCATCTGGCCGTCAGCGATCCGCAAGGCCGGCGCTATCGCTTCGACGAGAAGCTGACGCGTGGCGGTCCGGGCCTGTCAGGAGCGGCCACTGATACCTATCGGGTATGGAACGACGACTGGCGGGCCGGACTCGATGCGGCGGGGCGGCATACGATCAGCGCGCGCGGGCGGAACGTCGCGGTTGACCTGGTACTCGACGAAGGCAAGCCGCCGGCGATCAACGGGGTGGGCGGCATCAGCCAGAAGGGCGCCCGGGCCGGGAATGCGTCGCACTATTACTCGCTCACCCGAATGCCGACACGGGGCACGGTGACCGTGGATGGCGAGCCATTCGAGGTCCGCGGCGACAGCTGGATGGACCACGAGTTCGGCACCAGCTTTCTCGAACCGGAGCAGCAGGGTTGGGACTGGGTATCACTGCAGCTCGGCGACGGCCGCGAGCTGATGCTGTATCAGCTGCGACGGAGCGACGGCTCGCGCGATCCGCGATCGAGCGGAACGATCGTGGATCAGCACGGACGCACCTCGCATCTCGTCGCCACCGACTTCACCATGACCAAGAGTGGTCCGACCTTCCGCTCGAGCTCGGGCGCGACGTATCCGACCGGGTGGTCGGTATCGGTGCCGGCTGCGGGGCTGGAGCTGACCGTCACAACGCCGCTCGAGAATCAGGAGCTCGTCACCCCCGCGGCCGGAATCGCGTATTGGGAAGGCCTGGTGGACGTAAGCGGTACAGGCTCCGGCAAGCCGTTAAGCGGGCGCGGCTACCTGGAAATGACGGGGTACAAGGGAAGCCTCGGACGGGTGATGACACAGTAGCGGCTTCGCCGCTCGGGAGAGTGCGCCTTTCGGGAGGGAACGGCGATCGGGAGCGCGTGCCGTTCGGGAGTGAAATGCAATCGGGAGCCGCGTGACCCTCGGGAGTGTCTCCGCATTCGGGTCGAACCACGTGCGAAGTAAGGTAGTCCCTCCCACGACTCTCTCCCGCTCGAGATCGCATCCCGATCGGCGAAGCCGATCCCGTCCACGATCATGAAGGTACTCGTCATCGGCGCCGGCCTTGCCGGCCTCACCGCAGCCCGCATGCTCTGCGAGACTGGACACGCGGTCCGGGTGGTGGACAGGGCTCGCGCGCCGGGTGGCCGCCTTGCGACCCGTCAGGTGCTCAACGCCGACGCGGATCGGGCGGAGCACGCGTCGCTCGCCTTCGATCACGGCGCCCAGTACTTCACGGTGCGCGACCCGAGCTTCGCTTCGCAGGTCGAGTCGTGGCAGCAGGCGCGGATTGTTCAGGCCTGGCAGGGGAAGCTGGCGACGTTTGACAGCGAGGGGCGCGAGGCGGTCGAGGACGAACAGACGCGCTGGGCCGGCGTGCCGGCGATGAGCGCGATCGGCCGCCACCTCGCCCGGTCACTCGACGTCACGTGCGGCGTGCGTGTGACCGCCCTCGCTCGTGACGGCGGCGGCTGGACGGCGACGACCGCCGATGGCGAGATCCTGGCACCGTCCGATGCGATCGTGCTCGCGGTGCCGGCGCCGCAGGCGGTCCCGCTGCTGATTGCTGCGCCCAACCTCGCCGAGGTGGCCGCTCGCGTCGCGATGCATCCGTGCTGGGCAGCGCTCGTCGCCTTCGACGATCGGGTCAAGGCGCCGTTCGACGGCGCGTTCGTGAGCTCGAGTCCGCTCGCCTGGATCGCCCGCGACCGCTCGAAGCCGCGCCGTCAGCTCGCGGAGACGTGGGTATTGCACGCGTCCGCGGACTGGAGCGTGTCGCATCTCGACGACAGCGCCGACGCGGTCGGACCGTTCCTGCTCAACGCGTTCGCCGACCTGGTCCGCGCCCAGCTCCCGCACCCGGTCCACCTGAGCGCTCATCGCTGGCGCTACGCCTGCGCCGACCCTGCGCTAGCCGTTGCCGCCCTGGCCGACGACGACGCGAGGCTCGTGGTGTGCGGCGATTGGTGCCTGGGCAATCGAGTCGAGGCGGCGTTTCTCAGCGGCCGCGCCGCCGCGGAGCGGATAAACGGGCGGCGCTCGGGCCGTTAGGCGCCGCTTCGCGGCGTAGGCGGTGCTTCGCACCGTGGGCGCCGCTTCGCGGCGTAGGCGCGGCCTTCGGCCGCGCGGGCGCTCCGCGCCGTGGGCGGTGCTTAGCACCTCCAGGGCGGCGCTTCGCGCCGTGGGCGCCGCTTCGCGGCGCAGGCGGTGCTTCGCACCGCAGGCGCGGCCTTCAAGGCGGCGCTTTGCGCCGTGGGCGGTGCTTCGCGGCGCAGGCGGTGCTTCGCACCGCAGGCGCGGCCTTCGGCCGCGCGGGAATCTATCGATCTTCCGCGGCAACCGGCGATCACCAGCATCAGATAGATCGATCGATCGTCAGATAGATCGCCAGATCTTAAGATCGCCAGATTGATCACCAGCTCACCAGATCGCGAGATCACCAGATTCGCCGGGGCGCGGCGGCTGGTCACTCAGCTTTCTTGGGCTTCTTCTTGCCGACGCGCCCGCTCTGCCCCCCTGTCCAGTACATCTGGACGAGGGTCCCGAGCGCGCCGAGGCTGAGGAATATCCATGGCACCCATCCCTGCTCCGGTGCGGGATTCATCGGGTAGGCGACCCAGACATCCCCTTCTGCGGCAGCCCTGAGCGCCGCGGGATGGCCCATCAGCGCCGCGGCGCCGACAACGATCGTCCAGGCGCCGCCGAACGCGGTGCCGAGAATGATGACGTAGCGCTGCAGCCACGTCGCCGCCAGCGCGCCGGCGATGGCGAAGAGGATGACCACCGCCGGATGCGGGTCGCCGTGGATTTGCGTCCAGATCACGTGCACCGTCGCCACGCCGACACCGGCGCCGACCAGCGCCACGCCGACGAAGTACGCGGCCAGCAGCAGCATGGCGCCGCACAGGCCGCCGACGATCGCGGCAATCACCATCCCGGTGGCCGCGCTCTCGCCGAACACCGAGCTGGCCGCCAGGCCGCCGACGATGAACCCGAAGATGGCCAGCACTACCTTGAAGAGGCGATAGCCGAAGAAGCAGGAGAGGACGCCGCCCGCGACGAGGACGATGGCGGCTGGGATTTGATACGCGACTGGCAGCATATTCCCGGGGGGTAGGGCCCGGAGATCTTAACAGACGGTTCCAGTCGAGTGCGGCGTCAGAGTTCCCTTCTCCCTTCGAGGGCGCGGGTCATGGTCAGGTCGTCGGCATATTCGAGATCGCTGCCGACCGGAATCCCCATCGCGATGCGCGTCACCCGCACCCCGAGCGGCTTCAGCAGCCGCGCCAGGTAGATGGCGGTGGCCTCGCCTTCGACCGTCGGGTTCGTAGCGAGGATGACCTCGTCCACAGCCCCTTCGGCGATGCGCTCGAGGAGGCCCTTGATCTTCAGGTCGTCGGGGCCGACGCCGGAGAGCGGTGAGATGGCGCCCATCAGCACGTGGTAAGTGCCGCGATGCCCGCCCGTCTTCTCGATCACGTTGACGTTCTGCGGCTCTTCGACGACGCAGATGCTCCGCCGGTCGCGCCTCTCGTCAGCACAGATGCCGCACGGGTCGATGTCGGTGATGTTGCTGCAGATCGTGCAGTAGGTCACACGATCCTTCACCTGGCGGATCGCGTCGCACAACCGCTCCGCGTCCTCCCGCGGCGTGCGCAGCACGTGGAACGCCAGCCGTTGCGCGCTCTTGCCGCCGATGCCCGGCAGGCGCTTGAACTGATCGATGAGTTGTTGGAGCGATTCCGGAAGCACGGGCTGGCTACTACCTTTTTGCCTTCTGCCTTCTGCCTTTTGCCTTTTGCCTTTTGCCTTGCTCTTAGAGCCCGGGCAGGTTGAGCCCCGACATCAGCCCACCGATCGAGCGCTTCAACTCTTCGTCGACCTTGCGGTGCGCGTCGTTGACGGCGGCGACGATCAAGTCCTGGAGCATCGCCACATCCTCTTTGGACACGACTTCTGGATCGATCGTGAGCGACAGCAGGTGCTTGTGGCCGTTGACCGTGCAGGTCACCATGCCGCCGCCGGCCGTCGCCTGGGCGCGCATCTCGGTCATCTGCTGCTGCAGCCGCTGTTGCGCTTCCTGCGCCTGCTTCATCATTGCCTGGATGTTCATGATTGCCTGCGCCCCTCGCCGACTCGCGACTCCCGCTTCCCGACTCCCGGCACGATCTACTCGTCCTGAACCGTCGTCTTTTCCACCGGAAACACTTCGAGCAGGTGCCGCACGGTCGGATTCTGCATCATGGCGTCCTTGCGCTCACCGCTTACCGGTGCGGGAGCCGGGCCCGGCGGCGCCGAGGGCGGCCCGGCCGCGGCCGGCGCGGAGCCGTCCGTGAATCCGATACGCACCGGGCGCTTTTCGCCGGTCAGCTTCTCGACGAGCGTCTGCACCAGCCCGCGATTCTCCTCGCATTGCTGCTTCGGCACCTTCTGGTTCGGCTGGAAGGTGAAGGTGACGCCACTCTCGTCGGCCTCGATGCTGAACGCCTGTGCGACGACGAGGTTATAGAAGATCGGTTTGGCGGCCTTGATTTCGGCGAGGAGCGCGTCGCGGTACGACGTCCCTGGCGCCGTTCCTGTTCTGGGCGGCGCGGCCGCCGTGGCCACGGCCGATGCCGAGGGCACACCAGAGGGCGGGCCAGGTCGATTTGTATTCGACGGCCGCGCAATTGGAGGCGATGCCGGAGCACGACTGGCACCCGTCGCACCCGTCGCACCTGTCGCACGTGTCGCACCCGGGACGCGTGTCGCACCCATCGCACCTGTCGCACCCGCCGCACCGGTGAGAAGATCCGTGAGAGGCACCAGCTTCCTGAGGTGCATCAGGCGCAACAGCGCCATCTCCATGTTGTAGCGCGGCTGATCGGAGGCGCGAATCTCCTGCTCCACGCGGGTCATCAGGTCGAACCCGCGCAGCAGGTCCTCTCGCGACCAGCGGCCCACGAGTTGGAGCAGCCGCTCCCGATCGCTGTCGCCGACGACATCGGCGTCGGAGGCGCGAGACTTGTCCACCGAGAGGATCAGCAGGTCGCGCAT
>DATJFF010000055.1:0-2192 GCA_035495795.1 Vicinamibacterales bacterium
GCGCGCGGCCTACGTGTCGAGCTCAGCCAGAAGGAGGGTCGCCAACTGCTCGTAGAGGTCCACGGCGGCGACGAGCTCGTCCACCTTGACGTGCTCGTGATCGGTGTGCGCCACGTGGATGGAGCCGGGGCCGAGCAGGAGCGGTGTGCCCCAGTTGGTGAGCAGCGGAATATCCGTGGTGTAGGCGAAGACCGCCGACTCGAACCCGTCGCGCGTCTCGAGCTGCACGGCCGGCACCTCGAGCACCTCATGGATCTCGGCGCGGCCGGCAACGGTTGCACCAAGCACGCGGCGGACGGCATCGTGCCCGCCGACAGTCCGGAACAGGATCTCGGCCGTGGCCTCGGCCGGAATCACGTTCGGGGCGACGCCGCCGGCAATCAGACCGATCGTGTAGTGCGTGCGGCCGAGCACCTGGTCGTCTGGCCAGGGCGCCGCGCGCAAATCGACGAGGACGTCCACCAGGGCTTCAATCGCGGATCGGCCCAGCGACGGATAGCCGGAGTGCGCGGCAATTCCAGTGGTGCGAAGCCGGACGCGGAGGACACCCCGCGTGGCTGCCCCTAAGCGGTTGTCGGTGGGCTCGCCGTTGATTAGATAACGCGACTGGGAGGCGATGCGGTTCGCGGCCAGCGCCCCTTCGCTGCCCCGTTCTTCGCCGGCCACGAACACCAGACCGATCCGCGTGTCGCCCCTGGCCCGCAGCCGCTCGGCGGCCGCGACCTGCGCGGCGAGGATGCCCTTGGCGTCGCAGGCGCCGCGGCCGTAGAGCACGCCGTCCTCGAGCCGGCTCGGAAAGAACGGCGGCACGCAGTCGATGTGCGTCGAGAAGACGAGTGCCGGCTCGCCGGCGGCGGCGATGACGTTGATGCGGTCCCCCGCAGCCTGCCCGCCCCGAGCGGAGTCGAAAGATGGGTCGAGGGGCTGCTCCAGCACCGAATAGCCGCGGCCGCGGAGGAACGCCGCCAGCGCCCGGCCCGCCTCCCCCTCCTTCCCCGTCGTCGAGTCGATATCGATCAGCAGCCGCGCCAGCGCGGTTGGATCTACCGGATCCACGATTCGAGCTCCGTGCGAGTGTCGGTGCGATCGTCACGATACTTGACGATCACGGGCGTCGCCAGCGAGAGTCCCCAGTCGCGTCCGGCGCCAACCGTGACGGCGCGGGCCCCCGGAACGACCACCGCCCCTTCCGGCACGATCAGCGGTTGTCCCGGCTCAGGCCTGATGATGCGGCCGTTCGGCAGATCGTAGACGGGCGTGGAGCCGGTGAGGATGGTGCCGGCGGCAATCACCGCGCGTCGCTTGATCACCGCGCCCTCGTAGATGCCGGTGTTCCCGCCGATGAGCACGTCATCTTCGACAATCACCGGCAGTGCCCCGACCGGCTCGATCACCCCGCCCAATTGCGCGGCGGCGCTGACATGCACCCGCGCGCCAACCTGCGCGCACGATCCGACCAGCGCGTGCGAGTCGATCAACGTGCCCTCGCCGACGTAGGCGCCGATGTTGACGTACATCGGCGGCATACAGATGACGCTCGCGCCGAGGAACGCTCCCTCACGAACACTCGAACCGCCCGGCACGATGCGGACGCCCGCCGACGTTCCAGGACGCTTCACCGGCATTGTGTCCTTGTCGTAGAACGGCAATCCGGCGGTGAGGTCGACGGTGTCGCCGAACCTGAACCCGAGCAGGATCCCCTGCTTCACCCACGTGTTGACGCGCCACCCGCTCGGCTCGCTGGTGTCCGGCTCCGCCGCGCGCACCTCGCCCGCGCCGAGCGCGCGCTGCAGCTCGGCAAACGCGGCACGCGCGTCCGCCTTGTCAGCCGCCGCTCCCGCGGCAAAGAGCTTCTCGATCCGTTCGCGCACCATCAGCCCCTACGCAGTCGCGCTGAGATTACGTCCACTGGGAACACACGAAGGCACGAAGGACGCGAAGGCCACAAAGGTGTGACAAGACAATCTCAGCTCCCTGAAGAAGGCTTCGCGCAGTGCTGTCCGCATGATGTCTCTGCGCTCTTAACCTTTGTGATTTCGTGCGCTTCGTGTCCTTCGTGTTGCCCGTCACAGCATCTTCTCGGCGTGCATCAGTTCCGCATTCAGGATCGCCGCGCCGGCCGCGCCGCGCACCGTGTTGTGCCCCAGGGCTACGAAGCGGGTCTGCAGCACCGGGCAGGGGCGGACCCTGCC
>DATJFF010000056.1:0-14043 GCA_035495795.1 Vicinamibacterales bacterium
GCAGGATGTATATAAGTCGGAGTCGGACACCAACCAGCGCAACCAGGCGATCGGCGCCCTGATGCTGGCCTACGGCTATATCAAGGACAACTGGCAGCAGGCGGTTGATCTCTACACGCGCCAATGTTCGATCGGTGTCAAGGCCAGGGATTTGGCTATCATGGCTTCTACCCTGGCGTTCAACGGCAAGAACCCAGTCACCGGCAAGCAGGTGGTGGACGGACCGAAGGTGCCAGGCATCCTCGCCGTCATGGCCACGGCTGGGCTGTATGACGACTCAGGAAAGTGGCTCTACCACACTGGTTTGCCGGCGAAGAGCGGGGTAGGTGGCGGCATCATTGCAGTGTCGCCGGGCAAGTTTGGCATCGCGGTCGTATCCCCGCCCCTCGACGATGCCGGCAACAGCGTGCGTGCACAGAGAGCGATTACCGAGATTTCCAATGCGCTTGGCGGTAATCCGCTGGCTACGGCGCGTTAGCTCTGCTGTTTCGTGTATGTAATGATCGGTGTTTGTTATTCCCCATGGAGGTTCGAGTCATGTTGAAACGAGTAATGGCAATGGCGGCTGTGTCCGCCCTCATGTCGGCGCCGGCATTTGCACAGCGAGTGGAAGTCGGAGGCGTCGTCGGCTGGACGTTCTCCGATGGTGTCGAGGGCGATGCGGTGCTGGCGGCCGACGGTAATCTCTACGACGCAATCGATATCAAAGACTCCTTCTCGTGGGGCTTCGACATCGGCTTCAACGCCACCGACAACGTCGAGGTCGGGTTTCTGTTCGGTCAACAGCTCAGCAAGCTGCGGATCGAGGGCACACAGACGGTGGACGTCGGCGACCTCACGGTGAATACCTACCACCCGTACGTCGCCTTCAACTTCGCGCCGCCCGACGCCCGGGTCCGGCCCTATCTGATGGTCGGCTTCGGCGCGACCAATTACGGCAGCGTGGACTTCACCGGGTTCAACGGCCAGGCCCGATCGACCGCCGGGGAAACGCAGTTCTCGACCACGTGGGGCGCCGGCGTCAAGGCGTATGGCAGCTCCAACGTCGGCTTCCGGGCCGGCGTGCAGTGGACCCCGACCTACATCAAGACAGATTCGGCCGGCTGGTGGTGCGACCCCTACTGGGGCTGCTACGTCGTCGGTGATGCCCAGTATGCGAACCAGTTCAGCTTCAACGGCGGCGTAACCATTCGTTTCTGAGGAGCGAGACATGGCCCTTCGATTTCCCGGCGTCGTGGCGTCGTGCGCGGTGGCTGCCCTGCTCTGGGGTGCTCCGGCGATCGCGGCGCAGAAACCAGTCAGCGTGTCGGATACGGTGACAGAGAGCTTCACGATCGAGGCGATCAACAAGACGACGCGCGTGGTCACCTTGAAGGACAAGGATGGCAACCTCGAGGAGCTGTTCTGCGGTCCCGAGGTGCAGCGCTTCGATGCGTTGAAGGTGGGCGACAAGGTCACCTTCCGGTACCACGAGTCGGTCGTCTCGTCGGTGCGGCGTCCGGGTCAGGAGGCACGTCCCGCGGAGTCGGGCGGCATCACGCGAACGCCGGGGAGCAAGCCGGGCGGGACGATTGCGCAGCAAACTACCGCCACGGTGACGATCCAGGCGATCGACACGAAGGCGCCGTCGGTCACGGTCAAGACCGACAAGGGCCAGCAGATGTCGTTCCGCGTGGAGAACGCCAAAAACCTCGAAGGGTACAAGGTCGGCGATACGGTCGAGATCACGTACACTCAGGCCCTGGCAGTCAGCGTCGAGCCGCAGAAGTAGCCGGTCGCGGCGCGACGTGGACATGGGACGCCGGGGCTCTCAGCCCCGGCGTTTCAATTCCGGCAGCATGGAACATCGTATGCGCATCAATTCATACCGTTCGCCGCGTGTCGCCGCGATCGTCGCGTTGACGCTGGCCATCCCGCCGGGAACGCTTGTCCGGGCGCAGAGCAAGCCGTCGGGGCCCGCTCCCGCGCCAGTCCCGCAAGGCGCCAACCTCCCGGCCGGGACCAATGCCGATACCGGCTGGCCGCGCGCCGTCACCCTTCCCCACGGCGCCGTCCTCTGGTACCAGCCGCAGGTCGAGAGCTGGACCAACCAGAAGGACATCGTCGCCTGGTCGGCGGTGGCATATACGCCGACGGGCGCCAAGGAGCCGGCGCTCGGCACGATCAAGATCACCGGGCCGACGAAGGTGGCCGTGGACGATCGCGTCGTCACGTTCGACATGCGCGTCGAGGAGTACAACTTCAAGTCGCTGGCCCCCGACCAGGTGAAGACGCTCGTCGCCGACGTACAGGCGCTCCCCAACAACCAGAAGGTGCTGGATCTCGATCGGCTGCTGGCCTATGTCGCCGACAGCCCATTGACGATCAAGAACGTCGAAGGCATCAAGGCGGATCCACCGAAGGTGTTCTCGGCGCAGGCACCAGCGGCACTCATCAATCTGGACGGCGACGCGATCTGGAGCCCGATCAAGGACGTTGACCTGAAATACGCGGTCAACACGAACTGGGATCTCTTCGAGCACACACCGAGCAAGACGTTCTACGCGCGCTACAACGACTCCTGGATCCAGGCGGCCGAGGTGGCGGGCCCGTGGAAGGCGGTCACCGGGAAGCTGCCCGACAGCTTCTCCAAGCTGCCCGCCGACGACAACTGGAAAGACGTGAAAGCGGCGCTCCCCGGCAAGAAACTCTCGTCGAAGACGATGCCGAAGATCTTTGTCACGACAACGCCCGGCGAGCTGATCGTGACCCAGGGCCAGCCGAGCTACCTGGCGGTGGAAGGGACACCGACGCTGTTGTGGGTGAACAACACGGAAAGCGACGTGTTCCGCATGGGACGGAGCGGCGATTTCTACTTCCTGGTCGCAGGCCGCTGGTTCCGGGCCGCGAGCCTGGAGGGACCGTGGAGCTTCGCCACGCCAACCCTGCCCGACGAGTTCAAGAAGATTCCAGTCGAGCATCCGCGATCGCGCGTGCTCGCGTCGGTGCCCGGGACGCCGCAGGCCACCGAAGCCGTGCTCCTCGCGCAGATCCCGCGCACGGCGCGCGTCAACAAGAAGGAGCTGAAAGCACCCGACGTGCAGTACGCCGGCGGCAAGCCCGAAATCAAACCGATCGACGGCAGCAAAGGTGTCCAGCAGGTGGTCAACACCGACAAGGACATCGTCAAGTTCGGTGACCTCTTCTACATGTGCTTCCAGGGCGTGTGGTTCGTGTCCAAGTCGGCCGAAGGCCCGTGGGAAGTGGCGTCGAACATACCGAAGGAGATCTACACGATCCCGGCGAGTTCGCCGGTGAACCACATCACCTACGTGACCGTGGAAGACGACGACGACAACGACGAGTGGGTGACCTTCGCGTATGTCGCGGCGTACACGGGGCTGATGGTCGGCTGGGGCTGCGCCGTCTGGGGCAGCGGCTGGTACTACCCGCCGTACGGGTATTACGGCGGCTTCTACCCCGGCTACTACCCGTATCCGCACACCTACGGCATGGGCGCATGGTACAACCCCTATACGGGCGGCTACGGCCGCGGCGCGGCCGTCTATGGCCCGTACGGCGGCGTCGGGATGGGGGCGTCGTACAACCCGCGCACCGGGACCTACGCGCGCGGGGCCGCGGCCTACGGGCCGTACGGATCGCGCGCGGCGGGGCAGGCCTATAACCCCCGCACCGGCACCTACGCGCAGACGCGGCAGGGGTCGAACGTCTACGGCAACTGGGGCACGAGCTCGGTGCAGCGCGGTGACAACTGGGCGCAAACCGCGCATCGCGAGAACTACCGGACCGGCACCTCCACCGGCGCCGCACGGAACAGTGAAGGCGGCGCCGCGGTGGG
This sequence comes from Vicinamibacterales bacterium, assembly GCA_035495795.1. Classification (GTDB taxonomy): domain Bacteria; phylum Acidobacteriota; class Vicinamibacteria; order Vicinamibacterales; family UBA2999; genus VFZN01. The sequence goes on from DATJFF010000056.1 coordinate 3,839, forward strand.
CCGCAGCGGCCCAGCCGGGAACACGGGCGCCGTTCGCACCAGCGGCGGCGACGTTTACGCGGGGCACGACGGCAACGTCTATCGGAAGAACGACAGCGGCGGGTGGGAGCAGAGCAACGGCTCCGGCGGATGGAGTCCCGCCGACGGCTCGCAGGCGCAACAGGCCCGCGACCGGGCCGCGCAATCGGGCGCGACCGGCCAGGCGCGCGACCGGGCCTCGAGCGGGGGCGCCACCGCCGGCACGGCGACGGCCGGCACCCAATCGGCGGGCACGACCGGCCAACTCGAACGCGACAGCAGCGCCCGCACGTCCGGTAACACGCGGACGACGAATCGCAGCGGTTGGGAGTCGGGCGGAAGCACCAGGTCCGGGGCCGGGAGTTACGGCGGTGGCGCGCGAAGCGGCGGAATGCGCGGGGGTGGCGGGCGCCGGCGGTAAAGTCAAGGCAAGAGGCAGAAGGCAGGAACAACCTCAATCGAGAGGCAGGCATGAACAAGCTGTTGATTTCCGCGACGGCCACGATGTTCGTGGCTCTGGCCGTCATGAGCACGATATCGGCGCAAAGCCAGCCTTCGACCGAGCCAAGCGCCACCGACAAGGTGCGGATCACGGGCTGGGCGCTCAACATGAGCAACATCGCGACCGGAGCGAACCAGACGATTCAGATCGACATCGATGGCTGGTCGAATCCATCGCAGCGCCAGTTCCTGATCCAGACGTTCCTGGAGAAGAAGCAGGACGGGCTGGTCCGCGCGCTCGAGAAACAGCCGGAGCTCGGACGATTCCGTTTTCCCGGCTACATGGGGCCGGATCCCAACAACGTGATGCGACTTGGCACCGACATCCGTTACGCGATGAGCTTTCCGATGGAAAAGGGCGGCCGGCGCATCGTCGTCATCACGCCGCGCGTGATCGGTTTCCAGGAAGCGCGCAACCAGCCGCGGACGGTGGACTATCCGTTCTCATTGTTCGAGATGCATTTCGGCGCCGATGGCAAGGGCGAAGGCCGCCTCGCCTACGCAACGCAGATCTCGTTCGACAAGAAGAAGAACAGCATCGAGATCGAGAACTACTCGAGCGAACCGGTGCGGCTGAACGAGCTGAGGCTCGAACAGAAGAAGTAATGGTGCGCCGCTCGGAGGTTTCCAGCTCGATGATGTAATTCACGGAACACCATGATCTGCGCGTGAGCGGATGGGCTCGCGCCTCCTGGTCGCGGCGACGCTGCCCGCGGGCGGTGGCGTGCGCCACGGCGCGAATTACGACGACGAGGCACCAGGCCCGATTCTCTCTGGCCCGGACGCCAACCCTCGCGCGCCGCAGGACGATCCATGGATCGTCGCCTCAACGTCCCGTCCGGCGTAACCTCTTTTCACTTCCCGCAGGAGCGACTCACCGCGATCTCGGAAGAGGACGCCGCCGCGAACGGACCAGGAGGAAAAGACTTCACACATTAGGTGCGACTGCGCACAGTATGAGAGATGGGCTATCGACCAAACATTTCAAGATTCTGGGCAGGCGGCTCGAATCCGTGACGATCGAGGCCCGCGTCCAGCGAACCGAACGATGAATAGGAGCAGGTTGACCATGGCGCATTCAGACACTGACGAAACGGCAACAATTCGTGGCCCGGCGACATCCCCTGAAGGTCCTCGCGAGGATCCGCTCGCCGACACCAGACCATTGCTGGCACACGAGATTCCACCCGGCGTTGATCGCCGCAGCTTCCTGATGCGGACCGCTGTCGGCGGTGCCGCCGCGGTCATGACGGGGTGCGCCCGCACTCCCGAACAGCAGACTGCCCAGGCCGTGGCCACCGCTAAGCCGGAAGCCGCCGCCTCACCCGCGCCGCCGCTCGCGAAGGACTTGAACGTCGTGAAGAAAGGAGAGGGGCCGGTCCTCACCACCGTAGACGAGTTCTACAAGGTGGGTCCGGGCCCGTCCAGCTCGCACACCATCGGGCCGATGCGCATCACCTACGACTTCTACCAGCGCGCCACCAAGCTGCCGGCCGACCAGCTGGGCAAGGCAACCAAGCTCCAGGTGAACCTGTTCGGCAGCCTCAGCGCGACAGGAAAGGGCCACGGCACCGAGCGCGCCGCGCTCGCCGGTCTGATCGGGAATGAACCCGCGACCGTCGACCCGAAATTCCTCGACAGCCTGCGCGACAAACCTGACCAGGTGTTCCCGGTGAAGCTCGGAACCAAGTCGATCGACGTGAGCCTCAAGGACGTCGTCTACGACGCCACCAAGGGCGACTTCAAGCACCCGAACACGATGACGGTCAAGCTGCTAGCCGGCAACGACGTCTTGCTCGAGCAGGAGTACTACTCGGTCGGCGGCGGGTTCATCGAGTGGAAAGGCTACGAGCCGCCGAAGAAGAACCCGCCGAAGTTCCCCTTCCGGACCATGAAAGAGCTGCGGGATCACGCCGACACCAACAAGACGACCATCGCCAAGATCATGCTCGCCAACGAGATGTCGATCACCGGCAAATCGGAAGCGCAAGTGTACGAATGGGTCGATAAGGTCATCAACGCGATGGTGGCGACGGTGAAGTCCGGTCTGGCGATGCCGGAAGACGACGTGCTGCCCGGCCCGATCAAGCTGCACAGCAAGGCCGCCACCGTCTACAAGCGTGCCATGGACGACAAGTTCGAATCGGAGCGTGGTCTCGGCGCGTTGTCGGCATTTGCACTGGCGGCGTCCGAGGAGAACGGGCGTGGCCATCTCGTGATCACGGCGCCGACCGGCGGTTCCGCCGGCGTGATGCCGGCGTTGGTCTACGGGCTCCTCGAGGTCCGCAAGATGGACCGGCAGAAGATCCGTGAAGGCATGCTCGCGGCGGCGGCGGTCGGCTATCTTTGTAAGCACCATGCGACGCTGTCGGCGGCAGAGGGTGGCTGCCAGGCCGAGATTGGCGTCGCGTCGTCGATGGCGGCGGCGTTGACGGCAACTGCCTACGACGCCCCTTCGTTGGTGGTCGAGAACGCCGCCGAATCGGCACTCGAGCATCACCTCGGCATGACTTGCGACCCGGTCGCTGGCTACGTCCAGGTGCCGTGCATCGAGCGGTGCGCGTTCGGCGCAGTCAAGGCATGGACCGCCTACGCGATCGCCAGCAATGAGATCGCGTCCAGGCACCGCGTCAATCTCGACGCCACCATCGCAGCTCTGGCCGAGACCGCCAGGGACATGAACAGCAAGTACAAGGAGACCAGCGAGGCCGGGCTCGCCCAATCCGTGGTGCTCTGCTGATCGAACTTGGTGGATGTCGTGATCCCATTGCCGTCGATCGTTCAGAAAGGCTTCGGCGGAGCACTCCTCGCGGTGCTCCGCCGCGCGGCCACGCCCTTGGCCGCGACGGTCTGGGCAGTTGTGTGCTTCACGGCGTCTGCCTCGGCTCAGTCTCCTGCACCTGAGCCAGACAACGCGGTCGCCGACCCGCGGGCCGCTCCCGTCGAGTCGGCGCCGGCAGATGCCCCGACGCCGGCGACCGATTCAGCGGGCGCTTCCGGACAGGCGGCCGCCACTTCCACCGCACCGGCCCCCACCGATCGTTACCGGGATGGCATCGTCATCTGGGAGACGCCGGCAGACGCGTCGGTGCCGTTCCTGCTGAAGTTCAACATCAATACGCAACTCCGCTATCTGAACACCATGGATAGCGACGAGACGTTCACCGACCACCTGGGCGTGACCCGCGAGGTGCACCGGCGCAACGACATCACGGTCAACCGCGCGATGTTCATCCTGGGGGGCTACATCTTCGACCAGAGGGCGCGATACAGCTTCACCGTCTGGACCTCAGCCGGGGCCGCGTCGATCATCGTCGCCAGCAACATCGGCTGGCGATTCAACAATGCCCTGACAGTGACCGCTGGATACACCGGCATCCCAGGCAGCCGATCGCTGGTCAACACGTTCCCGTTCTTCACGTCAACCGACCGGAGCATGGCCGACAACTTCTTTCGTCCCGGGTTCACGCAGGGAGCATGGGCCAACGGAGAATTCGCGCACGGGCTGAACTATCTGGCATTCGTTGGCAACGGCCTCAACACCCTGAGCATATCGGCCAACAAGATCGATACACACCTGGCGCTGTCCGGCAGCGTCTGGTGGGAACCGTTGGGGGCGTACGGGGAGCCCGGCAAGTCGCGCAACATGTACGACGACTACTTCGCCTCGAAGAAGGTTCGCATGCGGATTGGCACCGCGTTCACGAGGTCCAGAGAGGACCGGTTCTCGAATCTCGATCAATCGAGTCCAGAGAACACGTCGCTGTACAACTCCGACGGCGTCCTGACCTTCTCGACCGGGGCGTTCGCGCCTGATGTCACGGTCGACGTGGCGACATACAGAATGTGGGCGGCCGACGGCGGCATGAAGTGGAACGGGCTGGCGATCAACGGGCAGTACTTCGTGCGTTGGCTGGACGATTTCGACGCCGACGGCCCGCTTCCGATCGCCTCCACCATGGACCATGGCGGCGAACTCACCGTGGGTCAATTCGTCAGCCCGAGAAAAGTGATGGTATACGGCCGCGCCTCGTGGGTACGCGGGCAGTTCGGCAACTCCCATGAGTATGGCGGGGGAGTGAAGTGGCACTTCCTCGCGACCGAGCGGCTGTGGCTCAACGGCGAGCTGTTCCGGATCGACCGGGCGCCGTATAGCGGAGCCTTCACGCCGTATACGGCAGGGATGACGGGTTGGGTGCCGATGGTGCAGACAGTTCTCGCATTCTGACGCTCGGCAGTTGGCCTGCTCTCACCAACGCGCCAGGAGCAGCCCGCTGCCGAGGCCGCGTCGACGACATCTGGGGCACGTCGAGTCGCCCGCTCTCGATTCCGTGTGCTCGTGGCGCAGTCGTGTCGGAGCGCAACGTCGTGCCCCCGCCGGTCCGCTAGAACGTCCAGCCGATCGTCAGACTGAGGCCGACGTCGTTCTTGCGCGCCCCTTCGGTCGGCGGGCGGCTGTCGTAGCTGTCGTAGATCGTGAACCCGATCGTGAAATCCTTAAGGAGCTCGCGATTCAAGCGGCTGTCGAGCTCGAGGCGCACCCGGCCCCAGTCGGACAGCCCGGGATAGACGTAGAGCGACGTCGCGACGTCGGTCTTCGGCGTGTCGTAACGGAAGTACGACTGGCGCACCGCGAGGAGCGCGTCGAGTTGCTGCCGGGACTCGCCCTCGACCGGAATTTCGCGGCTGGTCGAGAGGCCGCCGCCTACCGCCAGGACATTGTGATTCGAGCGCGCCAGGAAGGATCCGATGCCGCCGCTGACCGTGGCCCGCAGGTCGTAACCGAGCTCCTGGTTGCGCATGAAACCGCCTTGGAGCAGCCACAGCGAACGGCGGCCGTAATATTTGGCGCCGCCGAGCTCGAGCGAGTGCCGCGACGTGTCGTTGCCATCACTCTCCGCGGTCAGGTAGCTGCTCGCGGTTGCCGTCAGTTGCAGGCTGGGCCGGCGATAGAGCGCGTTGGCGCTGAAGCTCGCCTGGGCCACGCCGCTCGACTGTGTGTAGCTCAGGCCGACGTTCAGGCCGCCATCGATTTGGCTCCAGAACCTGCGGCCGATCGGGGCGATGTAGACGACGTCGAATCCGTCGACTTCCACCGGACCGGTCTCCTGGATTACATCGAGACGGGCCGGGGAGGTGGTTGTAAGCCGTCCGAGGAGTCGGAGCCCGCTGGCGGTTTCGACGCGAAACAGCCGGGCGGCGGTGACCGACACGACCTTGTCCCACTCGATGTAGACCGTACCGAGGTGATCGGTGCTCACCTGGAGGCGGCCCCGATCGAGGAGCTTGATCTCGCACGTGAGCGTGTCCCCGTTCACCAGGGTCACGACGTCGGTCTTCTGGGCGAGCGCCGGCGCCGCGCCGAGCGCGAGAACGAACGCGGCCAGGATGCTGGCGCGCGCGAGGCGATGGGGCTCGACGATCACGATGCGCGGTTATTCTATGGCGGCACCGATGAGGAGGACACAGTCATGCGTCGAGCGATGATGCTGGCGGCGGCGTTCGCGGTCTTCGCCGGCACCGGCCTGCTGGCCCAGAAAGCCATCTACGAATCCGAACCGAAGGTCGTCACCGCCACGATCGAGGCCGTCGACAAGGCCAGCCGCGTCGTCACGCTCAAGACCGCGGCCGGTTCGCGCCTGCACGTCACCGCCCCTCCGGAGATGGAGGGCTTCAACAGCCTGAAGGTGGGAGATATCGTGTCGGCGCGATACTTCGAGGCCATCGCCGTTCGGCTTGCTCGCCCCGGTTCCCCGGCGCCCTCGGGTACGCCAACCACGACGGTGCGCCGCAAGGACGACAAGCCGGGCTCCGAGATGATGCGCGAGCGCACGATCCGCGCCAAGATCACTTCGGTGGACGCCGCGGCGCCCTCGCTGATGGTCCGAACCAGCGACGGCGTCGAGCGCGCGATGGCGGTGACCGACAAGTCGCAGTTGAACACGCTCAGGGCCGGCGACGAGATCGACGTTACGTTCTACGAGTCGCGCCTCGTGAGCGTGGAGCGGCCGAAGAAGTAGGCTCTAGGCTTTAGGCTCTAGGCTTCAGGCCTGTCACGCGGTCACCCGAGTCATGAGCGAACAAAGCGCTCTTCCTAAAGCCTAGAGCCCAGAGCCTAGAGCCTACTCCGCGTCCGGCGCCGCCGCCTCGGACCCAAAGATCTTGTCCCGTAGTTCCGGCGGCGCAATCTCGCGGAGAATTGCCTCGAGGTCGGCGGCAAGTGGCGCCACGAAGGTCATGCGCTCGTGGGTCCGCGGGTGAGTGAACGTGAGCCGCTCGGCGTGAAGGAACGGGCGGGTCAGCGACTGCACGGCCCGGAACTGGTGCGGCACGCGGCGATGGACGCCGCCGTAGAGCGCGTCGCCGACGATCGGGTGACCGATGGCGCTCATGTGGACGCGAATCTGGTGGGTGCGCCCGGTGTAGATCGCGATCCGGCACAACGTCAGCCCGCGGAGGTCCCGCGCCCAGGTGACCCGCGTCACCGCGTCCCTCGCCCGGCTGGCTCGCGTCGACATCTTCTGCCGGTGCTTCGGGTCGCGGCCAATCGCCGCCTCGATCCGCTTTCGCTGCTGGACCAGTCCCCACACCAGCGCGACGTATTCCTTCTCGACTTCGCGATCGTGGAACTGCCGCGCCAACTCCTGGTGTGCCAGGTCGTTCTTGGCGACCACCATGACGCCGCTCGTTCCTTTGTCGAGCCGGTGCACGATTCCGGGACGGATCTCCCCGCCGATGCCGCTCAGGTCCTTCACGTGATGGAGGAGCGCGTTCACCAGCGTGCCGTCGGGGTTGCCCGCCGCCGGGTGCACGACCATGCCGGAGGGCTTGTCGACGACGACGATGTCGGAATCGTCGAAGAGGATGTCGAGCGGGATGTCCTGCGCGGCCGGCGCCGCTGCCGCTGGCTCGGGGAGCGTGACGGCAATCTCGTCGCCTTCGCGCAGCTGCACGTTGGCCTTGGTGTGCTTGACGCGCGAACAGACGACGTGGCCCTCGTCGATCAGCCGCTGGATCTGCGACCTGGAGTAGTTCGCGATCTCTGAGGCCAGGTACCGGTCCAGCCGTTCGCCTTCGGCTTCGGCTGGAACCGTGAAGACCTGACGAGTCAATTGCTCAAGCCCCACGACCTCCCACCTTCGCTCTTCGAGCTTCGGCGAGGCAAGCTACGCAAACCGCGGCTTCCGCGGCCCGCGCGGCGCCTCCGGCGCGAGCGGCTGCTCCGGACGCGACAGATACCAGAGCATGAAAAGCGCCAGCGGGGCCAGGATGATCGAGATCGCCTGCGACGTGGAGACCGCGTTGAACATGAAGCCGCGTTCGTCGCCGCGATAGAACTCGATGAAGAACCTCGAAATCGAGTAGAGCAGCACGAACATCCAGAACGTCCGCCCCGAGAACTGCCGCCCGCGGCGCTCCAGCGCCATCAGGATGAGGAAGATCGCCAGGCCGGCGAACGACTCGTAGATCTGCGTCGGGTGCAGGGGCACGTTGAGCGGGGTGCCGACGTTCAGGTTGGCCGCCGGATCGGTGAACGTGATCGCCCAGGACACGTCGGTCGGCCGCCCGTAGCAGCAGCCGGCCATCAGGCAGCCCAGGCGCCCGACCGTGTAGCCAAGGGCGATGCCGGGCGCGAACAGATCGGCGGAGGTCCACAGTGGCAGCTGGTGTTTGCGCAGCTGGTAGATGCAGACGACGACCGCCGCAATCAGGCCGCCGTAGAAAACGCCGCCCGATCGCAGGAGCGTCGTGAACTCCGCCCAGCTGCTCGTGAACTGGCGGAAGTCCACGAAGAAGAGCAGCGCCTTGGCGCCGACCAGCGCCGCGATGATCACCCAGATGCCGAGATCGAGCACCCGGTTGCCGTCGAGCCCGGCGGCGCGGGCCCGGCGCACCGCCATGCCGAGTCCGATCAGGTACGCCGCGGCGAGCAGCACTCCGTATGAGTAGATGGTGAGCGGTCCGAGGCTAAACAGGATTGGATGCACGGCGCCCCACCCCCAGAATATCGAGAATCATCAGGCCCACGCCGATCGTGATGGCCGCGTCGGCGACGTTGAATGCCCAGAAATGCCATCCATTCCAGTATGCGTCCACGAAATCGAGGACGTACCCGGCAGTGGCGCGATCGATCAGGTTGCCGATCGCGCCCCCGACCACGCTGGCGATGCCGGCCCGCGCCAGCACGTCGGCCAGGGGCACGCTCGACGCGTACCAGGCAACGCCGCCGAGCGCGGACAGCGCGACCAGCGACATCACCACCGCTTTGAACGCGAAGTCCACTCCGTTCAGCATCCCGAACGCCGCCCCGGTGTTGTGGACGCGGGTCAGGCTCAGGAAGCCGGGCACGACGTCCACGCTTTCGTGCAGCTCGAGGGCGCGTCCGACCAGCACCTTCGTGAGCTGATCCAGGACGACGACGAGAACGACGATCAGCAGCTCGAACTGCCGTTCGCGAAGGAGACGGCTCATGCGTGCGCGGCGGGCGCCAGCGCGTCGACGCAGCGCGGACACAGCCCTTCAGTTCCAGACTCGCGGCTCACCTCGGGTACCACTCGCCAGCAGCGCTCGCACTTGACCCCGTCGGCACGTTCGACGGTGACCCGACGCGGGGCGTCCGCAGCGCCCTCGATCAGCTCAACGTGGGACACGCCGAAGAGCGTCGGCAGGAAGTCCCGGTACCGGGCCAGCAGCCTCCCTTCGTCGCCCCCGGCCTCGAGCCGGGCCTGCGCCGAAAGGTTGGCCTTGATGATCTGCTCCTTGCGCTTCTGTTCCAGCGCGAGGTTCACCTCGTCGCGGACCCCGGCCAGCGTCGCCCAGCGGGCCAGCAGCTCCGGGTCGCGATACGGCGCGATTTCTTCGCCCATCGGGAAGACCGCCATGTGAACCGAGGCGCTCCGCGGGCCAGGCAGCGTCCGCCACAGTTCGTCCATCGTCACCGACAGCACCGGGGCGAGCAGCCTGGCGATCCCGTCCACGATAGCGAGCATCGCGGTCTGTCCCGAGCGGCGGGCCTCGGACTTGGCGCCGAACGTGTACATCCGGTCCTTGGTCACGTCCACGTAGAACGCGCTCAGGTCGACCGTGACGAACGCGTTCGCGATCTGGAAGATCCCCGGGTAATCGTAATCGTCGTAGGCCTTGACGATCCTGTCCGCGCAATCGGCGAACTTCGCCAAGGCCCAGCGATCGATTTCCTGCATCCGCTCGACCGCCACCGTGTCCAGCGCCGGGTCGAAGTCGTAGAGGTTCGCGACCAAAACGCGAATCACGTTGCGGATCTTGCGGTAGGCCTCGACGGTGCGCGCGAGGATCTCCTTCCCGAGCCGCATGTCCTCGCGGTAGTCCACCATCGAGACCCAGAGCCGGAGGATCTCCGCGCCGCTCTGGCTGATCACGTCCTCGAGCGCGACGAAGTTGCCGAGCGACTTCGACATCTTGCGGCCCTGCTCGTCAACCAGGAATCCGTGCGTGAGCACCTGATCGAATGGCGCCCGGCCGCGCGTGCCGATGCCGACGAGCAGCGAGCTGTGGAACCAGCCCCGATGCTGGTCGCTCCCCTCGAGGTAGATGTCGGCCGGCCAGTGATGGTCCTCCCGGAACGGCAGCACCGCCTCGTGGCTCGAGCCCGAGTCGAACCAGACGTCGAGGATGTTCTTCTCGCGCTCGAACGACGTGCCCTTGCA